>MEDW01000057.1 GCA_001724215.1 Erythrobacter sp. SCN 62-14 | reverse complement strand
CAGCCATGCCTCGCTCGCGAGGCGCAGATTGATAAAGCCGGGTCCGGCGATTTCGGCGCTGGTGATCTGGGGATGGGCCGACAGCTTGCCCACGATCATTTCAGCCAGCGCGCGGGGGTTCATCCCTGCACCTTTGGCCAGCACCATCGCCGCATTGGTCGCCAGATCGCCGTGGGCGGCATCGCGCGGCGGCTCCAAGGTGACATTGGCAAAGGATGTGCCGGCAGGCAGCACGCCTTCTGCCACCAATTCGGTGAGCGCATTTTCGATGACGCCTGCAAAAGCGGCGTAGAGAGTGACTATCTGTGACATGGCCCGCGCCGTTAGCCCTTTTCGCGCGCGCTGCAAAGCACGGGCGCAATCCGGGCGATGAGCGACGCTTATTTGGTGGCGTTGAAGGCGAGCTGTTCTTCGGTCAGTTGAAAGCCCACCAGCATTTCAAATCGCGTGCGCGCAATCGCTGCCTTCACTTCAGGCAGGGTCAGCGGATCAAGCGCGGCCTCGGGATCTCCGGGCTTGCGGCGCTTGGTGATCTGCGTGCGGATGTCGGGCGGAAGCGAGGCATCAGCCTTGGTGATGTAAGAACCTGCACGCGCCGATCCGCGGGCGCGCTCTTGCCCATCAGCAAAAGTCAGCGTGACAGTTCCCACCCGCTTGCTGACCACCGAAGTGCCACCGCGCAGCACAGTGACGAAATAGGGCAGGCGCACGGTGCGCGCACCGCGGGTGTCGCTGCGCCGGGCGTGCACATCGAAACTGGCTTCGGTGTAAACGCGCTCGCCGGTCTCGTTGCAGGTTGAACGCAGGTTGGTGATCGCTGCGGTCACATCGATGTTGCCTGCTGTCCGGTCTCCCACCGTGGCGAATTGCGTGATGTCGCCGGTGAAATCGGGAATGCCGACCGCCGGGCACGCTGTGAGCACCGCGCTGATGCCGACGCCCTGATCCACCACCAGATCGCCGGTCTTGGCGCAGCCCGCAATCAGGGCCGAAGCAGCCAGAGCCCAAAGGGCGCGGTTGCGAAAATTCATCGAAGAGCCGTCCTTGTTGATCCGATCCATGGGCGCAAACGGAACAATGCCCCCTTGCACTTCTTGCCCTAGCGATGCGCAAGCGAAAGCGCTAGAGAGGGATTCATGAACGCGCCCTTTCCCCCTGCCGACACGGCCAGCCCCACCGGAACCGACAAAGCGATCGTGGAGCGTCCGCCGCTTAACCTCCTGATCGCTGCACCGCGTGGCTTTTGCGCGGGCGTTGATCGCGCCATCGAGATCGTCGAAAAGGCGCTCGAACGCTATGGCTCACCCGTCTATGTGCGGCACGAAATCGTCCACAACAAATATGTCGTGGAAGGACTGAAAGCCAAGGGCGCGATCTTTGTCGAGGAATTGGACGAGGTGCCCGATGATGCGCCGGTCGTGTTCAGCGCGCATGGTGTGCCCAAATCGGTTCCGGCCGAAGCAAAGCGCCGCAAGCTGCTTTATGTCGATGCCACCTGCCCGCTGGTTTCCAAGGTGCACCGCCAGGCCGAACGCCAGATCGAAAAAGGGCGCCACATCATCTTCATCGGCCATGAAGGCCACCCCGAAGTGATCGGCACCATGGGGCAAGTCGCGCCGGGTCAGATGACGCTGGTGGAAACCATCGAAGATGTCGACAAGCTGCCTTTTGATGCCGACGAGGAACTCGCCTACCTCACGCAGACCACGCTTTCGGTCGATGACACGCGCGAGGTCATTCAGGCACTTGAATGGCGTTACCCCAACATCTCGGGCCCCCGCGCAGAAGACATCTGTTACGCCACCTCAAACCGGCAGGCGGCGGTCAAGGAACTGGCGCAGGACTGCGATCTGGTGCTGGTGATCGGCTCGCCCAATTCTTCGAATGCCTTGCGCCTTGTCGAAGTGTCCGAACGGCTTGGCACGCCCGCCAAACTGATCCAGCGCGCCGCCGAGATTGATTTTGGCTGGCTAGACGGCGTCACCACACTGGGTCTCACTGCCGGAGCATCTGCGCCTGAAATCCTTGTGCGCGAAGTGGTCGATGCGCTCGCCAAATACCGGCCGATCCGTGAAAAGACGATCACAGCGGCCGAAGAAAAGATGGTGTTCAAGTTGCCGCGCCAGCTCACCGAATAGGTTTGCTGCAGGCGAGCGATGGCGGTTTACACGCATCTGGGCGCAGAAGCGCTTGGCGACCTGATCGCCCATTATGACGTGGGCGCGCTGATCTCGGCCAAGGGCATTGCCGAGGGCGTGTCCAATTCCAACTGGCTGATCGAAACCACCGGCACAGGCGACGGGGGCCCGCAGCGCTTCATTCTCACCATGTATGAACGGCGCATCGATCTGGCCGATCTGCCCTATTTCCTTGGCCTGCTCGATCATCTGGCCGCCAAGGGCTGCCCCGTGCCGCGCACCATCCACGATTCCACAGGCGCATCGTTCCGGATGGAAGGGGGCAAGGCAGTGGCCCTGATCGAATTCCTGCCCGGCATCTCCCCCACCCGGCCCACACCGGCACAGGCGCGCGCGGTGGGCGAAGTGCTCGCGCGGATGCATCTGGCGGGGCGCGATTTTCCCTTGAGCCGCCCCAATGGCATGGGCTTTGCCGCCAATGCGGCAACGCTGGAGTCGTGCCGGCCGGCACGGCTTGCCACCATTCACGCTGATCTGCCCGCCATGCTCGCCCCTGCCCATGCGGCGGCGGCGCTTGATCTCGACAGTCTGCCGCAAGCCCAGATTCACTCCGATCTGTTCCCCGATAATGTGCTGATGCTGGGAAACCGGGTCACGGGGCTGATCGATTTCTACTTCGCCTGCACTGGCGCAATGGCGCTTGATCTGGCGGTAACGCACGCTGCGTGGTGTTTCGACGAGACAAACGCCTATCGTCCCGATCTCGGCGACGCTGTGATTACAGGCTACACCAGTGTGCGGGCGTTGGAACCCGCCGAACGCGCGCTGCTCCCCGAAATCGCCAAGGGTGCGTGCCTGAGATTTGTGGCATCGCGCGCCGAGGATTGGCTTGATACGCCTGATGATGCGCTGGTAACGCGCAAGGACCCGATGCAATTTGTACGCCGCTGGCAGTTTTACGCCGCCGAAGGCGCCCGCGTGCTTGCCTGAGAGCACGGCCCGCGCCTAGGCGTGGCCTGTATGAAACAGGTCGATATCTTCACTGACGGCGCCTGCAAGGGCAATCCCGGCCCTGGCGGCTGGGCGGCGCTTTTGCGGATGGGAACAGCGGAAAAGGAACTGGTCGGCGGCGCGGCGCAAACCACCAACAACCGCATGGAAATGACCGCGGTGCTCGAAGGGCTGAAGGCGCTCAAAGCGCCGTGCGAGGTCACCATCCACACCGACAGCCGCTATGTCATTGACGGGATGACGCAGTGGATTTTCGGCTGGCAGAAACGCGGCTGGGTGAATGCCGCGAAAAAGCCGGTTGCGAACGAAGATCTGTGGCGTGCGCTGATCGATGCTGTGCGCCCGCACAAGGTCCAATGGCAATGGATCAAAGGCCATGCCGGCCATCCCGAAAACGAACGCGTCGATAGCCTCGCCAGCGAGGAAGCCGCGCGGCAGGCGGGGCGCGCAGGGTAAACCGCACCCCGCCGCCCCCTTATTCATACCAAGGTTCACTGACGTGAACCCATGCGCCTCCCACCCCACCTCACCTTGTTACCGAGGCGTTCAATCTGACACGAGCGACCTGTGATAACTAGGCAATTATGGCGTCGCTTCCCGTCTTGAGACGATCAGGAGCATAGGCCGCAGGATCAATCCGCGCCGTCATGGCATCTCGCCCCTGCCCGAGCAGCAATTGCGCGCCCAATCGGGCGGCGGCGGGCGCGGTCTGGATGCCGAAGCCGCCCTGTCCTGCAAACCAGAAAAACCCTTCGCACGCCGGATCAAAGCCATAGGCAGGCAGGCGATCGGGGGTAAAACTGCGAAGCCCCGCCCAGCGCCGCTCCACCGCCTCGATCCGCCAGTCGGTGACCTGCTGAAACCTGTCAATCGCAATCGCCACGTCGATTTCCTCGGGCGCTGCATCGCAAGGCTCAGACGGGATTTCATCATGCGGGGAAAGCCACAGGCGTCCATTGTCGGGCTTGAAATAAAAGCCGCCATTAATGTCGAGCACCAGCGGCAGATCGGCAGCGGCAGCAGGCGCAACACGCAATTGCACCATGGTGCGGCGCTTGGGCGCAATGCCAAGCGGGACTGCTCCGGCCATTGCGGCCAGAGAATCGGCCCATGCCCCCGCCGCATTGACCAGCACGCTGGCGCGCCATGTCTCGCCGCGCTCGGCTGTCAGTTCCCACACGCCTTCGCGCCGCGTGGCAGACGCAATTCGCGCGCGGCACACTGTGCCCGCGCCGTGCCGCTTGGCAAGGCCGAGATAGTGCTGATGTAGGCCCGCCACATCAATATCGGCACAAGCGGGCTGATGCAGCGCCTCGCTCCAATCCGATCGGATATGCGGCACTTTGGCTCCTAGCTCAGATGGCGAGAGCCGTTCAATCGTCACGCCTGTCCCGGCAAAGGTCGCAAGGAAATCATCCATCGCGCCGGCATCTTCAGCCCGCCCGACATAAAGCGCGCCGCGCGCCGTGAGAAAGCCGTGCTCGGCAAGATAGGGGCCCGAAGCCAGCGTCAGCGGAACCACGCCGGGGCCGCCATAGCATTCTTCCCAGAAAGCCGCCGAACGCCCGGTGGCATGATAGCCCGGCGCGTCCTCTGCCTCCAAAAGCAGCACGCGGGCATGGGGCGCCAGTTCCGCCGCAAGGCTTGCCCCTGCCATGCCTGCGCCAATGATGGCGAAATCGTAGAGTGCCTGATCCTTCATGCCTGCCGGTTAGCAGGCGGGGCGACACGATCAAGAAAATCGCTAATCGCCTGCATCGCGCGGGCCCGCACGGCATCCACCTCGCGCAGGATTTCATGCGCTGCCTCCGGGCCGAAGGCCACCATCTCGCCGCGCGGCAAACGCGCTGCAGCGCGCAGATTGGCTGGGTGGCTGACGAGCGCATCGACGCTGATCGAGAGAAACAGCACCGGGGTTTGAACCTGCTCAAGCGCTCCGGGCGCCTCCAGCCCCCGCCATGAAGCATAGGCACGCTCCACCCAGCGCCAGCTGGCAGGGCCCATCACCAATTCAGGCCGCGCCTCGCGCCAGACGCTTTCATCCTCATACCGGTCTGCATCATGGGTCAGCAGCGCAGCGCGCCCGGCGGGAAGTTCGCCCGGCTTCTCGCTCCACTTCCAAGCAGGGCGCATGGGATCGCCGATTGCGCACATGGCCTTGGCCACCGCTTGCAACACGCCCAGCGGCAGAGCCGGGCTTTTGACGCCCACCATGGGCGCGCTCAGCACCATGGCATCAGGCGCGACCCGCCTCTCGACCAGCGCTCGCAGCACCAGATGCCCGCCCATCGAATGGCCCGCCAGAATATGCGGCCCCGGTGTGCTGGCCGCCCAATCGGCCCAGAATTCCGCCAGATCATCAATCCAGATCGCAAAATCTTCGATGTGGCCGGTGACCGCGTCCTTGCCGAGGCGTCCCGATCCTGCCTGCCCGCGCCAATCCGCTGCCGTGACCTGCCAGCCGGCGCAATGCCATTGTTCGAGGGTTTCGAGATATTTCTCGTAAAAGTCTCCGCGCCCCGGAAAAAACAGGATCGATCCGCGCGCAGGCTCGCCTTGCTGTGCAGCTGCGCCCGGCCAGTCGATGCGGCGGATGGCGTGGCCATCGCGCGCCCGCCAATGGCTTTCCTGCGCAGCAGGGGGAATGGCGCGGCGATCAATCGGGAGAGGTTTGTTCAAGGGGCTGATCTCAGGCTCGGCTCGTGGTTACTATTTGGTAAGCACTATCCTGTAACACCTGTCCCAATTCAGGACTTCCCGCCGTTTGGGAGGGCCGTTTTCGGGGGATTTAAAGTGCAGGAAACCATTCAGTACGGCCTGCTGATTGCCTTGGCAATCGCGCTTTGTGTGGCAGCCTTCACTGACATCAAGCGCCGCCAGATCGACAACTGGCTGAACCTGGCGATTGCCGCAGGCGCACCGGCTTTCTGGTGGGCAAGCGGTCTTGCGCTGTGGCCGGATGTGGCGCTGCAACTCGGCGTGGCGCTGGCGGCGTTTGCGCTGCTGGCGGGCCTGTTTGCGCTCAAGATGATGGGCGGCGGCGATGTGAAGCTGCTTACCGTGCTGGCGCTGTGGATCGAACCCATGATGTTTGTGCACCTGCTCGTGATCATGGCGATCGCGGGCGGGGTGCTGACGCTGGCCATGGGCATGTGGCACGTCGCGCGGCGCCAGCGCGAAAAGCTCGCCATTCCCTATGGCGTGGCGATTGCATTCGGCGCCTTGTGGGTGCTCGCCGTCAACTATCTTCCCGCAGCGGCAATGGCCGCGGCCGCGCAATGAACCTGATTTTAACCAGTCGGGACTTACAGACATCAACCATACCTGCCCGCTAACCATCTAGGGCCATCACGAGGGGGCTTAACAGCCATGGATAGGAAGAAACTGGTTCTGCTGCTCGGCGCATTGATTGTTGCCATCGGGACAGCCTTTGCAGCGCGCACCATGTTGGCAGGCAGCACCGCGCCTGCAGCCGAAGCCGCAGCCGTTCCGACCGGACCGCGCGTGCTGGTGGCCAAGCGAGCGCTGCCGATCGGCACCATCATCACCGCTGATGCGGTGGGCTATCAACCCTGGCCCAACGAACTGGTGCAGGATGCCTATTTCCTCGATGGCGAAGCAGACCTGAATGCGCTGATGGGCACGGTGGTGCGCTTCCCGATCACGGCAGGCGAACCGGTGACCCAAGGCGCGTTGGTGGCGCCGGGTGATCGCGGGTTCCTGGCGGCCGCTTTGGGGCCGGGGATGCGCGCAGTGACAGTGCCGGTGTCGGCCCAAACGGGCGTTGCCGGCTTTGTGTTTCCGGGCGACCGGATTGATCTTGTGCTCACCCAGATGGTCGAAGGCGAAGGCACGCCGCTCAAGGCGGCCGAAACCGTGCTGAGCAATCTGCGCGTGCTGGCAACCGATCAGGCGACCGAAACCAACAAGGACGACAGCGGTCAGACCGTGGTCAGCACTTTCCAGACCGTTACGCTCGAAGTCACGCCCAAGATCGCAGAAAAGATCGCAGTGGCGCAAACCATTGGCCAGTTGAGCCTGGTGCTGCGTTCGATCCGCGACAGTTCGGATGAGCTCGAACGCGCGATTGCCGCAGGCGATGTGAACATTCCCGCTGGCGCAACCCGCGAACAGGAAGAACGCCTGCTGAAAGCCGCCATGGCGCGCCCGATCGACAAGAACGCGTCGTTCTCGACGGGCGGCGATGTCTCGCGCTTCCAGCGCTCGACTCCGCCTCCGCAAACCCGCGATGGGGGCAGCTACACGCAAACGGCTGCGGCAAGCGGTGCAGGCGCGACAGCTGCAAGCCCTGCTCCGACCGGCCCGATGGTTCGCGTCAGCCGCGGCAAGCAGGTTGAAGAAGTTCCCGTAAGCAAGGCCGCATCCAAGTGATCCGCGCCGAACACCAATCCAAACGCTCTCAAGTGCACGCAGTCAGACCCAAGGGGGGCCGCACGATGAAATTGAGTTCCAAGGCAAAATTGCTGGTGGCAGCTATTGCTGCAGCCCCGCTTGCCGCCCTGCCGGTGGCCACCGCCACAGCCCAGCAGGTGATCAGCCCCAGCCAGGACATCGTCCTGTCGATCGGCAAGGGCCAATTGGTCAGCGTGCCGGGCACGATGAGCGATGTGTTTGTCGCTGATGAGAATGTCGCAGACGTTCAGATCAAATCGCAGCGCCAGCTTTACGTGTTCGGCAAAGCAGGCGGCGAGACCACCATCTATGCCAGCAATGCGCGCGGCGATGTGATCTTCTCGGCCAATATCCGGGTCGGCTCGAACATCGGCAGCATTGATCAGATGATGGCGCTGGCCATGCCCGATGCCAAGATCAATGTCTCGACCATGGGCACCAGCACCGTGCTGCTTACCGGCACAGTGGCCGCGCCCGAGGATGCCGCCGAAGCCGAACGGCTGGTGCAGGCTTTCCTTGGTGAAAACGCCAATGTGATCACCCGTCTAAAGACCGCCACTCCCCTGCAGGTCAACCTGCAAGTGAAATTTGCCGAGGTCAGCCGCAGCCTGCTACGCGAAGTCGGCGGCAATCTGCAGATGGCTGATGCAACCGGCGGGTTCCGGTTCGGCGTTGGCACGGGCCGCGCAATCAGTGGCCCGAACGGCCAAGCATTCAGCTATGGTGGGCCGCTCGGTGTCGGCAACAACGTGGCTCAAACCTCAATCACGCTTCCGGACGGAACGCAGCTCGTCGGCCCTTCGGTCAATTCAGCTGGCGGCACGTCGCTGGCCGGGCTTGGGCGGTTGTTTGGCCTAGATATGCTGGGTGCGATGGATCTGTCGGAACGCCTTGGGCTCGTCACGACCTTGTCGCAGCCCAATCTCACGGCACTGTCGGGTGAGACGGCGACCTTCCTTGCAGGCGGCGAATTCCCCATCCCGATCGCACAGGGGCTGGGCCAGGTGACAGTGCAGTTCCGCGAATTCGGCGTCAGCCTTGCCTACACGCCGACGGTGCTTTCCAACGGCCGGATTTCGCTGCGGGTGCGCCCGGAAGTCTCGGAACTGTCGAGCCAAGGCGCAATCACCCTGAATGGTTTTCAGGTCCCCGGCCTGACCACACGGCGCACCGAGACCACGGTTGAACTGGGCTCTGGCCAAAGCTTCATGATCGCAGGCCTGATGAGCTCCAGCTCGCAGAAGGCGATCGAAAAGGCGCCGGGTCTCGGCGATGTGCCGATCCTCGGCAACCTGTTCCGCAGCCGCGAATTCCGACGGGGCGAAACCGAACTGGTGATCGTTGTCACCCCCTATCTCGTCAAGCCGGTCGACGCCAAGGACATCAAGCTGCCGACCGATGGCTATGCCTCGGCAGGCGAGCTTAGCCAATTGCTCGGCTTCCGCGATAACAATGGCATCTCGGGTGGCGAGCGGCCTGGCCCCAGCGCTGCACCAAGTGATCAGTCAGGCCCACGTTTCAGCGATTCCGGCGGTGCGCCGCAAAACCCGGCCCAGCCCCAAGCTGAACCGCGCCGCGCCGAGAAAAAAGGCGGCAAGGCCCAGCGTGATGCAGCCCTCGCTGCTCCCGGCTTCAGCTTCTAAGTGAGAAAGGTGAGACACATGCCCTTTGCCCACACATCCAGAATCGCACGTTTGCCCGCAATCGCGCTCGGCCTTGCCGCCTGCTTTGGCCTTGCCGGCTGCGGCGGAATGCCGACCAACCAATCGCTTTACAGTGTCAAACAACCGGTGGTGGAACGCACCAATTACACGCTGGATCTGGCTGCCAATGCCAGCGGGCTTGGAATTGCCGAACAGCAACGCCTTAACGGCTGGTTTGAAACGATGGACCTGCGCTATGGTGATCGCATCACCGTGGATGACCCGACCGGCAATCCGGCTGTCACCAATGCGGTGGCCGATCTGGCCGGGCGCTATGGCCTGATCGTGAAAGGTTCGGCGCCGACAACGCCCGGAGCGCTTGCGCCCGGTCAGGTGCGGATCGTGATCAGCCGTTCCACCGCCTATGTGCCGGGCTGCCCCGACTGGTCGGCCAAGTCGGACATGAATTATTCCAACGGCCTCAGCCCCAATCACGGCTGTGCCACCAACAGCAATCTGGCGGCGATGGTGGCCGATCCGCAAGACCTGCTCGAAGGCCGCAAGGGTTCAAGCGAGACGCTGATCAACACCTCGAACAAGGCGATCAGCACTTTTCGTGACGCCACACCCACAGGTGCAGGCGGTCTGATGGATGCAAGCGCCGGTGGCGGCAATGGCGGAGGTAACTAAGCGATGAATGCTCCCTGGAAATCGGGTCTGCCCGGCAACCGCGATCCTTTTGCAGCCTATATCTGCGATGACAACGCGCTTGATGTGCTGCGCCCGGTGGTGATCGAACTCGGTTGGCAACCGGAAAAATGCAACAAAGGCGGTCTGCGCAACGCGGTGCAATCGCTTTCGGTCAGCGCAAGCCCTGCCATTCTGCTGGTTGATCTGTCGGAAAGCGGCGATCCGCTCAATGATATCAACGCGCTTGCTGAAGTGTGCGAGCCAGGCACGGTGGTGATCGCGATTGGTCAGGTCAATGACGTGCGGCTCTACCGCGATCTGCTGGCGAGCGGCATTCACGACTACTTGCTCAAACCGCTGTCCGCCCAGCAAGTCCACGATGCCTTGAACCAGGCGCTTGCGGTGTTCATGGCACCGCGGCTTGGGGATGGAGAAACAGCCAAACGGCACATTTCAACCGCTGTGGTGGGCGCGCGCGGCGGGGTGGGAGCCTCAACGCTGGCAACTTCGCTCGCCTGGTTGTTCAGCGATACCCACAAGGCAGCAACCGCGCTGCTCGATCTTGATGTTCATTTCGGCACTGATGCGCTGGCGCTTGATCTGGAACCGGGCCGGGGCCTCACCGATGCGATCGAGAACCCCAGCCGGATCGATGGTTTGTTCATCGAACGCGCGATGGTGCGCGCCAATGATCATCTCTCGATCCTCTCGGCCGAAGCTCCGATTCACCAGCCGCTCATGACCGATGGTTCGGCTTTCGTGCAATTGGAGGATGAATTCCGCCAGGCCTTTGAAATGACGGTGATCGATATGCCGCGCAACATGCTGATCAATTTCCCGCAGCTGATGGGAGATGTGAATCTGGTGGTGCTGGTGTGCGAACTGACCCTTGCCTCGGCGCGCGATACGATCCGGCTCTTGTCATGGCTCAAGACCAATGCGGCCCATGCCCACCCGATGATCGTTGCCAACAAGGTGCAGCCAGCCGTCAGCGAAATCAGCCGCGCCGATTTCGAAAGCTCGATCGAACGCAAGATCGATTTCGTGGTCCCCTATGATGCCAAAGCCGCCTGCAACGCCGCCAAACTGGGGCAGGTGTTGGTCGATGCAAATCGTTCCAGCAAGGCCACAGCGGCAATCCGGCAGATTGCCGAGCGGGTCATGGGAGCGAGCGAGGAGGATATGTCCTCGATCAGCGAAGAGAAGAAATCGCTGCTGGGCAGTTTCGATCTCAAGTCGTTGCTGCCCCGCAAGAACAAAAGTGAGGCCGTCGAGGCCGGGTAAATCCAGACGGGCAGGCCCAATCCCCTGCCCCTCTCGCCCCGGCACAACACTAGACACAAGGCGCAATGCCTGTGTTCATGGCAGGAGCCAGCAGCATGAATTTTCTCGATACCCTGCTCGTTACGCTGGTCATCTTCACCGTTCTGGTGGGCGGCTTCATGCTTATGGCCGGGCCAGACGCTGCCAAAGCCACCAAACGCCGTCTCGAGACGGTGCGCTATCGCCACGGCGAGAGCACAGATGCCAAGGTCGAGGCCCAGTTCAAGCGCGCGCTTGCCGCCAGAAAGCCAACCCGCCACCGTGTCGCAGGCTCGGGCTCGCGGGTGGAAGCACTGGCGCTGCGGTTGGATCGCACCGGCAAGGGTTGGGCATTGTCGCAATACATCTACACCTCGCTCGGAATTGCTCTGTTCGTTGCGGTTCTGGTGTTCCTGCAAAGCGGAGCGCTGCTGTTGGCGCTGGCGGTGGGCGTGATGGTGGGCGTGGGCCTGCCGCATCTGGTGGTAAGCCGCCTGATCACAAAGCGCACCAACCAGTTCAACGCCAAGTTTCCGGACGCCATTGAATTGTTGGTGCGCGGGCTTCGCTCGGGCCTGCCGGTTACCGAGACACTGGCGGTCGTCTCGCAAGAAGTTCCCGGCCCGGTCGGCATCGAGTTCAAAGGCGTGATCGATCGCATCAAGGTCGGCAAGACCATGGAAGATGCACTTCAAGACACCGCCAACCGGCTGAATATTGCCGAATTCAACTTCTTCTGCATCACGCTGGCGATCCAGCGCGAAACCGGGGGCAACCTCGCCGAGACGCTCTCCAACCTTGCCGATGTGCTGCGCAAACGCGCGCAGATGAAGCTCAAGGTCAAGGCGATGAGTTCCGAAGCCAAGGCCTCGGCCTATATCGTGGGCTCGCTCCCCTTTATTGTGTTCGCGCTGATCACCTGGGCCAACCCGGACTATGTCAGCGGCTTTTTCACCGATGATCGCCTGATTGTCGCCGGCCTTGGCGGGCTGACATGGATGAGCATTGGCGTGTTCATTATGGCCAAGATGGTCAATTTCGAGATCTGATGACGGCAGCGGAGCACAAGCGATGATCAATCAACCTGCCGGGCCTACGCTTCTTGGTTTCGATGTCATGCTGGTCGGCACGGTGCTGGCTGGTCTTGCCGCCTTTGCCGCCGTGCTGGCCATCTATGCAGCGGTAACAATCAAGGATCCGATGGCCAAGCGCGTCAAGGCGCTTGAAGGGCGCCGCGAAGAGCTCAAGGCCGGCATCGTCACAGCCTCTGCCAAGAAACGAGGCTCGCTGCGGCGTGGAACGCAGGCCACCGAAAAGGTGCGCGCGCGGCTCGATCAGATGAAAGTGCTGCAGCAGAGCCAGCTGGAACTGGTGCAGCAAAAGCTGGCCCATGCCGGCTATCGCAACAAGGAGCTGGCCGTTTTCGTGATCGGCGCGCGGGCGGTCTTGCCGATCGTGCTCGGCGGGCTTTCGGCGCTGCTGATCTGGGGCATCGACTATTTCCCTGACTGGGGCGATTTTCAGCGCTTCGGCCTGTTCGCCACCAGCGTGCTGCTTGGCTATAAAGGGCCAGAACTCTACCTCAGCAACAAGGCCACAAAGCGAACCACAGAGGTGCAAAAGGGTTTGCCTGATGCGCTTGATCTGCTGGTGATCTGCGCCGAGGCGGGTCTCACCGTCGATGCGGCCTTCAACCGCGTCGCCAAGGAGCTGGGCCGGGCCTATCCTGAACTGGGCGATGAATTTGCTCTCACGGCAATCGAACTCAGTTTTCTCAACGAGCGCAAGCACGCTTTCAACAACCTGGCATACCGGGTTAATCTCGAAGCCATCAAAGGCGTGGTCACCACCATGATCCAGACCGAGAAATACGGCACCCCGCTGGCCAGCGCCTTGCGGGTGCTTTCAGCCGAGTTCCGCAACGAGCGCATGATGCGCGCCGAGGAAAAGGCCGCGCGGCTGCCCGCGATCATGACGATCCCGCTCATTCTGTTCATTCTGCCGTGCCTGTTCGTGGTGATCCTTGGCCCGGCGGCCTGTTCGATCTCCGATGCGCTGCTGGCGCCGGGCGGAGCCATGGCAGGATAGGTTGCAATGCGCGCTTGGAGGTGGCCCGTGCGCCGCCTCCAACTTGCGGTTTCGGGTCATAAATCCCGCGACATTTCCCCAGCCCGCTCGCGGATCGCGGTGATCATGGCTCGCAAGGCGGCTTGTTGATCGGGCGCAAACCCTGCGAGCAATTCGCGCTCGGTCGCCAGCGCAAGCGGCATGACTTCGCCGTGGATCGCACGGCCCTCGCCGGTCAGTTCCAGCAATTGCGAGCGGCCATCGACCGGATTGGGCAACCGGGCGATCAGCCCGCGCTCCTCAAGCACACGCACCGCTCGGTTAACCGCAACCTTGTCCATCAATGTGGCCTCGGTCAGCGCGCGCTGCGTCATGCCCTGCGCCGCTGCATCGCCCAGCACGGCCATCACCCGCCATTCGGGAATCTTGAGCCCGAAGCGCCGCCGATAGCGCTCGGCAATCAGGCCGCTAACCGCGTTGGAGGCAACCGAAAGCTGATAGGGCAGAAAACCGGCAAGCTGGCCAGCCTGATTGCGGGAAGTCTTGTTGCTGGCATTTTCATTCATAAGGGCGTTCGTCCCACCACGGGTAGAAATCGGGCATATCGGCGCTGACCTTGCCGGGATAGCGGGGGCTACGCTTTTCAAGGAAACTGGCAATGCCTTCGGCCGCATCCTTGCCGCGGCTGAGGCGGTAGATCGCTCTGGAGTCGATCTTGTGGGCTTCCATCGGGTGATCGGCGCTCATCAAGCGCCACATCATCGCCCGCGTCATCGCCACCGAAATGGCCGAAGTGTTATCCGCAATCTCGCGCGCGAGCGCCTCGGCAGCAGGCAGCAGCTCCCCCGGCGCATGAACCGAACGCACCAGCCCGCCGCGATGCGCTTCGGCAGCATCAAACACCCGGCCCGAATAACACCATTCGAGCGCCTGAGAGATGCCGACAATGCGCGGCAAGAACCAGCTTGAGGCCGCTTCAGGCACAATCCCGCGCCGGGCAAAGACGAAACCATAGCGCGCCGTGTCGCTGGCCAAGCGGATGTCCATAGCGAGCTGCATGGTCGCCCCCACACCCACCGCCACGCCATTGCAGGCGGAAATCAGCGGCTTTTTTGATTCAAACAGCCGCAGCGTCAACAGGCC
>MEDW01000056.1 GCA_001724215.1 Erythrobacter sp. SCN 62-14 | reverse complement strand
CCGCGAGCTTTTTTACCATCCCGAACAGACTGCCGCTGCCGCCCGCGCACGTTATGTGGTGGCGCAGCTGTTTGCCGCCTATGCCGAGGATGCCAGCCTGATGCCGGGCGAATGGCAGGGGCGCTTACCCGAAGAAAACCCGGCCCGTGCGCGGGTGATTGCCGATTTCATTGCCGGCATGAGCGATCGCTTTGCCATGCAGTGCTTTGCCCGCATCCATGGCGAAGCGCCTGATGGGCTCATCAATGTCTGAACAGTATCGCATCGCGCTGGTCGGGGCAACAGGGCTGGTTGGCCGCCGGGTGATCGAAGTCGCCAGCACAGCCAATGACGTGCGCCTGATCGGCCTTGCCCGGCGCGAGGCTCCCCTGCCAGAGGGTGCGCGCATGGAAATGTTCGTGGCAGAGCCTGCCAAATGGGGCGAGGTGATGGAGGCAGTGCGCCCGCGCGCGCTGATCTGCGCGCTGGGCACGACGTGGAAGAAATCCGGTAAGGACGAAGCCGCCTTTCGCGCGGTCGATCACGATCTGGTGCTGGCGCGCGCTGCCGATGCGATCAAGGCCGGAGCCACCAACATGGTGGTGGTGAGCGCGGCTGGCGCGGATCGTCAATCGAAAAACCGCTATATGCGCACTAAGGGCGAGGTTGAGGCGGCGCTTTCCACGATGGGGTTCAAGCGGCTCGACATCCTGCGCCCCGGTCTGCTGCGCGGGCCACGTCCCGATGACTGGCGGCTGGTGGAGCGCTTGGCGCTGGCTGCTGCCCCTATCACCGATCTGATGCTGATGGGATCATGGCGGCGCTTTGGCTCGATTGATTCAGCCGATGTCGCAGCAGCCGCGCTGCGACTGGCAACGCGGGCAGCACCGGGGCGTTTTACCCACGATAATGACGCAATGCGCCGCGCCGCGCGCGATTTGGCAAGAGGTAGGAGCTGATGGACTGGACCGCGATCTTCAATCTGGTGAACCTCTTGGCGCTGATTGCGTGGGGCGTCCTTATCCTGCTGCCGCGCTGGCCTGCGCTGCTTTCGGGCGTGCTCTATCTCGGCATTGGGCTGTTATGCCTGATCTATGCGAGCGGGCTGATCGGCCTTGTTAGCGGGCTCTTGCCCTCAGGTGGTCCGAGCGGGGGCGCGGATTTCACCACCATCGAAGGCGTGCGTGCGATTTTCGGCAATGATGCAGGCGTGGCGATTGGCTGGACGCATTACCTTGCGTTCGATCTGTTTGTCGGCCTGTGGATTGCCCGCGATGGCGATGCCAAGGCGATTTCGCGGCTCATCCAGGCCCCGATTTTGCTTGCGACCTTTATGGCGGGGCCTTTGGGGCTGCTGGTCTGGCTCATCATCCGCGAACCTGCCGCGCGCAAGCAGGGGCGATTTAGCTAAATCCACTCTGGACCCATGCGTGCGCTTTGCCTTACCACCTTGTGCAACACGCTTTTGGGAGAGAGCAGCCATGACTGATGTCGCGCCGCACGAGCTGATCACGCTTGAAGAAATCCTGACCCACTGGGCCAAGACCCAGCCCGACGCGCCGGCAATCGAGGGCGAGGGCCTCAGCTGCACTTATGGCGAGCTTGACGCGCTTACACGGCAGGCCATCGCGTTGTTTCAAGCCCATGGCATAGCGCCGGGCGATCGGGTGGCGTTTCTGGGCAAGAATAATCCGGTCTATGGCGTCTTGCTGTGCGCGTGCATGCGGTTTGGTGTGGTGATGGCCCCGGTTGGCTGGCGGCTTGCCCCGCGCGAGATCGCCTATATTCTCGAAGATACCGGCGCCAAGCTGTTGGTGGCGACCGATGCCTTCATCGAGACCGCACGCGCCGCAATGGCGACCATGGCTGCTGCGCCCGAATTGATGTCGGCGCAGGCGGTTATGGAAGAATTGGCAGGGCTTGCCCCTGCCACCTACACGCCCGCCGGGCCTGACGATGCGATCCTGCAGCTTTACACCAGTGGCACCACCGGCAATCCCAAGGGCGCGACCCTGTCCAATCGCAATCTCTCCGAGCTGCGCATCGAGGGCATTCGCGCAGGGCTTAGCTATTACACCGATTACCGTCCCGGCGATTGTATGCTGGTGGTGATGCCCATCGGGCATATCGGCGGCACGGGCACGGTGATGCTGGGGCTGATCGGGGGCATTCGCGTCGCGCTTCAACCCGAATTCACCCCCGACGGCGTGATCGACGCCATCATTGGCGGGGCAACGCATATGTTCCTCGTGCCCGCCGCATTGCAATTTGTCGTCCAGCACCCGCGCGCCGCATCGACCGATTTTTCCAACCTGCGCTATTTCATCTATGGGGCTGCGCCCATGCCGCTCGAACTGCTCAAGCAGGCGGTGGCCACCATGCCGAACACGCATTTCCTGCAAGCCTATGGCATGACCGAGACAACCGGCACCATCTCGATTCTCCCGCCCGAAGATCACACGCTGGAAGGCAATGAGCGGATGCGCTCGGCGGGCAAGGCATTGCCGGGCGTGCGGATCGAAGTGCGCGGGCCTGACAATGTCGAAGTGCCGCGCGGCACGATTGGCGAGGTCTGCGTGCTTTCGCCGTCCAATACGGCGGGCTACTGGAACCTCCCCGAAGCCACCGCCAAGACGATTGACCCAGACGGCTGGCTCCACACCGGGGATGCCGGCATCATGGATGACGATGGCTACGTCTATATTCAGGATCGCATCAAAGACATGATCATTTCGGGCGGCGAGAATGTGTACCCCGCCGAAGTGGAAAACGCGATTTTTGGCCACCCGGCCGTGGCCGAAGTTGCGGTGATCGGGGTTCCCAGCGCCAAATGGGGCGAGGAAGTGAAAGCCTGTGTCGTGCCCAAGCCGGGCGCCGAGATTGACGAGGCTGACATTATCAACTGGGCACGTTCGCGCATCGCCGCGTTCAAGGCCCCCAAAAGCGTGGATGTGATCGAGATGATGCCGCGCAACGCCAGCGGCAAGATCCTGCGCCGCGAACTGCGCGCGCCCTATTGGGAAGGGCAGGAGCGGCAAGTCTCGTGAGCGAAAAGCGCTACGCCCCGGCGACGGAGCGCAACCGCGAGCCGATTGCCGAAGTGCTGGCGCGTGAACTGCCTGCGCAAGGCCTTGTGCTCGAAGTGGCCAGCGGGACGGGCGAACATGCGGTGTTCTTCGCCTCGCGCTTTCCCGCGCTGGAATGGCAACCGAGCGATCCTGACAGCGAGGCGCTCGCTTCTGTTGCGGCCTATCGGGCGGAATATTCAGGCCATAATCTCAGAGCTCCGGTGCTGCTTGATGCAGCAGCACCCAGCTCATGGCCGGTGCAAGAGGCTGCTGCAATTTTGTGCATCAACATGGTGCACATCAGCCCGTGGGAAGCGACCGAGGGATTGTTCGCAGGCGCTGCCCAAATTTTGGGCGGCAAAAATCTGCCGCTCATTCTTTACGGCCCCTATCTTGAGCAGGGTGTGGAAACCGCGCCTTCCAATCTCGATTTCGACGCCAGCCTCAAGGCGCGCAACAGCCGGTGGGGGCTGAGGCAAGCCGAGGAGGTTGATGCTTTGGCGGCAATTCACAGCTTCGCGCGCACTGCGCGTTACGCCATGCCCGCCAACAATCTCATGCTGGTCTATCGCGATGCCTGAGCAAGGCGCGCTGCTTCAGTTCTTCTTGATTGCCCGCTCGCCTGCGCGGCCGACCGAGGAGATATCCTCGCCTGCCACTTTGACGGTGTTACAGGCCGCTGTTGCGGTCAGCGTGAGCGCCGCGAGCGCGGCCAGCGTCAGGCTCTTGCCGATTGTGTGCGACTTCATGATGCCTTGATCCTTTCTGAAGGCGTCTTGCGGGTGTGCAGATTAACGACGCTTGAGCCGGGCCAGTTCCCGCTCCCGCCAAGCGATAATCAGCCCTGCCGTCACGATCAAGGGAGCGCCGAGCCACAGGCTGGCAGGGGCGGCGCGATCGAAGATGAAAACGCCGTACAGGCTTGCCCACAGCAAGGCGGTGTAATCCATCAGCAGCACCACCGCCGCCGAGCCAAACCGCAAGGACAATGTGAGCAACACCTGCGCCAGCGCGCCGCACAGCGCCATGGCCAGAATAATGCCCCAGGTCTCGCTATCATGCGGGCCGAGCACAAAGGGCAGAGCGAGCGCCAGCACCGGCGCCGACAGCGCGCTGAACCAGAACACGATGCTCCACGCGCTTTCGGTGGTGTTGAGATCCTGCACCTGAAAGCTGATCAGCGCGACCATGAACGGCGCAATCAGGCCCACGATCACGCCCGCCAATGTGATCGCTTCATCGGCTTCGCCTAGGCCCGGCCCCATCACCACCAAGACGCCGGTAAAGCCAATTGCGATGGCGCCCATGCGGTAGCGGCCAATTTTCTCGCCAAACATTGCAAGCGCAATCAGCACGGCAAAGATCGGGGCGGTAAAGCCCAAAGTGGTTGCCTCGGCCAGAGGCAACAGCAGCACCGCGCCGTAGGTGAACAGCATTCCGATGGTGCCGCTAACCGCGCGCCGTCCATGCGCGCCGAGCCGCCGGGTGCGCAGCAGCGCAAGTTTGCCAGCCGCCGCAAGGCCAATGCCAATCAGCATGGCGGCGAGCGCCTGCCGCCAGAAAATCATCTCGAGCAGGTGCGCGCCGCGTGTCCCAGCGAGTTTGACGAGCATCGCCATCGTGGCCAGCGCCAGCGCAGCCAGCAGGCGAAGAAACAGCGCAAGCAGCGGGCGGGGGCGGGCGATCGAGCCATCCATCGTCTGCGCGCTTGAATGACAATGGGGGATTGCGCAAGCCAACACACGCACCATATGCGCGGCATTATGATCGATCCGGTGTCCCAATTCGAACTGCTGAGCGAGGCCGGCCAAGTGGCGGTGGTCGGGGCTGGGCTGTGGGTGCTCGCCGGGATTTGCGGTGTTATGGATTATCGCCGGGGCAAGCGCCGCGATGTGACGAGGCTTGAGCAGGTCGGCTGGGTTCCGTGGACGGCGCTGTTCATGGCGCTTGGCGTTATCGGCGGCGGCTTGCTGGCTATGAGCCTGCCCGCCGTGATCGGGAGCTTGTAGCGCCTCGTGCGCCGACTCGCGCAACCCGGCGCGGCACGCGCCGCAAGGGCGCCAAAACACTCAGGCGCGCGACCGCAGCGCTCCGCAGCCGCAGGCGAAGGACACAGCGCGAGGACGAAGGCGCCTTGGCACACGAGATCGCCCGGTTAGGCTGAACGAACCGGGCCGGAGGGCCCGGATCGGCGTGCCAAAGACACGCCGCCAAACCGGCGCGCAAGCGCCGCAAGGCCGACCGGCCGCCCGCAGCGCTCCGTAGCCGAAGGCGAAGGAAACAGCGCGAGGACGAAGGCGCGGAGGCGCCTTCGCACACAAGACGCCCGGTTAGGCCGCACCGCCTGCCTCGTTAGAGGCAGGCCTCCAAATAAGCCTGATCGAAGCCGAATTGCCGTGCCTTTTCCAATGTGTAGGGTCTGAGGCCCGAGGAACGGAATTCGCCGATGATCTTGCCGTCCTCGCTCTCGTCCAAATATTCGAACTTGAACAATTCCTGCGTCACGATCACGTCGCCTTCCATCCCGATCACTTCGGTGATGTTGGTGGTGCGGCGCGAACCATCGCGCAGACGCTTCACCTGCACGATCAGGTCAACCGATTCGGCGATCTGGCGGCTGATGGCTTCCTTGGGGATCTTGATGTCGCCCATCAGGATCATGTTTTCCATACGGCCAAGACATTCACGCGGGCTGTTGGCGTGGAGCGTACACATCGAACCATCGTGGCCGGTGTTCATCGCGGCGAGCAAGTCAAAGCACTCCGCGCCGCGAATTTCGCCGAGGATGATCCGGTCAGGACGCATACGCAGGGCGTTCTTCACAAGGTCGCCAATGGTGATCGCGCCTTGCCCTTCAAGGTTCGGCGGGCGGGTTTCGAGCGGCAACCAGTGGGGCTGCTGCAAGCGCAATTCGGCGGCGTCTTCGATGGTCAAAACGCGCTCACCCGGATCGATCATCTTCGACAAGGCGTTGAGCATCGTTGTCTTACCCGAGCCGGTACCGCCTGAGATCACGATGTTCATGCGGCACGCGCCCGCAATCTTGAGGGCGGTTGCCATTTTCTCGCTCATCGAACCAAAGTCCTTGAGCATGTCGATGGTGATCGGCTTTTCGGAAAACTTACGAATCGAAATCGCGGTGCCGCGCAAGGAAAGCGGCGGCACGATCACGTTCACACGGCTGCCGTCTTTCAGACGGGCGTCGGCGAGCGGAGTGGTCTGGTCAACCCGGCGGCCGACCTGGTTCACGATGCGCTGGGCGATCTGGAAGAGGTGCTGTTCATCGCGGAACCGGATCGGCGCGATCTGCAGCTTGCCCTTCTTTTCGATGTAGGTCTGATCCGGCCCGTTGACCATGATATCGGACACGTCGGGATCGTTGAGCAATTCTTCGAGTGGCCCGAAACCGAGCAGCTCGTCGATCAGCACTTTTTCCAGCGCAAATTGTTCGCGCCGGTTCAATGTGACCTTCAGTTCGGCCAGCACTTCCATGATGATCGGGCGGAATTCCTCGGAGAGCTCCTCCTTGGAAAGGGTAGCGGCGGCTTCCGGGTCAACGCGTTCGAGCAAGCGCGGGAGCACCTGTTCCTTGATCTTGTGGACGCTGGCTTCGAAACCGCCGACTTCGGAATTGGCTTCGCTGATCGCGGCCATGCGTTCGTTGAGGCGGTCGATTGCTTCGGCGCTGCTGCCACGTGCCGATGGGGCGGCAGGCGCAGGGGATGGCTGGGCTGGGGCTTCTCCGGGCAGCGGCGGGAATTGTTCCCCGCCCTTGACGGGATCAGCAGGACGCCCCGCTGACTTCATCGGACGCGCAACCCCGAAGGCCGGACGGGCGCCCGCCTTCATGCTTCCCACATTACCTTTTTTGCCGAATGCACTCATTCCAAGCCCCCAAAGGCGTATCAATTCTTATCGGCAATCTTGCGCGACAATGCGAAGGATGCCTCACGAGAAAAGGTGAATGCCGCATAAACCTTATTATTTTGCTAAGGATGCGGCCACAGCAGCAAGGGCGCTTGGCAATCCACGCGATCTTTACCCTTTGGCCGGCATTGCTCCCATAATCGGGGCAGAGCGGCACTGGCAGCGCGATCGGCTCTTGCTCTCGCGCGCCAGCGTTGTAGCGGTGGAACGCGCAAGCATCGGCGCAAGGAAGGAACGCCTCATCTATGTGCGGAATTATCGGGATTGTGGGCAGCGGGCCAGTCGCTGAACGATTGGTCGATGGCCTGAGGCGCATGGAATATCGCGGCTATGACAGCGCCGGGGTGTGCACCTTGCATGATGGCGCATTGGTGCGCCGCCGGGCTGAGGGCAAGCTTGCCAATCTCGCGCGCGTTTTGGCAGCAGACCCTGCACCGGGCGCTGTTGGCATTGCCCATACCCGCTGGGCCACCCACGGAGCGCCAACAGCGGCCAATGCGCATCCCCATGCCACCGGCGAAGTGGCGATTGTGCACAATGGAATCATTGAAAATTTCAAGGAATTGCGCAGCCAGCTCACCGCCGCTGGCCGGGTGTTTGAAAGCGAGACCGACAGCGAGGTGGTTGCCCATCTGATTTCGGCCGAGGTTGAGGCAGGGGCCGACCCTGAAACCGCGGTGCGCGCCGTGCTGCCGCGCCTGCGCGGAGCCTTTGCGCTGGCGATTGCCTTCCGTTCGCACCCCGATCTGCTGATCGGTGCACGGCTCGGCTCGCCGCTGGTGCTGGGCTATGGGCCGCAAGGCGAGAGCGCCGAGATGTATCTGGGTTCCGACGCGCTGGCGCTGGCCCCGCTGACCCAGCGCATCAGCTATCTGGAAGAGGGCGACTGGGTGGTGGTGCGCCGCGATGGCGCGCAGATTTTTGACAGCCTTGGCGCGCGCGTCACACGCGAGATTCGCCCTTCGGGCGCTTCGGCGGCGGCGGTGGAGAAGGGCAATTACCGCCATTTCATGCAGAAAGAGATTTACGAACAGCCCACTGTGGTGGCTCAGACATTGTCTTCCTACCTGCGCCGTTCGGATAACTCGGTGGCCCTGCCGCAGTTCGATTTTGACTTGTCGGCGGTGCGCCGCCTGACGATCGTTGCCTGCGGCACGTCGTTCTATGCAGGGATGGTCGCCAAATACTGGTTTGAACAATTTGCCCGCGTGCCTGTCGATATCGATGTGGCCTCCGAGTTCCGCTACCGCGATCCGGTGCTGGAGGACGGGGGCCTTGCCCTGTTCATCTCGCAAAGCGGCGAGACCGCCGATACGCTTGCAGCGCTCCGGCATTGCAAGGCGGCAGGCCAAACCATCGCGGTGGTCGTCAACGTGCCCACCAGCACGATGGCGCGCGAGGCGGATTTGTTGCTGCCCACCCACGCAGGCCCCGAAATCGGGGTGGCCTCGACCAAGGCTTTTACCTGCCAGCTTGCTGTGCTGGCGGCGCTGGCGGCGCATATGGCGGTGAAAAAGGGCCGCCTTTCGCGTGAGGAGGAGGCCGAAATCGTGCGCCACCTGCTCGAAGTGCCAGCCGCGCTTAACGCCAGCTTGGGCCGCGATGAGGATATCGCAGCGATTGCCCCGCTGATCGCTCCGGCGCGCGATGTGCTTTATCTGGGGCGCGGGCAGGACTATCCGCTGGCGCTGGAAGGCGCGCTGAAGCTAAAGGAAATCAGCTACATCCACGCAGAAGGCTATGCCGCGGGCGAAATGAAGCACGGGCCCATCGCGCTGATTGACGATGCCGTTCCGGTGGTGGTGATTGCGCCGTCGGGGCCGCTCTTTGAAAAAACCGTCTCCAATATGGAAGAAGTGCGCGCGCGCGGCGGGCAGGTGGTGCTGATTTCCGATGCGGCAGGCCTGGCACAAGCGGGCGAGGGCTGCATTGCGACCATTGAAATGCCGGTTGTCCACCCGCTGATTGCGCCGCTCGCCTATGCTATCCCGGTGCAATTGCTGGCCTATCACGTTGCTCTGGTAAAGGGCACGGACGTTGATCAGCCGCGCAATCTGGCCAAATCCGTGACAGTCGAATAAGCGCGCTCTTTACCCCCGCATAACCATTTTTGGTTAGCAGAGCGGGGTGAACATTCCACGCAATCCCTTGGCCAGCCTATCATCGACGGATTTGTCGATTTCGCAGGTGCTGGGCCTCACCCCTCAGGCGGGCACGGATTGGGTGCGCTTGCGCGGGCTTGATTACGAGCAACTCAGCAAGCTCAGCTTTCACCGGATCTACGCCAATGCGGCCCTGGCGCTGGTGATTGCCGCGATCTATAGCCCTTATGTGCCCTTTTATTGGCTGCTCTTGTGGCTGGCAGCGCATGGCGCGGTTCATTATCACGGCCGTTGTAACGATCTCAAACTTGCCGAGTTCGACAGCCGGACAATGACCGGCAGCGAGTTTCATCGCCAGTCGATTCCCACGGCCATCACCGCCGCCTTATGGTTGGCCGCAATGTTCATATTCAGCCCGCATGGTGACATATCCGGGCTGCTGGCGCTGTTGATGATCCATGCCTTGCTGATGGCGGGATCGGTTTATCTCTATGCCACAGTGCCGTTGAGCATCATTATCTTTGTCAGTGTACTTGGCAGCGGCACTGCGGTGTTTCTCGGGCTTAATTTCGGAGCCTATGCAGGGCTTTGTGCGCTGCTGTTCACGATCTCAACGCTGGTTGGCACAGTGGAGGTCGGACGGGTCTATCTCAAGGCGCGCCTCAGCGATGCCGCGGCTCGCGAAAGCGAGGCGGTGGTGTCACTTTTGCTGCGCGAGTTCGAGGAAAATGAGGCCGACTGGCTTTGGGAAGTTGATCCGGCGCGGCGCCTGCGCGACGTATCCCCGCGGTTTGCCTTTGCGCTGGGCTGCACGCAAGCCGAAGCCGAAGGCAAGCCATTGCTTGAACTGGTTGCAGGTAAAGGCTGGGAAAGCGGCCACTTTGGAGCGGGGCTGCGTGATTTGGCAGAGCGTCTGCGCGCACGGGAAAATTTCTCGAACATGGTGGTGCAGGTTTCTATCCGCGGCGAGGAACGCTGGTGGGAATTGTCCGGCACGCCGATGCGCGGTGAGGATGGCAAATTCAACGGCTTTCGCGGGGTTGGTTCGGATGTCACCGAACAGCGCAAGTCTTCTGAAAAGATCGCCTATCTGGCTCGTTACGACACGCTGACCGCGCTGCCCAATCGGCTGCAGGTGACAGAAGCGCTGGGCGATGCGCTGCGCTATGCCGAACAATGGCGGGGGCAATGCGCGCTCTTGATGGTGGATCTGGATCGTTTCAAATCCGTCAACGATTCGCTTGGCCACATGACTGGTGACAAGTTGCTGGCGCAGGTTTCCGCCCGGCTTCAGGCACTGATGGGCGACAGTCACTTGTGTGGGCGATTGGGCGGCGACGAGTTCGCTATTGTCATTCGCGATGCCAGCAAACGTGCGGTGGTGCGCGATCTGGCTGAACGGGTGATTGAGCGCCTGTCTGAACCCTATCAGGTCGATCAGCACACGCTTTATGTTGGCGCCAGCGTCGGATCAGCACTCGGCCCCAAGGATGGCACCAGTGTCGAGGAATTGATGCGCAACGCTGACCTTGCGCTTTATCAGGCCAAGGATGCAGGCGGCGGCGAGCATTGCGGCTTTGAGCCAATGCTCCACGCCTCAGCCGAGGAACGTCGCCAGCTTGAGGTGTCGTTGCGCAAGGCTCTGGGGCGCGATGAGATGGCGCTGCATTATCAACCCGTGGTTGATGCGCGCAGCCAGAATGTCGTCAGTTTTGAAGCTCTGGTGCGCTGGAACAGCGCCGAACATGGCTTTGTCAGTCCGGGCAAATTTATCCCACTGGCCGAAGACACGCGCCTGATCGTGCCGATTGGCCAATGGGTGATGCGCAAGGCCTGCGAAGAAGCGCGCCAATGGCCCGACGAGGTCAAGATCAACGTCAACGTTTCGCCCGAACAATTGCTCGAACCGGATTTCCACAAACATATTGTCGAAGTGCTGGCCCAGACGGGCCTGCGCCCGGAACGGCTCGAAATTGAAGTGACGGAAAGCATTTTCCTGCGCGATGCGAGCGTCGCCCGCAATGCTTTGGAGCAGGTTATGGCACTGGGTTGCTCGGTGGCGCTGGATGATTTCGGCACCGGCTATTCTTCTCTCGGCTATCTGCGCAAGCTCAGGTTCTCCACCATCAAGGTGGATCGCACCTTCGTGCAAGGCGCAGCACAAGGGGCGGCAGAAAGCCTTGCCATTATCAACGCTGTGGTGGCGATGGCAAAAAGCCTCGACATGACAACCACCGCCGAAGGGGTGGAGACGCTTGAAGAAGTGGAAATGGTCCGCAATCTGGGATGCGACAAGATTCAGGGGTTTTATTTCGGCCGCCCGATGACGCGCGAGGACGCGCGCAAACTGTTCAACGCTTCGCCCCGCCTCAGAGCCTGATCACCACCATTGCGCTCAGGCTTTGGCAAGGGCTGCAATGACATTTTCGAACAATCGCCGTCCATCTGCTCCGCCCAGCGCCGGATCGGCGGCCGGTTCAATCGCCCGTTCGGGGTGCGGCATCATGCCGAGCACCCGGCCATTGGCGCTCAGGACCCCGGCGATGTCGCGCGCCGAACCGTTGACTGCCTCGCTGTAGCGAAAGGCAATGCGGTCTTCCGCTTCGAGCGCGTCGAGCGTTGCCTGATCAGCGAAGTAATTGCCATCGTGGTGCGCTACAGGAATGCGCAGGGTGTCGCCGCGGGTGTAGGAATGGGTGAACAGCGATGAGGTGTTGGCCACTTCGAGGCCCACTGTGCGGCAGATAAAGCGCTGGCCTGCATTGCGCATCAAGGCGCCTGGCAAGAGACCCGCTTCGGTCAGCACCTGAAACCCGTTGCACACGCCCAGCACCGGCACGCCGCGGCTTGCGGCATCCACCACCGCGCGCATGATCGGGCTTTTGGCCGCCATGGCGCCCGAGCGCAGGTAATCGCCGTAGGAAAACCCACCGGGCAACGCGATGAAGTCGAGGCGATCAGGAAGGGCGGCATCCCCGTGCCACACGCGCAGCGCTGCCGCACCGCTGACGCTTTCCAGCGCCACCGCCATGTCGCGGTCGCAATTCGAGCCGGGGAAAGTGATCACAGCCGCGCGAAACGCCATGTCGGCTTACTCCGCCTGCTCGATGGTGAAATTCTCGATCACCGTGTTAGCGAGCAGCTTCTCGCACATCGCGGTGATGGTGGCCTCATCCGTGCCGTCTGCCAGATCAAGCTCGATCAACCGGCCAACGCGCACATCCTCAACCCCTGCAAAGCCCATCCCTTCCAGAGCATGGTGCACCGCGCGCCCCTGCGGATCGAGCACACCGGGCTTCAGGCGAACTAGAATGCGGGTCTTCATGGGCAAGGTATCCTGTGCTGGCGGGAGCCGTGTTACGCTTTGCGCCTATAGCCCGCTTGGCGCTGGGTGCAATCGCGCAAAGTCACTTTGCGCTGGCCAATTCGAGCGCGGTGGCCTCGGGCACGACCATCACAGTCAGCGGTGCGTCCGCGGCAAGATAGGTCTGCGCGGTGGCCAGCAGATCTTGCGGTGTGATCCCCCGGATCAGCGCGGGCGCCGCGGTAAGGCGCGTAAGGCGCGCAGGTTCGCTTTGCGCACGCGCGGCAAGCCCAATCCAGCCGGGCAGATCCTTCAACGCATTGTCATAGGATTCCAGCAAGGGGCGCGCGGCGCGTTCCAGCATATCGGCCGCGATCGGCCTTGTGGTCAGATCCTCAATCAGCCCGCGCATGGCCTCTTCGACAATCAGGGCCTGATCGGCAGCAGCAGTGGAAGTCAGGCTGAAAGTTCCGAAACCGCGATAGACCCGGCTCATGCTGGCCGACGCGCTGGGCGAATAGGTCTGCCCCAGTTCTTCGCGCAGCCTCTCAGTGAGTTCGATCTGGGCTATACGGGCAAGCAAGGTGAGGCGGAGAGTCTCGGCGTGATCGCTGTCATCGGTGGTGGGCCAGATCATCTGGACCAGCGCCTGGTCGGCCTCGCCGCGATGGATCACCACCTGCCCACCGCGTTTGCTGGTGAAAGAGCGCTGGCGTGCGGCCTCGCGCGGCTGAAATTCGGCCTCGCGCGGGGGTAGCGCGCCCAAGGTCAGCGCAACCGCAGCAATCGCGTCGCGTTCGACGAAATCGCCAACGATGGCAATCTCGATTGCGCCCTTATCAAGCCGTTCGCCAATATCACGCATCAGCCGCGCGTAATTGAGCGCCTGATAGGCGCGTTTGGGCTGAAGCGTGAAGCGCGGGTCGCCATCGGAAATCAGCCGGCCCGCAGCGTTGCTGAGCGCGCGCGCCGGGGTGGCATCAATCGTGGCGAAGAAATTGTCGATGGTGCGGCGGAATTGCTCCTCGCCCTCGCGCCGGTTGCCCGGATCGGTGATGAGCGCGGTGATGACCTGCAATTGCAGCTCGAGATCGCGCGGCGTCGTCATGGCGGAGAAGGTGAAGGCGTCGGCCGAGCTCGTCAGCCCCATGCCGACATTGCGCCCGGCGAGCACGGTGGTGAGCTCGTCCTGGCTGTGCCGCCCGAGCCCGCCGCTGGCGAGCGCGCTGGTCATCGCGGTGGCGAGCGGCTGGCGCGGCGTGTTGAGGAGGTCGCCCCCGTCGATCGACAGCGCGACGCTCACCCGGTCCTCGCGCACCGTGGTCTGCTTGAGCGTGAGCCGCACCCCGTTGCCGAAGCGGATGAAGCGCAGGCCGAGGTCGGGCTCGCTCTCGTCCGAGACGATGGTGCCGGGCGGGCCGAAGATCCGGTAGGCGAAAGGCGTGCGGAAGCCGTCGGCCGGCTCGTCGATGGGCAGCTCCATCGCCTCGACGAAGGCCTCGCGCAAGGCGACCTCGCCGCCCTTGGGCGCCGTGCGGCCCTGGAAGCGGATCAGCGGATCGAAGAAGATCGAGGTGTCGTCGAGCATCGCGCGCCACACCGCCGGGGCGGTGATCGCGGGGGTGAGCCGTTCGAACTGGGCGAGGTCCCATTCGGGCGTGGTCGGCGCCCGCTCGTCCTCGAGCGCCTGCAAGGCGGCGGCGACATAGACGCCGTGGCTGCGCGTTTCGGCGGCCTTCACGGCGTTTTCGAGCGCGCTGCGCCAGTTGGCGATCTGCTCCTCCACCTCGGCTGTGGTGAAGCCGTAGGTCAGCGCCTCGTGGATCTCGCGCACCGCAGCGAGCATCCCCTTCTCCCAGCCGCCGTCGACCGTGGAGATAGAAAGCGTCGTCAGCCGCGCGTCGCGGAACAGGCTGCCGGTTCCGTAGGCAGCGCTGCGGAACGGAGCATCCTCGCTCCGCGCCAGCCGCGCGAGCCGGCGGTTGACGATGGCATAGCCGATGCGCCGCAGCGTCTCGATGTCGCGCTGCGCCTCGCTGTCGGGCTGCTCGCGCCACGGGGTGATCTGGGTGAGGGTGACGCTTTCCGAAAGCGCGGGGTCGAGATGGATCGCGGTCTCGCCGCGCCGCCCGGTATCGACCGGGCCGGAGACCGCGCGCCCTGGCGCCGCCGCGCCGCGCCAGTCGCCGAAGCGCGCGCGCAGCTTCTCCTCCATCATCGCCAGCGGATAGTCACCGACGATGATGAGCGTGGTGTTGGCGGGGACATAGGTGCGCTCGTAGAGCGCGCGCAGCCGCTCGGCGGTGGCGCTGGCGATCACTTCGGTGGTGCCGATGGGGAGCCGCGAGCCGTAGCGCGCGCCGGGCGCGAGGAAGGCGATGTTGTTTTC
>MEDW01000055.1 GCA_001724215.1 Erythrobacter sp. SCN 62-14 | reverse complement strand
CGCCTGAAAAATGGCGTGTTCCACTCCGTCATCGATCTCCAGGCCGCCATCAATCGCTTCATCAAAGAGCATAATCAGGACCCGCGGCCGTTCGTCTGGGAGGCCGACCCCGACTAGATCATCGCCGCCGTCAGGCGCGGGCACCAAACGTTGGAATCAATCCACTAGATAGAATAAATCAGGTTCGGATAGATTTCAAGCGAACTGATCCTACCCTGACCGGCCTTGCCACCGCCGCGCAGCCATGGCGATGCTGGCTGAATGGACTGACACCGCCAGCCGATCACCCGGCTGTGTAGTGGCAATTGCCGATATTGATGATTTCAAGTGCATCAATGATCGCTTTGGTCATGACACCGGCGATGCTGCCCTCACCCATGTCGCAACTATGCTGCAAAGCCTTGCGGACAGGGGATGGCTGGTGGCGCGGATTGGGGGCGAGGAGCTTCTGCTCGCCGTCCCTGCCCCCATCGCCCCCTGCCTCTTTGCCGAGCGGAAAGAAGCAATGCGCGCAAGCTTGTCTGCGACCGCGCTGATCACGCCGGCTGGCTCGCATACCATCACCGCCAGCTTTGGGATGGCCGAGAGGCGGGCCGGAGAGCCGCTCGCAAACCTGCTTTCCCGCGCCGACCATGCCAAGGAAACCGGGCGCAACGGGGCCGAAATGGCGGGCTGATACCCCACGCCTCAATTAGGCAAGCTGTGGGCGAGCAGGAACGCCTCAAGCAACGAAGCGATAGGCGGACAAAAAACTCACTCTACCCTTTTCCTGCCAATGGTTGAGAAGAGATGAGAGCACATGCTTTTCTGCCCGTGCTCTTACACCTAACCCTGATACCCGCCCCGGCTCCCGAGCCGGAGACAGGTTGGAGGGGAAATGAGCCGCCTCAAACGTGCTCGCGGTCGCCTGCGCCCACATAAAGCTGGCCGCCGACTTCGCGGAATTTTGCGCTCATTTCGGCCATCCCCTTTTCCGCTACGGCGGCGTCCACTCCGGCGGCGAGGAAGGTTTCGGGCCCGGCGTTCTGCTTGGCGGCGAAATCGCGCACTTCCTGCGTGATCTTCATGGAACAGAATTTCGGCCCGCACATCGAACAGAAATGGGCCGACTTTGCGCCTTCGGCTGGCAGCGTCTGGTCGTGGTATTGTTCGGCCGTATCGGGGTCGAGGCTGAGGTTGAACTGATCGCGCCAGCGGAATTCAAAGCGCGCCTTCGACAAAGCATCATCGCGCACTTGGGCCGCCGGATGCCCCTTGGCCAAGTCAGCGGCGTGGGCGGCGAGTTTGTAGGTCACAACCCCCACCTTCACATCGTCGCGGTCGGGCAGGCCAAGGTGTTCCTTGGGCGTGACGTAGCAAAGCATCGCCGTGCCATACCAGCCGATCTGGGCTGCCCCGATGCCGCTGGTGATGTGGTCATATCCCGGCGCAATATCGGTGACGAGCGGCCCCAAGGTGTAGAACGGCGCCTCGCCGCAAGCTTCAAGCTGCTTTTCCATGTTCTGCTTGATCTTGTGCATGGGGACGTGGCCCGGCCCTTCGATCATCACCTGCACGTCTTGCTGCCAAGCGCGCTTGGTGAGTTCGCCCAAGGTGTAAAGCTCGGCAAATTGCGCTTCGTCATTAGCGTCGGCAATCGCGCCGGGACGCAGGCCATCGCCGAGGCTGTAGGCGATGTCATAGGCCTTCATGATCTCGGTGATTTCGTCGAAATGTTCGTAGAGGAAGCTTTCCTTGTGGTGGGCCAGACACCACTTGGCCATGATCGATCCGCCGCGTGAGACGATCCCGGTGACGCGTTTGGCGGTGAGGGGCACATAGGCAAGGCGCACGCCGGCGTGGATGGTGAAATAATCGACGCCTTGCTCTGCCTGTTCGATCAGGGTGTCGCGGAAGATCTCCCACGTCAGCTCTTCGGCAATGCCGCCGACCTTTTCGAGCGCCTGATAGATCGGGACAGTGCCGATGGGGACGGGCGAATTGCGGATGATCCATTCGCGGGTGTCGTGGATGTTGCGGCCCGTCGAGAGATCCATGATCGTGTCCGCGCCCCAGCGGGTGGCCCACACCATCTTGTCGACTTCCTGCGCCACGTCAGACGCCACGGCCGAATTGCCGATATTGGCGTTGATTTTGACGAGGAAATTGCGCCCGATTGCCATCGGCTCGCTTTCGGGGTGGTTGATGTTGGAAGGGATGATCGCGCGCCCGCGTGCCACTTCGGAGCGGACAAATTCGGGGGTGATGTAATCAGGGATTTCCGCGCCCCAGCTCTCGCCATCACGGAAAAGGTCTTTGGCGATTTCGCGCCCCAAGTTCTCGCGTTCCGCCACATATTCCATTTCCGGCGTGATGATCCCGCGGCGGGCATAGTGCATCTGGCTGACATTCATGCCCGCTTTCGCGCGCAAGGGACGCTTCACCGCATTGGGGAATTGCGGGACGCCGCCCGACCGATCAGGGCCAAGCTGGCCGTTGTCCTCAGGCTTCACTTCGCGGCCCTCGTAATCCTCCACATCGCCGCGCGCCATGATCCAGTCGCGGCGGATCGGGGCAAGGCCTGCATTGATGTCGATATGCACTGCAGGGTCGGTGTAGGGGCCGGAGGTGTCATAGACCCGCACGCTCGGTTCGCCGCCTTCCAGATCAATCTCGCGCATGGCAACGCGGATGCCAGAGGCGTTCCCGTTTCCTTGGGCGCGCGCCGGGACATAGACCTTGCGGCTGCCGCGAATGGGGCCCGTGGTGACGCCGATTTCTACAGGGGAATTGATGTCGGCCATGATGCGCTCTCTCCTCAAAGGCGAAGCAAGAGCGCGGGTGCATCTATCCAAGCGACCTGCCCACTCCCTCCGCCTGTGTTAACAGGTTCAGGTTCGACGGGTCGTGGGGTGCTTACACCCACCTCTCAGCCTCAGCAGGCTCCCCGGGGATAGTCTCGTAGTTAGAACCTTTGAGCGGCAGTGTCGAGGGGCGCGCGCCTATTCAATTGCGCGCTATTCAATCACTCGGCCCCTCACCATCACAAAGCTTATCTTCTCCAACACCCGCACATCATCGAGCGGGTTGCCATCAACCGCGATGACATCCGCCGAATAGCCGGGCGCGAGCCGGCCAATTTCATCCTCCAGCCCAAGGATTTGCGCCGCCACTGTGGTCGCACTGGCCAGCGCCTCGCGGTTCGACATTCCTTGCGCCACCATCAACGCAAATTCCTCGGCGTTGCGCGCGTGAGGGTAAACACCGGCATCCGTGCCGAAAGCGATTTTGACGCCATATTGGCGCGCGCGGGAAACCAGCGTTGTCATATAGGGTTCGACCGCGCGGATTTTGGCCTCCACCACCGGAGTGTAGATCCGCCGCCCCACACCTTCTGAAACGCCTTTCAGCGCCATCAGCGTGGGAACCAGCGTGGTGCCCTGCGCACGCATGACCTTGGCGGCCTGTTCATCAAGATAGGTGCCGTGTTCAATGGTGTGAACGCCCGCGCGCGCCGCCGCCTCGATCCCGCGCGCGCCGTGAGCATGGGCGGCCACCTTCAGCCCGAGCGAATTGGCGGTATCGACAATCGCCTTCATCTCGGCATCGGTGAAATGGGCCTCAAGGCCCCGCCCCTGCTGGCTCAGCACGCCTCCAGTGGCGGTGATCTTGATCAGATCGACCCCGTATTTCGATGCCTTCCTCACCATTTCGGCACATTGCACCGGCCCGGTGCAGGTGTAGCCCGAAGCAAGCGCATCATTGACCGGTTCAATAAAGCCATTGGTGTCGCCATGCCCGCCGACAATCGCAATGGTTCGCCCGCTGGTGACGATGCGCGGGCCTGGCACAAGGCCCTGTTCGGTGGCGCGGCGCAGGCTTTGCGTAACCTGATCGCTGCGTGAGCCGAGATCGCGCACCGTGGTAAAGCCGCCCAGCGCCGTGATGCGCGCATTCTTGGCCGCAACCAGCGTGGACCATTCGATCGGATCAACCGCTGCACGCCAGAAATCGCCCGAAGGATCGCCCGATAGATGGGTGTGCAGATCAATCAGACCGGGCAGCACTGTTTTGGCAGACAAATCAATCACGCGCGTCGCTTCGATTGGAGCATGGCCCGGCGTGACAGAGACAATCCGCCCATCGCTTACAAGAATGGTGGCAGGACCGGACAATTCGCCAGCCGCATCCATCAGCACCGCGCCCGCCCGGATCGCAACAGTTTCGGCCTGCACCGCCCCTGCAACCATCGCAGCCGCTGCGCCGAGTGCTGTCCAGAGCCTGATCCCGAGTTTCATGCGATTCCCCCTTGTCATGCTGGCGAGGATGCGCGCGCTGTCCAAGAGTGGCAAGCCTCCTGTGCGCGCAGGCGGGTTTGCCTTTCGCGGCGCGAGCGTTATGGGGAGCCATCACGAACCCCTCGCTGGCCCCCAACTACAAGGGATTTTGCTAGACATGAACCGGCCTCTTTTTGCCGCCGCGCTGCTCGCTTCGGTCTCGCTCGCCGCCACTGCTGCCAGTGCGCGCCCGATGACCCCCGAAGACGTCGCGCGCATCCAGTCGCTTGGCGCTTTTGCCGTTTCGCCTGACGGGGCCCGCGTGGCCTTTACCACCGCCAGCCTGCCCGATGTCACCAAGGGCGAGAAGGACGGCACAACCCGGCAAGTGCTCAAGATTGCAACCGCACCCGATGTGGCGCGCGACTTCTTGCCCGAAGATATCAGCCCCGGCAGCATCGGCTTTACGCCCGATGGCTCCATGGTCACCTTCCTATGGGCCAAAAGCGAGGACAAGCGCAGCGTCTGGGGCGTGCCCGTCGATGGCGGCGCCTATCGCAAGCTGGCAGGGATTGCGGGCAGCAATGTGCGCGCCTACCGCTTCAGCCCGGACGGCGCGACGATCTACATGCTTGCAGATGCTGCAGGCGATGACCAGCGCGAGACCCAGCGCCGCGCCGGCTTTGATGCGCTGGTCTATGAAGAAGAGCTCACCATGGCGCGGATGTTTGCTGCGCGTGTGGGCGCTGAGGTCGATAGCGCCCCCAGCCAGATCGCAGTGCCTGGCCATGTAAGCGCCTTTCGCCTGACGCCCGATGGCAAGGCAGCGATTATCGAAACCGCACCGACCCCGCTGGTGGATGACAGCTACACCTCGAAGCGCGTCAACGTGTTCGATCTCGCCAGCGGTAAGGTGCGTGCGGTGGTGGAAACTCCGGGCAAGATTGACGATGTCGAGATTTCGCCCGATGGCCGCCAATTGTCGCTGATCGCCGCTGTTGATCAGCACGATCCTGCGCCCACCACACTCCATCTCGTCGATGTGGCAACCGGCCAATTCCGCGCGCTCAATGCCGATGCGGCAGAGGCGGCCGTTGATGCCAAGTGGCTGGCTGATGGGCGTTTGGCGGCAATTATTCATGTGGGCGTGCAGTCGCGGCTCAGGATCTACAATCCCGATGGGACCTTGGCCGAAGAACATGATCCGGGCGATCTGATCCTCACCGCGATTGATGCCGGCGGCGATAAAATCGTAGTCGCCGCCAACTCGCCGCAGCACCCCACCGAATTGTTCCGCTTTGCAGGTGGCCAGTTCCAGCGCTGGACCAGTCACAATCCGTGGCTTTCCGAAATCACCTTCGGCAAGCAGCGCGCCTATCGCTACACCGCGCGCGACGGGCAGGAAATCGAAGGCGTGCTGATTGAACCGGTCGGCGGCGTGCCGCGCAAAGGCGGCGCACCCACCATCATGAATGTCCATGGCGGGCCCGAAGCCCATGACAGCAATGGCTGGCAGACCGGCTATTCCAAGCCAGGGCAGGTGGCCGCTGGCAATGGCTATGCCGTGTTCCTGCCCAATTATCGCGGATCAACCGGATACGGCGTTGCCTTCGCCAAACAGCATCAGGGCGATTATGGCGGCAAGGAATTCGATGACATCGTTGATGCCAAGCGCGCGCTGGTGGCTGACGGCATCACCGATGCCAAACGCACCGGCATCACCGGCGGTTCTTATGGCGGCTATGCCAGCGCATGGGGGGCGACCTATTACTCGGCGGAATATGCCGCGAGCGTGATGTTCGTCGGCATTTCCAACAACATCTCCAAATTCGGCACCACCGACATCCCCAACGAGATGTATCTCGTCCACGAACGCAAGTGGCCGTGGGAGGAATGGGACCATCTGCTCGATCGCAGCCCGATCTTCCATGTCGACAAGGCAACCACGCCGATCCTGATCATGCACGGCGACAGTGACCCGCGCGTCCACCCCGCGCAATCGATGGAACTGTATCGCAACATCAAGACGCGCAAGCCCGCAGTGCCGCTGCGGCTGGTGTTTTATCCGGGCGAAGGCCACGGCAACCAGCGCGCGGCCAGCCGGTATGATTACAACCTCAGGATGATGGAGTGGTTCGACACCTATCTGAAAACCGGCAATCGCAGCGCGCCGCTACCTGCCCCCCGGCCCAAGCTCGCAGAAGGGGCCAAGGGCGCCAAGGCCATGGGCAGCAAATAATAGCAGTGCGCCACGATGCTGGCGCTATCTGCGCACTGGAAATGCTGGGCGCCGCACGGCGCCCAGCCAATGCCCGATAAGCCAAGCTTGCCGGGCATTGCAGGCACCCTCACAGCACGACCAAGCGGCAGCCACTCTGCGTGCTTCATCAAGCGGGATTAAAAGGTGTATCCCACGCCCAGCCCGATCAGGAATTGGTTGGGATTGCCGCGCACGGCCGTGAAGGGGTTTCTCGCCCCATCATTGAGCATCCGCGAATACCCTGCGACGGTGAAGATGTTGAATCCGCCGTTCAAGGCGTTGCCGTCCAGATCAACCGCTACTGTGGCATTGGTGCCAATCCGGTTGATCCCGCCTGATCCGTTGAACACCGGCAGGCCGCTGGCCGCGCTCTGCGCCGGAGAAACGTTGAAATAATAGCGCGCAAAGGCATCATCGACCACTTCCATGGTCGCGTTCCATTGCACCAGAATACCAAGGCTGAGCGGGGTTAGGTACGAGACGCTCGGTTCGATCACGCGCCCCCCATGTGCGCCGGCCACATCCCAGCGCAGCGCTGTCCCGATGGTGAGCGAATCATTGGGATTAAGCACGCCCGGGAATGTCACACCACCGGCCACGCCCAGTTCAAAAGCGGTGTCGAGCAGGCCTGCTGCCTCCACCACTTCATCGCGCGGGTTCACCGCGCGATCAACGCGGAAACGGAAGGTCGGGCCAATCGAGAATTGCGGCTTCTTGTCACGCTGCAGGACTGTCGGCTGCGGTGAGAGCACATCAAAGGTCATACCCGCGCCGGCCGGACGAAATCCAACGCCAGCCAGCCGCCCGGTCACCAGCGGTACGGGAAACAGGAAATAGTCATCCGATCCGCCGTAGGTCGGAACCAACCCCATGCCGATGCCAACATTGATCCAATTGTCATCAAACACCGATTTCATGCCTTCAGGCGGCCCGCCTGCCCGGCGCTCACCAGGCTCGCTTTGCACCGAAACGGCAAGGGTTTCATTGGCCGCTGTGTCGCCTGCCTCTTCCGCCCATACCGGAGCGCACACTGCACCTGCTGCAAGCGCCAGCACAGCATTCAGTCGGTGGTGGTTGGATCGGATCATGGCATTCCTCATGGTGGCTTTGTTGCAACAATTCGCAGCTTCACGATTGTTTCCTTGCAACCTAACGCGGATTCCAGCCGGGTAAACTGGCTCACCACGCACAGTGAACACGGGTGATCGGAAAGCCAGCCCGCTTGGCCTCATGCCCGAGGCTCTGCCGGCCAAGTGCAAGAGACACGTGACGAAACACAGCATGGCCAGCATTGCCCGCCCGGCCATGCTGGCCTACACCGCGCTTGCTGATGAACGATTCTGCTTCACCCATTGTCACCCGCAGCCAAGGCTCGGATGATCGCATTGCTCATGATCTGGTGATCGTGGGCGGCGGGCTTGCAGGCGGCTTGCTTGCGCTTGCACTTGAACGCCATGCGCCCGATTGCCGCTATCTCCTGATCGAACACGGGCCGACCTTTGGCGGCAATCACCGCTGGAGTTGGTTTGCCAGCGACCTGCCGGCAGCAGGCCAAGGCTTGCTAGCGGCCTTCGCTCAGAAATTTTGGGACGAAGGTTATGACATTGCCTTTCCCGATTATGCCCGCACTCTGCCGACAGCCTATTGCTCCTTGTCGAGCGAGGATTTTCACAAGGGCCTGATAACGCATCTGTCGCCCGATCGCCTGATGCTGGGAACGCGGGTGGCGGCGCTGGATGCAGACGGGGTGACGCTGGGCGATGGCACGCGCATCACTGCGCCGCGCGTGGTGGATTGCCGCCATTTCCGCCCTTCGGCCAAGCTGACAGGAGGCTGGCAGGTGTTTCTCGGCCAGCATTTCAAGCTTGAGACGCCGCATGGCCTCACCCGGCCCATCATCATGGATGCGCAAGTGGATCAGGTCGCGCCCCATGGCAATGGCGGGGCCTATCGCTTTGTCTATGTGCTGCCTTTGTCGGATGACGAGGTCTTTATCGAGGACACCTATTACGCCGACAGCCCCCGGCTTGATGCCGACGCGCTGCGCGCCCGTGTGGCTGCCTATGCGCGGCGCCAAGGGTGGAAGGGCGAGGTCATCGGTGAGGAAACCGGCGTGCTGCCCGTGATCAGCGGCGGCGATTTTGCCGCAGCTCAGGCCGAAATCGCTTTTCCCGGCGTTGCCATTGCCGGCGCGCGCGGCGGGTTTTCCCACCCGCTCACCAGCTACACCTTGCCCTTTGCGGTCGACAATGCACTCGCCATCGCGCGGCTGATGGCACGCCAGCCTGACGTCTCGGGCAAGGCGCTGGCCAGCTATTGCGAAGCGCGCGCGCGCAAGCACTGGCGGCGCATGGGCTACTATCGCCTTTTGAGCAGAATGCTGTTCGAAGCGGCCAAACCTGAGGAACGGGTTGTGGTGTTCCAGCATTTCTATGCCTTGTCAGGCGGGTTGGTCGAGCGGTTCTATGCTGGCCAGTCAACCTGGCCCGATCGCCTGCGCATCCTGACTGGCAAGCCGCCCGTAGCTATCGGGCGGGCCATGCGGGCGCTGGTGTCGCGGGGAATACCCCTCAAAGTGGAGAAAACGGCATGAACGCCGATGCAAAACTCAATCTCAACCCTCGCGGGCGCGCTCCCAAGGGAATCGATCCGGCGATGGCCGAACTTTATACCGGCAAGAGCGCCTGCGTGATCGGATCGGGCTTTGGCGGCATGGCCTTGGCGATCCGCCTGCAATCGGCAGGGATTGCCACCACTGTGATCGAAGCGCGCGACAAGCCGGGCGGGCGTGCTTATTTCTGGGAAAAGGACGGCTTCACTTTTGATGCTGGCCCCACCGTCATCACCGATCCGCCGTGCCTCGAAGAACTCTGGGCGCTGACCGGCCACGACATTGCCGAAGATGTGGAACTGATGAAGGTCATGCCGTTTTACCGGCTCAATTGGCCTGACGGCACGAATTTCGATTATTCGAACGATGAAGAACAATTGAACGCCGAGATTGCCAAGCTCAATCCGGCGGACGTGGCAGGCTATGCGCGCTTCCTCGAATATTCCGAGCGGGTTTACAAGGAAGGCTACCTGAAACTGGGCACCAAGCCCTTCCTAGATTTCAAGTCGATGCTGAAAGCGGCCCCTGCCCTGATCAAGGAACAGGCGTGGCGTTCGGTTTACGGCATGGTTTCAAGCTATGTCGAAAATGAAAAGCTGCGCGAGGCTTTGAGCTTCCACACGCTGCTGGTCGGCGGCAATCCGATGAACACAAGCAGCATCTACGCGCTGATCCACAAGCTGGAGAAGGACGGCGGCGTGTGGTGGGCGCGCGGCGGCACCAACCGCTTGATTGCGGGCATGGTGCGCCATTTTGAACGGCTTGGCGGCACGATGCGGGTGGGCGATCCGGTGGTGCAGGTGCACACCATGGGCACGCGCGCGAGCGAGGTTGAAACCAAGAGCGGCTTTAAGCAGCGCTTTGATGCGGTCGCCAGCAATGCCGACATCATGCATTCCTATAAGGATTTGCTGTCAGGCTCGCCGCGCGGGCAAAAGATGGCCAAGAGCCTTTCCCGCAAGAGCTTCAGCCCCTCGCTGTTCGTGGTGCATTTCGGTCTTGAAGGCACCTGGCCCGGCATCCCCCACCACATGATCCTGTTTGCCAAGCGCTACAAAGGCTTGCTCGACGATATCTACAAAAACGGCGTGGTGCCGGAAGATTTCGCGATCTATCTCCACCACCCCACTGTGACCGATCCCGGCATGGCGCCTGCGGGCAAGAGCACGTTCTATGCGCTCGTTCCCGTCAGCCACATGGGCAAGATGCCGGTCAATTGGGACGAGGTCGGGCCCAAGCTTGAAAAGATGATTTTGGACGAGCTGGGCCGCCGGTTGATCCCCGATATCCACGACCGGATCGTGACGAAGTTCTCCTACGCGCCCAAGGACTTCAAGGCTGATCTCAACGCCCACATGGGCAGTGCCTTCAGCCTTGAACCCGTGCTGTGGCAGAGCGCTTACCTGCGCGGCCACAACCGCGATGATGTGATCGAGAATTACTATCTCGTGGGCGCAGGCACGCATCCGGGTGCTGGCATCCCCGGCGTCGTCGGCAGCGCCAAGGCGACGGCCGGCATCATGCTGGAGGATCTCGCGAAGGTGGGTGCGTGAAACACGCTCCCGCCTTGCATCACGCAGGCGGGAGACCTTCACAGGGCTTGCAGATTTGCCGCGCGCTGTTAGGCGCATCGGCCAAATTTGCCACTAAAAGAGGCCATCTCTCCATGTCCGCCCCTCTCCCTGCCAATTGGCGCAAGGCATAGCAGTGATGAAACGTCTTGCCGTCTATTGCGGTTCGGCCTCTCCGGCTGATCCGCGTTATATCCAGCTTGCCTATGATGTCGGCGCGGAACTGGCGCGGCGAGCCATTGGCGTCGTTTATGGCGGGGGCAAGCTCGGGCTGATGGGCGCGGTCGCCAAGGGCGCCAAGGATGCTGGCGGCGAGGTCATTGGCATCATCCCTGAAAGCCTCGTGCGCGCCGAGGTCGCCAACCATGATTGCGATGAACTCATCACCGTTTCGGGAATGCATGAGAGAAAACAGCGCTTCACTGACCTGTCCGATGGCTTTGTAACCCTGCCCGGCGGCGTCGGCACGATGGATGAATTGTGGGAGGCGATGAGCTGGTCCCAGCTTGGCTACCACTCCGATCCGGTGGGCCTGCTCAACGCCTATGGCTTTTATGATGATCTCCTCGCCTTCAATGCGAAAATGGCCGCGATCGGCTTTGTCCGCCCTGCCCACCAGAACATTCTGATCGCGGCGACTTCGATCCACGAATTGCTTGCCAAGATGGCCGCCTATCAGCCGCACACCCCGATCTTTCGCATGAAGGCCGAGGAGCTATAAGAGCCCGTCATGCAGGTCGATCCCGCCACCCGCGCCGCGCTGGTCGAACATGCGCGGCTGTCGATCAAGAAAGGCTCGCAAAGCTTTTCGGCCGCCGCCCGCCTGTTTGATCGCACCACGCGTGAGCGGGCGTGGCTGCTTTACGCCTGGTGTCGCAGAGCCGACGACATTGCCGATAATCAGGTGATGGGAGGGGAGTTGGGCGATCAATCTGACCTTGCAACCCGCCTTGACCATATCCGCCGCCTTACCGCCTTGGCCTTTGCCGGAGAGCCAACCGGTGATCCGGCCTTCGATTGCCTCGGCGTGGTCGCGAGCGAAGTCGGCCTCACCAAGCAGATGGCCGACGATGTCATCGCCGGTTTCCAATTGGACGCCCAGGACTGGCGCCCGCGCACCGAGGCCGATATGCTGCGCTATTGCTATCATGTGGCAGGCGCGGTCGGGGTGATGATGGCAGTGGTCATGGGGGTTTCGCCCGAGGACCAGGAAACGCTGGACCGCGCGTGCGATCTCGGCCTTGCTTTTCAGCTGTCGAACATCGCGCGCGATGTAGTGGAAGATGATGCGGCGGGGCGCTGTTACCTTCCCATCGAATGGCTGGTTGAACAGGATATCGAGCCAGGCCAGCACACCAAGCCGCACCACCGGAAGGAACTCGCTGAAATGGTCGCGCGCCTTGTGGCGCTCGTTGAAAAACACGAAGCCGCCGCCCGCGTGGGCGCGGCCAACCTGCCCTTCCGCAGCCGCTGGGCGGTGCTCTCGGCTGCGCGCATCTACGGCGCGATTGGCCGCAAGGTTCGCGCGCGTGGGCCCGATGCCTGGGCCAGCCGCACCTTTGTGCCGCGCTGGGAAAAGGCGCTTTATGGCGCGCGCGCGCTGGCTTCATCGGTGCTCAACCGTGAAAAAATGCCCGCTGGCGGCATTGACTGGGGCATTGCGGATTTCCGCCCGCAAGGGTGAACCTTAGGCGTCGCTGAAGGTTTCCTTTGCAACAAAGCTGGACTAATCCGGCTGGCATGATCACCAAACTTCTTATCGCCAACCGCGGCGAGATCGCCTGCCGCATCATCCGCACTGCCCGAAACATGGGCATTGCCACAGTTGCGGTCTATTCCGATGCTGATGCCAAGGCGCTGCACGTGCGCCAAGCCGACGAGAGCGTGCATATCGGCCCCTCGCCTGCAGCGGAATCCTATCTGGTGGGCGAAAAGATCATCGCGGCGGCCAAGCAAACCGGCGCAGATGCAATCCATCCGGGTTATGGCTTCCTCTCGGAGAACGCCGACTTTGCCCAAGCCGTGATTGATGCAGGGCTCATCTGGGTCGGCCCGAAGCCTTCGAGCATCCGCGCCATGGGCCTGAAGGACGCGGCCAAGCAGCTGATGCGCGCAGCAGGCGTGCCGGTGACGCCGGGCTATGACGGCTCGGACCAATCCGTGGAGCGTCTTACTAAGGAGGCCGAGGCGATTGGCTACCCAGTCCTTATCAAGGCGGTCGCAGGCGGCGGCGGCAAGGGGATGCGCAAGGTCGATGCGCCCGAGGATTTCGTGGTCGCGCTGGAAAGCTGCCGCCGCGAGGCCAAGGCGAGCTTCGGCAATGATGAGGTTTTGCTCGAAAAGTGGATCACCTCGCCCCGGCATATCGAGGTGCAGGTGTTCGGCGACAGCTTCGGCCAAGTCGTTCACCTGTTCGAGCGCGACTGCTCGCTCCAGCGCCGCCACCAGAAGGTTATCGAGGAGGCGCCTGCCCCCGGCATGGACGCTGCCACCCGCGAAGCGATCTGCGCTGCTGCCGTGCGCGCGGCGAAAGCGGTCGATTACGAAGGCGCAGGCACGATCGAATTCATCGCCGATGCCTCGGAGGGGCTGCGCAGTACCCACATCTTCTTCATGGAGATGAACACCCGGCTTCAGGTCGAACACCCCGTCACCGAGGAGATCACCGGGGTCGATCTGGTCGAATGGCAACTGCGCGTGGCTAGCGGGGAGCCGTTACCCCTCGCCCAAGAGGAGCTGTCGATCAATGGCCACGCGATCGAGGCGCGGCTCTATGCGGAGGACCCCGCGAAGGGGTTTTTGCCGAGCACCGGAACGCTCGAAATGTTTGCCATCGACGATGGCTATGCCCGCATTGAGACCGGCGTGGCGCAGGGCGATGCGATCTCGCCCTTTTACGATCCCATGATCGCCAAGATCGTGACCCATGCCGAAACCCGCGAGCAGGCGATCTGGCGGATGGAGGATTGCCTCAGCCAGCAGCTCGTGTTTCCGGTCAAGACCAACGCGCCCTTCCTGCTGCGCGCCTTGTTGTCGCAGGAGTTCACAAGCGCACAGCTCGACACTGGCCTGATCGGGCGCAATCCTGATTGGGCCGATGCCGTATCGCCGTCGCAAGCGGCTTTGGCGCAAGCCGCGCAGGCGATGATCCATCGTGAGGTGGCCGCCCATCCGGTCGCCGTGTCCGGCTTCCGGCTCAATGCCCCTGTGCAAAGCGCGGTTGCGATGATGCTCGGCAATACAGTCGTGACGGGTGACGCCGCGCAACCTTTTGCAGGCGTGCGGCAACGCGACGACGGCCAGACTGTGTGGCTCAACGAGGCGGGCGAAACCTTCGCTCTTAAGCCCTTTGCGGCGCGGGGCACCGGCCAGGCTAGCGCCGCCGATGGCGCGATCATTGCGCCGATGCCGGGCAAGGTCATCGCGGTCGATGTCAGCGAAGGCCAGGCCGTCACCGCTGGGCAGCGGCTCATGGTGCTCGAGGCGATGAAGATGGAACATGCGCTTACTGCGCCGTTTGACGGGGTGATCAAGGGGCTGGCCGTCAGCGCGGGGAGCCAAGTGCAGGTCGAGGCGGTGCTCGCCACAGTCGTGCCTGCCCCTTCCGACGAATAAACGTCACCCCAGCGAAAGCTGGGGCCTAGGGCGGCAAGCATTGCTCTATTTTGCCCGAGGTCCCAGCTTTCGCTGGGATGACGATGGCGCTGGGATGGAGAAGGGGCCACCCTCTTTTCGCCATTGCGAGTGTCAGCGAAGCAATCCAGAGCGGTTCGCGCGACGCTCTGGATTGCTGCGTCGCCTGCGGCTCCTCGCAATGACGAGGTGAAGGGAGAGGGAATGAGCTGGGCCAAGGAACTCGAAGAACTGCGCCGCCGCGAGGCGCTCGCGGAACAAATGGGCGGCGCGGACAAGGTTGCGCGCCAGCACGGGCGGGGCAAGATGGACGCCCGCGCGCGGCTCGCGGCTTTGTGCGACGAGGGCTCGTTCCGCGAAATCGGCAAGATTGCGGGCTCGGCCAAGTATGACGCCAATGGCGACCTCGCGCACGTCACCCCTGCCCCCTTCCTGTTCGGCAAGGCGCTGGTGGGCGGCCGCCCAGTCGTGGCCACCGCCGATGATTTCACCATTCGCGGCGGGGCGGCGGATGCGGGCATCGCGCGCAAGATGGTGCAGGCCGAGATGATGGCGCACCAGTTGAAGCTCCCCATCATCCGCATGATCGACGGGACGGGCGGTGGCGGCTCGGTGAAGACGCTCGAACAGATCGGCGCGACCTATATCCCCGCCGTGCCCGGCTGGGGCGATGTGGTGACCAATCTCGACACCGTGCC
>MEDW01000054.1 GCA_001724215.1 Erythrobacter sp. SCN 62-14 | reverse complement strand
GGAAGAAATCGCGCAGGTCGGCATCATCTCCGCGAACGGCGACCGTGAAGTCGGCGAGAAGATCGCCGAAGCCATGGAAAAGGTCGGCAAGGAAGGCGTTATCACCGTCGAGGAAGCCAAGGGCCTCGAATTCGAGCTTGATGTCGTCGAAGGCATGCAGTTCGACCGCGGCTACCTCAGCCCCTACTTCATCACCAACCCCGACAAGATGACCGTGGAACTGGACAACCCCTACATCCTGATCCACGAGAAGAAGCTGTCGAACCTCCAGTCGATGCTGCCGATCCTCGAAGCGGTGGTGCAGTCGGGCCGCCCGCTGCTGATCATTGCAGAAGACATCGAAGGCGAAGCGCTCGCGACCCTCGTGGTCAACAAGCTGCGCGGCGGCCTCAAGGTTGCAGCGGTTAAGGCGCCGGGCTTCGGCGATCGCCGCAAGGCGATGCTGCAGGACATCGCGATCCTCACCAAGGGCGAGATGATTTCCGAAGACCTCGGCATCAAGCTCGAAAACGTCACCATCGGTATGCTCGGTCAGGCCAAGAAGGTCTCGATCGACAAGGACAACACCACCATCGTCGATGGCGCCGGCTCGGCTGACGACATCAAGGCGCGCGTGGCCGAAATCCGCACCCAGATCGACAACACCACCAGCGATTATGACCGCGAGAAGCTGCAAGAGCGTCTCGCCAAGCTTGCTGGCGGCGTGGCCGTGATCAAGGTTGGCGGCGCGACCGAAGTCGAGGTGAAGGAGCGGAAGGACCGCGTTGATGATGCGCTGCACGCAACCCGCGCTGCGGTTGAAGAAGGCATCGTTCCGGGCGGCGGCACGGCGCTGCTCTACGCCACCAAGGCTCTGGAAGGCCTCAAGGGCGCGAACGAAGACCAGACCCGCGGCATCGACATCATCCGCCGCGCGATCTCCGCGCCGATCAAGCAGATTGCCCAGAACGCTGGGCATGATGGCGCGGTTGTCGCTGGCAACCTGCTGCGCGAAAATGACGAAACGCAGGGCTTCAACGCTGCGACCGACACCTATGAAAACCTGGTGAAGGCCGGCGTGATCGATCCCACCAAGGTGGTGCGCACCGCGCTGCAGGACGCAGCTTCGGTTGCAGGCCTGCTCATCACCACCGAAGCGGCGATTGTCGAAAAGCCCGAAGACAAGGCCGCGGCTCCGGCCATGCCCGACATGGGCGGCATGGGCGGCATGGGCTTCTAAGCCCAAGGCGGGCGGGCCAGCTAAAGCTGGCTCGTCCACGCCGCAGGCCGGCCAGCGCAGCGGTGCTGCGACTGACGCCCCAGGCTTTGTCCGAGGCGGCCCGGCCCAAACAAAACAAAACCCCGGTGGAGCGATCCACCGGGGTTTTTTGTTTGGCCAACTCCCCAATAGGGAATTGCCCCGGCACCTCAGCCGGGGCGCTCACCATCGCCTTACCCGCCCTTGCGGCTGGCCTCGACGCTGGCGATCACGTCTGCAGGCCAAGTCACCTCAGTCTGTGTCTGCGGGTTGAACAGATCGCCTTCATAGATTGCCTGACCTGCCGCTGCGATTTCCGCTTCGGTCAGGAATTCGCTGGGTTCAAGCGCGAAGACATCAATCCCGCGCGTGATCTCGGTTCCGTAAATCCGGCCATTATACCAATAGGTTGACCAATAACCGCCCACCACCAATTGTTCATTGCTGATGGGCCCACGATCAAAATAAGCGATTTCGCGGGGCTTGGCGCTGTTGGTGAAATCCATCACGCTCACCCCGCCCTGATACCAGGCTTGCACAAACAGATCGCGCCCCGGCACCGGGATGATCGAGCCATTATGCGCGACGCAATTTTCCTTGTCGGTTTGCGGAGCGGGCATTTTGTAATAGCTGCGGAAGACGAGCTTGCCATCAACGATATCGTAAATCGCATTCGCGCCCCAGGTCATCGGGTCCGAGGCCCGGCAACGCGGACGCCCGCCGCCGCCCCATTCATCGGTGAAGATCACCTTGGTGCCATCATTGTTGAAAGTGGCCGAGTGCCAATAGGCAAAGCCCTTATCCAACACCGCGTCGATCCGCTTGGGATTATAGGGATCGGAGATGTCGAACAGGATGCCATTGCCCGAACACGCCCCTGCCGCGATCTTCTTCGACGGGAACACGGTGATGTCGTGGCAGTGATCGGTGCGGCTGGTGCGCTGCGTACCATCGCCGTGATCGCCGCCCTGCCAGAGCCCGGCAATCTCCCCGGTTTCATCATCGGCAAAGACTGTCGGGCTTTTCACAATGCGTGCAAGCGCGGGGTTGGCAACCGGGATTTCAATCACATCCACCCGGAACAGCGCGGTGCGGCTGTCGCCCGGCACTTCGCCAACGCAGCCAGCCAGTTCCTTGCCATCGCGAATGCCCGCTGTGCCCGAATTGTAGACGATGATCTTGCTATCATCAGCGCTGACAATCGAATGGGTGTGACTGCCCCGGCAAGTCTGGACAAGCCCTACCTGACGCGGACGCGCCAGATCAGTGATGTCGAAAATACGCAAGCCCCGGAAGCGTTCGGGGCTGACATCTCCCACCACGCCCTGCAGGCCGCAATCAACCCGCCCGCGGGTTTGCTCGACGCTCATGATCAGCAGATTGCCCACCACCGAAACATCGCCCTGCCCGCCTGGGCACACCACGCTGCTCATCAGGGCAGGCACGCCGTTCTCACCGAGCTTGTAAATGTTGAAGCCGTGGTAATTGCCCGCCACCATCACATCATTGAAAAACGCCATGTCGGTGTTGGCAAAATCCAGCAGCGGCGAACGTTCGGCAAACTGGGTGAGTGTCTCTTCGGTCCCGCGCTCGGGGGTTGCGCCCGTCTCGCTTGCATCATCCGGCGTGTCTGCGCCGGGCATCTTGTGCTGCGAGTGATCCATCCCGGCATGATCTGCTGCTGCTGCCTCATCCGCTTTCTTACCCTTGGCAGGCTTGGCGGGGCGCAGATCTGCAGGGTTGTCGGGATTGAAGAAGCCGGCAGGCTTGCGGAAGCTGGCCACCTTGGTGAGGTTCCAGATCGCTTCACCCGCGTTGTCAAAGCCTGCCGCGAGCCCTGCGCGCGGATCGGATGACAATCCGGCGAGCAGCGCATCCATCCGGTCAATCTCGCCCTTTTGTTCGGTCTCGATGTCGCTGATAAACTGGAACAGCACCGGATCCGCGGCACTACCCGGCTCTTTCAGCAGATCTTTCACCATGATCAGCGCGCCTTCGTGATGCGCAATCATCAAGGTGAGAAACTGGCGATCAAATTCCACACCCTTGGCCGCGGCCAGCGCTTTCATCTGCTGGGGGCTCGCCATCCCTGCCATTGAATGATGCGCGTGATGCGCATGGCCCTTCATGCCCGGCATTTCGAACGGTTCGCCGCGCTCGGCCAACCAGCCACGCATGAAGGCGATTTCGTCAGCCTGACTGGACTCGATCCGGCCTGCGATCGACACCAGTTCGGCGCGGTTGGTGCGATCCTTGGCCAGCACCGCCATATCAACAGCCTGCTGGTGGTGCATGATCATGCCCTGCATGAAAGTGACATCAGCGGGGGAATAGCTGGCCGCGGCGAGCTTGATCGCTTCATCAGCGGTGAGCACGCGGCTGTCCTGCCCCGGCGCTCCGGGCTGGATGATCGGCACGGCCTGCGCCAGCGCAAGGGCAGAACCGCCCAGCAGCAAGGCAGTGGCCAGAGCGCGCGAGGTCAGAAGCAGAGGCTTGATTGCGGTCATGATTGTCCTGTGGATGAAGGTTGGGGGGCGTGACTAAGCAAAGATGCAGAGTGCCGCCTTGGCCGATGCAGTCAAGTGGCGTTCCGGCCACTGGAGGCAGCAATCGACCAACCACGCATCTGTTTCGAGCAATGCCCTTGCGCGCTTGAACAAGACGCGCGGGCGACTCTGGTCGCGGGCCAGCCTCGCTTGGGCCCGGATTGGTCATTTCAGGCCTTGCTCTCAAAGAAGGGCAGGGCATAATCAGACTGTTAACAGGGTGGCAAGCATATAAGGGGTAGCCTCTCGTCATGATCGCACACCGCCTGTTCGCCCTGGGGGCTGCTGCACTGGCCGCGCTGGCGCTGTCTGCCGCACCAGCGGTTGCCCGCGACAATGATGTGCAATCCGCCTTCGACAGCACTTTCGGCACCCAGCTGCGCGCTCCGCAAAGCGTGGAGACGCTCTACGCCACCAGTCTCGAGGCACGCATTGCTGATCTCGCCAATCCGGCACGCGGGCGGATTGGGGTGGCTGCGGTCGATCTCACCACGGGTGAGGAAGTGATGGTGCTGGGCGATCAATTGTTCCCGATGGCCTCAACGAGCAAAGTGGCGGTGGCGGCGACCTATCTTGAGATGGTGGATCGCGGGCAGGCCTCGCTGACATCAGAATATGCCCTGCTGCTGCCGGTGGCCTCACCCAAGTTTTCTTCCCCCAAAGCCCCGGTGCGCCCCGGCAATTATATGCCTGCGATTGATCTCATCGAGATCATGATCACGCGTTCGAGCAATCCTGCAACCGACTCTCTGCTGGCTGCGGTCGGCGGTCCGGCCACAGTCACAAGCTGGATGCGCCGCCATGGCTTTAATGATTTCAGCATCAACCGCGACATTGCAACCTTGGTGCGCGATGATGGCGAATATGATCCGGCAAGCCGCATTGACCCGCGCGACGCAGCGACGCCGCGCACGATGGTGCGGTTCCTGCAGGGACTTTATCGAGGCGATTTCCTTTCGCCGCAAAGCCGTCAGGTGTTGCTTGGCGCGATGAGCCGGACGGTGACGGGCAAGCGCCGCATCCCGGCACAAATGCCTTATGATGCGCGGGTCAGCCACAAGACCGGCTCGCTTAACAACACTTCAAGCGATATTGGCCTGATCGAGACTCCCGATGGCCGCGTTATCGCGGTTGCCATCTATGTCACCGGACAAGGAACCCGCGCTGCGCGCGAGGACAAGATCGCGGAAATCGCCCGCGCGCTCTACGATGGTTTCGCCGCTCGCGCTCGTGAGAACATGATCACCAATCCAAACCGCACCTGGACCAGCGCGCCCTACGGCGTGGGTGGGCGTTAACCACAAAAAAGGGCAGCGCCGCGTGGCGCCGCCCTCTCATGTCATAGCGGCAAGGGGCTTATTCGCCCGCCATCATCTTTTCAGCATCAGCTGCAGCCTTTTCCGCAGCTTCATTGACTTCATCAGCAGTCGCTTCGGTCGCTTCCATCGCGTCCTCGCCCATCATCGTGGCCTCGTCTGCCATAGCATCTGCATCAGCCGCCATGGCATCGGCCATGGTGTCGGCCTCGCTGGCGGTTTCGCTGCAAGCAGCAAGCGTCAGGGCCGAAGTGGCAATGGCAGCAGCCAGAATAATCTTACGCATCACGATAACTCCTTATTCGTGCAAGAACACCGCGCACGCAGCACTATAGCAGCGCACAACAATGCAGCGCCTGAGCGCTCACTGTGCCGTGAAAACTAGATACACGGGCTCCCTCATGCAACCCGTCGCACAGAGACCCGCCCCATTTGTGCCACAATTCATCCCACCGTTCACGCCCTCTACCCCCGCGCCTGCACCCCTGCTAGCGAAGCATCATGACTGAGCCAAAGCAGCACCTCTACCTCGTCGACGGATCGTCCTACATCTTCCGCGCCTATCACCGGTTGCCGCCGCTGACGGACCCCGAAGGAACGCCCGTGGGCGCGGTCTATGGCTACACCACCATGCTGTGGAAGCTGGCGGCTGATCTTGATGAGGCCGAAGGGCCGACGCACCTTGCGGTTATCCTTGATGCAGGTTCGGTCAGTTTCCGCAACGAAATCTACGCCGATTACAAGGCCAACCGCCCCGACCCGCCCGAAGATCTCGTCCCGCAATTCCCGCTGATCCGCGATGCGACCCGCGCTTTCAGCCTGCCCTGCATCGAAGTGCCGGGGCTGGAGGCGGATGATCTCATCGCCACCTATGCCCGCCGCGCGCAAGGCATGGGCTGGAACGTCACCATCGTTTCATCGGACAAGGACCTGATGCAGCTGGTGGGCGAAATTGATGGCGCGCGCATTGATATGCTCGACACCATGAAAGGCCAGCGGATTTACCTTGAAGAAGTCGAGGAGAAATTCGGTGTCGGCCCGGAACTGGTCGGCGATGTGCTGGCCTTGATGGGGGACAGCGTCGATAATGTGCCGGGCATTTTCGGCATCGGGCCAAAGACGGCGAGCAAGCTGATCGCCGAACACGGCTCGCTCACTGCCGCGCTGGATGCCGCGCCTGCCATGAAGAAATCCAAGCTTCAGGAACGCCTGATCGAAGGTCGGGCGGATGCCGAGCTTTCCAAGGTGCTGGTGACGCTGAAGGAGGATTGCGACCTGCCCCAGCCCATCGAAGAGATGAAGCTCGGCCCTGTCCCGCCCGAACCGCTTGCGGCGTTTCTTGCGAAACACGGCTTCACCTCGCTCCTGAAGCGGCTCGAAACCGGCAATGGCTCGCCGGCGCGCACCACCGACTTGAACCCGCCCAAAGCGAGCACGGCGGGCGCGAATGGCACAGCCGCTCAGAACCGCCAGCCCCTGCCCGAAGCGCCCAAGGTGGACCGCACGCTTTACGAGACTGTCCAGACCTTGGAGCGCCTAGAGGAATGGGTGGCGCGCGCCATGGCCGCGCGGCTGGTCGCGGTCGATACCGAAACAACCTCCTTGGATGCCATGCGCGCAGACCTCGTCGGCGTGAGCCTCGCGCTCGGCCCGAATGATGCGTGCTACATCCCGCTTGCGCACCATAATGAAGGCGGGGGCGGTGATGATATGTTCGCGCAAAAGCCGCAGCAGGTGCCGATGGACGCAGCGCTGGCAGCGCTCAAACCCATGCTCGAAGCTGACAGCGTGGTGAAGGTCTTCCAGAACGGCAAATATGATCTCAACATCTTTGCCCGCAACGGCATCATGGTCGCCCCGATCGAGGATACCATGGTGATGAGCTTTGCGCTCGATGCCGGGCAGGGCGATGTCGGCATGGGAGGCGGCCACGGGATGGACGAGCTCTCCGCGCGGCACTTGGGCCATACCCCGCTCGCCTTCAAGGATGTGTGCGGGACGGGCAAGAAGGCGATAGGCTTTGGCGAAGTGCCGCTTGATCGCGCCACCGAATATGCCGCCGAAGATGCCGATGTCACCTTGCGGCTTTACCGCGTATTGAAACCCCGTCTGGCTGAAGAAGGCGGCACGCGCATTTATGAGCGCGTGGACCGCCCATTGATCCCGGTGGTGGCCGCGATGGAGCGCGAGGGCATCAAGGTTGACCGCACGCGGCTGGCGAAATTATCCGAAGAATTCGCAAAGGAAATCAGCAGGCTCGAAGAGGAAATTCACGAGGTCGCGGGCCAGGAATTCACTGTCGGCAGCCCTAAGCAATTGGGCGATATTCTGTTCGACAAGCTTGGCTATAAGGGCGGCAAGAAAGGCAAGAGCGGGCAATATTCGACCGATGTTTCGGTGCTGGAAAGGCTCGCTGCCGAGGGCGCGCCGATTGCCAAGCTGGTGCTGGAATGGCGGCAACTCTCCAAGCTAAAATCCACCTACACCGATGCGCTGCAAGAGGCAATCAATCCGGCGACAGGCCGCGTCCACACCAGCTATTCGCTTGTCGGCGCGCAGACCGGGCGGCTGTCATCCACCGATCCTAACTTGCAGAACATTCCGGTGCGCACGGCCATAGGCCGCCAGATCCGTGAGGCTTTTGTGCCTGAGGCTGGCAATGTGCTGCTGGCGGCGGACTATTCGCAGATCGAGCTCAGGCTGGCAGCCCACATGGCAGGCGTCGAGACGTTGAAAGAGGCCTTTGCCAATGGCGAGGACATCCACGCCCGCACCGCGACCGAAATGTTCGGAGAGGTGACGCGCGACACCCGTGCGCGGGCGAAAACGATCAATTTTGCGATCCTCTACGGCATTTCCCGCTGGGGCCTTGCCACCCGTCTGGAAGTCGCGCCGGAAGAAGCGCAAGCCATGATCGACACCTATTTCCAGCGCTTCCCCGGCATCCAGCGCTATATCATGGAAACGCTCGAAAGTGTGCGGGCCAAGGGCTATTCCGAAACCCTGTTCGGCCGCAAGACATGGTTCCCGCGCATCAATTCGAAGAATCAGGCCGAACGACAGGGATCAGAACGCGCCGCGATCAACGCGCCCATCCAAGGCACCAGCGCCGATATCATCAAGCGCGCGATGGCGCGGATGCTGCCAGCACTGGCCGAAGCCGGGCTCGATGATGTGCGGATGCTGCTGCAGGTGCACGATGAATTGGTGTTCGAACTGCCCGAGGAGCGCGTCGAGGAGGCCAGCGCGGTCATCCGCCGCGTGATGGCCGATGCCGCGCTGCCAGCGGTCGAGATCAGCGTGCCCTTGGGTGTCGATATTGGCACCGGGGCAAGCTGGGACGCGGCGCATTGATTTTCGAGCGCGCTGACGCGCGCGCAGACCTCCCGCCCCGCCTCCCCACCCGGCCACCAATGGTAGACCATGACGTGGTGGCCGGGTGGGAGGTATGAACCCTCAGATCAATCGTGCTTCTTCTCGCGCGTGGGCGTGAGCATGTCGGGTGAGAGAAACCCGATCGGCTGCACGGCGGCGGCGCGCTTTTTCAATTCGCCGCGCATCTTCTTGTATTCTTCCTCCATTTCGGGCGTCACTGTTGCGCGGGCATCCTTGAGCGCGGCGGAGAAATCCTCAGCCGCAACCTCGCTGACCTCGCCGCCCACCCGGCGTAGCGCCGAAAGGCCGGCGCGGCGCACCACGTCTTCCAGATCCGCGCCGGTGAAACGCTCTGTCTCGGCGGCAAGCCTCGCCAGATCGACATCCGCGGCAAGCGGCATTTTGGCGGTGTGGATGCGCAGGATATGTTCCCGGCCAGCCTTATCGGGCGTTCCGACATAAACCAGTTCATCAAACCGCCCCGGACGCAGCAAAGCCGGGTCGATCAGATTGGGGCGATTGGTCGCACCGATCACCACCACCGATTGCAGTTCTTCCAGCCCATCCATTTCGGCCAGAATGGTGTTGACGACGCGGCCCGTCACCTGCGGTTCGCCCTGCCCTGAGCCGCGGGCAGGCACGAGGCTGTCGATCTCGTCGATAAACACCACGCAAGGCGCCACCGCACGCGCGCGGGCAAACAGCTTTGCGATCTGCTGCTCGCTTTCGCCATACCATTTGGACAGGAGGTCAGAGGATTTCATCGAAATGAAATTCGCCTCGGCCTCCTTCGCCACGGCCTTCGCCAACAAGGTTTTGCCAGTCCCTGGCGGGCCATAAAGCAGAAATCCCTTGGCCGAACGGATCCCGAGCCTGCGGAAAGCACCGGGGTTTTTCAAAGGCAGTTCAATGCCTTCCTTGAGCTTGCCGACTGCCTCGCCCACTCCGCCGATATCGTCCCATCCGACACCCGGCACCTGCACCATGACCTCGCGCATCGCGCTGGGCTGCACCCGCTTGAGGGCGGCGAGAAAATCCTCTCGTGTCACGCACAGGTCTTCAAGCACATCTGCCGGAATAGTGCGTTCATCCAGATCCAACCGCGGCATGATCCGCCGCACCGCCTCAATCGCGGCCTCGCGCGCGAGCGCTGCGATGTCTGCGCCGACAAAGCCGTGGGTTACGCGGGCGAGTTCATCGAGATCAACGCCTTCTTCACGCGGCATCCCACGAGTGTGGATGGCAAGGATTTCGCGCCGCCCGCGTTCATCGGGCACGCCGATCACGATTTCGCGGTCGAACCGGCCGGGACGGCGCAGCGCCTCGTCGATGGCGTCGGGACGATTGGTGGCGGCAATCACCACCAGATTGGCGCGCTTTTCCAGCCCATCCATGAGCGTGAGCAATTGCGCAACCAGCCGCTTTTCCGCCTCGCCGGGCACCTGCGTGCGCTTGGGTGCGATCGAATCGATTTCATCGATGAAGATGATTGCAGGTGCAGCGCGTGAGGCTTCCTCAAACACCTCGCGAAGGCGCTTTTCCGATTCGCCATAGCCCGAGCCCATGATTTCCGGGCCGTTGATGGTGAAAAATTCGGCATCCGATTCGTTTGCCACTGCCTGCGCAAGCCGCGTCTTGCCGGTGCCGGGCGGACCATGCAGCAGCACGCCCTTGGGCGGCTCGACGCCGAGACGGATGAACAATTCGGGATAGCGCAGCGGCAATTCAACCATTTCGCGAAGCGCCCGGATGGTCTCTTCCATCCCGCCGACATCATCATAATTGACGACGGCACGCGCATCGCGCGGTTCCTCGAATTCGGTGCGCAGCTCTACTTCGGTGTTTTCATCAATATGGACGATGCCCTTGGGTGTCGTCGCCGCCACCGAAAGACGGATCTGCGTCAGCGCATAGGCCGGCACGCGCAGCAACTGGCGCACTTCGGACGGCATATTCTGCACCGGCTGTTGGCCGGTTGTCGCCACCAGATCGCCCGCCACCAGCGGGCGCCGGAAAAAATTGCGCTTCAAGGCATTGGTCGGGCCCTGCAGACGCATTTCGCGCATGGCAGGCGCGAACACCACCCGCGTTGCAGGGCGCGATTCGCCGCGGGCGATGGCGACGTGTTCGCCCGATCCCGCCTCGGCATTGCCCCGTTGAAGGCCATCCAGCCGCACCACATCGAGCGCATCATCTTCGGGGTAGGCAGCCATGGCAATAGCCGCAGTGACGCGTTTGCCTGTGATCTCGACCACATCGCCTTCGGTGATGCCAAGGCGCTGCAAGGCCGTGCGCGGCAAGCGAGCGATACCTTGTCCCGATTCTTCCTGCCGCGCAGGAGCGACTTGCAGACGCACACTGCTGGAGGTGGTGGCGGTGTTGGCATCAGCCATGGGCAATCTCGCAATCAGTGGTCATATCGCCAAGCTAGGAAGGGTCCTGTGCGAATGCAATCGGGTCGGCTGCGCAAACACTTGGCCTGCCGCAGTGATGCAACACACATTGAGATCGCGATTATGCGCAGCAAAAAAGCCCGGCGGGCCATTGCCTTTGTGCAGGGCAGAAGAAAGTGTGCCGGGCAAAAAAAGCCCGGCAGGCCGCTTAATTTGTGCCGGGCAAAAAAAGCCCGGCACTGGGGCCGGGCTTTGAAAGTTTGGGAGAGGATGCCTGAAAGGCACTTTCGCAATTGCAGCAAAATTTGCGTTTGCGCAAGTGCGAAAGGCGCATATCGAGTTGCAAATTTCGCGCAAACTGCATCGGAATTGACATAAGAGTGAAAAAATTTGCACACTATTGCCAATTGAATAGGCATTTGCCCAAAGGGTGGGCATTTTCGCCGCCGGAAAAGATTTTGCGATGCAGCAAATGCGCAGAGGCAATCGCGCCAACTCCGCGCACCCCAACACAAGCGAATTGCACTCTCAAACGTTCCTGAGTGTTGTGAAAACCTGGCGCAAATACTAGGCAGGCGGCCATGAGCAAACTCTACTCCGATGCCGCCGCCGCCCTTGGTGATGTTTTGCGCGATGACATGCTGATCGCTGCCGGAGGTTTCGGCTTATGCGGCCTGCCCGAACGTCTTCTGGATGCCATTCGCGACAGCGGTGTGAAGGGCCTTACCTTTGTCAGCAACAATGCCGGTATCGACAATGAAGGCATCGGCAAGCTGCTGCGCACCCGCCAGGTGAAAAAGATGATTTCGTCCTATGTGGGCGAAAACAAAGAGTTCGAACGCCAATATCTCAGCGGCGAGCTTGAGGTTGAATTCTGCCCGCAAGGCACGCTTGCTGAAAGAATGCGCGCAGGTGGCGCAGGGATTCCCGGCTTCTACACCCGCACCGGCGTCGGCACGCTGGTGGCAGAAGGCAAGGAGCACAAGCAGTTCCCTGATCGCAACGGTGTGATGCAAACCTATATCCTGGAACACGGCATCTTTGCCGATCTTGCCATCATCAAAGCCTGGAAGGCGGATGAGACCGGCAATCTGGTGTTTCGCAAGACCGCGCGCAATTTCAATCTGCCAGCTGCGACTTGCGGCAAGATGTGTGTTGCCGAGGTTGAGGAAATCGTCCCCGCAGGGGCGCTTGATCCCGATCAGATCCACCTGCCCGGCGTCTATGTGAACCGCATGATTGTTGGCGCGCCTTACAACAAGAAGATTGAGTTCCGCACCATTCGCGAACGCGAGCGTGAGCAGGCCTGAGGCGGAAGGACGAACAAGGTGGTAACCCTGCGCCATTGGCGAGTAGCGATGATCCTTGCGGCCATGGGCACTTTGAATGCCCGCGCCCTGGCCCTTGTTCCAGTGGTCGCAGGCGGCGTCATGGTTGCTGCAAGCAGCGACACTGACAACGAACCCGCCACGGCGGCAGCGGGCGCTGCGCGCCTTGCTGGCAGGGAGCCCGCCGCCACCGCCGCCAGCCCGGTGCAAGCACTGGCGCCAAGCTTACCCGCCTCCTTGCCCGTTGCTGGGCCGCTTGCCAGTCTGCAACTCACCAGCTTTGATCCTGATTTTGCCCTCATGGCACAGCGCACGCTCGATCTGGTTGCAGCCCACCAAGCCGCTGCAGCAAATGATCCGGAAACCGGGCCGATGTCAGCCCTGCTGATTGACCCGGTGGCGCTGGACGGAGTGCGCAAACCATGTCTGACAGAGCAAAGCCCTGCGGTGGTGATCGATCTCGATCCGGAAGGGGCCACCTTTGTGCCGCCAACAGGTCCCACCCCCCTGCCCGAACACGCCGCAACCCTGGCGAGCTTGCGAGAGGCAGGCATTATCATCGGGTGGATTTCGCAAAACTCGATCAGCGTCACCGGGGCGGTGAGAAACGCGCTCGAACAATCCGGCCTCGACCCGCAGGGGCAGGATGTCTTGCTGCTGATTGCACAGGATGACCAGCGCAAGCAATCGCTGCGCGAATCCTTTGCTCGCAGCGCCTGTATTGTCGCGATCGCTGGCGACGAGCGCGCCGATTTCGACGAACGCTTCCGCTATCTGCGCGATCCGTCGGTCGGCGCAAAGCTCGAAACCCTGATCGGCGAGGGCCCCTGGTTCCTATCCGCAATATTTTCCCCTCCACCTCCAGCACCGGGACGCCCACTCCATGACCATGACTGACGCCAAGACCCCGCCGACCGGCTGGAGCCGCGATCAGATGGCCGCACGCGCCGCGCAGGAATTGCGCGACGGCTATTACGTCAATCTCGGCATTGGCATCCCGACGCTGGTGGCCAATCACATCCCCGAAGGCATGGTGGTCACGCTGCAAAGCGAGAACGGGATGCTCGGCATTGGTCCTTTTCCCTATGATGATGAAGTCGATCCCGACCTCATCAATGCCGGCAAGCAAACTATCAGCGAATTGCCGCACTCCGCCTATTTCGACAGCGCCACAAGCTTTGCGATGATCCGCGGCGGGCATATTGATCTCACCGTGCTCGGCGCGATGGAAGTTGCCGAGAATGGCGATATCGCCAACTGGATGATCCCCGGCAAGATGATCAAGGGCATGGGCGGCGCGATGGATCTGGTCGCTGGCGTCAAAAAGATCATCGTCGTGATGGACCATGCGGCCAAGGACGGCAGCCCCAAATTCATCCCCGCCTGCACTCTGCCGCTCACTGGCAAGGGCGTTGTTGACATGATTATCACCAATCTGGGCGTGTTCCAGCGACCCGATCATAACAGCCCGTTTCGCCTGATCGAACTGGCGCCGGGCGTCACCGAGGCCGATATCGCCGCCTTTACCACCGCGCATTACGAAGTGGCGCTGGCTCACGCCTGAGCGCGCTTGCATGACGGGCTATTACACCTTGTTATTCGTCCATTATACGGGCGTTATCCTGTTGGTCGGCAACATCACGGTGACGGCGGTGTGGAAGGTCTTTGCCAATCGCACCGGGGACGCGCGCATCATTGCCTTTGGCCAACGGCTGGTGACGGGCACGGATTTCGGCCTCACCATTCCCGGCATCGTGCTCACAATGGCGGGCGGCTATGGAGCGGCGATCCTGATGGGCTATCCGCTGTTCGAGGATTTCTGGCTGATCGCCAGTCAGGCGCTGTTCGTGCTGGCCGGCCTGATCTGGCTGGGCATTCTGGTTCCGATCCAGATCAAACAGGCGCGGATTGCCCGCGGGTTTGAAAACGGGGGCGAGGTACCGGTCGAATACCGCGCGCTGTCACGGCGCTGGATCACTTGGGGCCTTATCAGCACCGTGCCGATGGTGGCGGTTTTGTGGTTGATGGTGGCAAAACCCGTATGACAGGGCCGGTATGACCGAGTGGCTGACTGCGCCGCGCAATGCCAATGCGCCGCTGGCCGGGCTGAAAGTGCTGGAACTCGCCCGCGTGCTGGCGGGGCCGTTCTGCGGGCAAATCCTCGCTGATCTGGGCGCTGATGTCATCAAGGTGGAAAGCCCCGAAGGCGACGGCACACGGGCATGGGGGCCGCCATGGGTCGAGCGCGTCGATGCCAGCGGGAAGGTCCACCGCGAAGCCGCCTATTACCACGCCTGCAACCGGGGCAAGCGCTCGATCATCGCCGATTTTACAATGTCCGAAGATCTTGCGCAGGTGAAAGCGCTGGCGGCGGGCGCCGATGTGGTGATCGAAAATTTCAAGACCGGCGCATTGGCGAAGTATGGCCTCGATTACCGCGCTCTTGCTGCGGCCAATCCCGCCCTTGTCTATTGCTCGATCACCGGCTTCGGCCAGACCGGGCCGCGCGCAAGCGAGGCGGGCTATGATTTCGTCGCGCAAGGTATGAGCGGGCTGATGTCCCTGACCGGCGAGCCAGAAGGCCACCCGGTGAAGATGGGCGTTTCAATCTCGGACCTGTCCACCGGCATCTGGGCCGCCAATGCCGTTCAGGCGGCGCTGCTGATGCGGCATCGCACTGGCAAGGGGCAGCAGGTTGATCTCAGCCTGCTTGATTCCTCGGTTGCCCTGCTCGCCAACCAAGCAAGCTATTACTTCACCACCGGCGAAAACCCGCCGCGCATGGGTAATGCCCATGCTCAGGTTGCGCCCTATGGGGTGTTTGCGGTGGCCGATGGCCATGTCATCCTTGCGCCCGCCAATGATCGGCTGTTTGCCAAGCTGATGGAGGTGCTTGGCCTTGGCGCGCTGGTGAGCGATGAACGCTTTGCCACCAACGCCGCGCGCACCGCCAATGCTGGCGCGCTCGATGCCGAGATCGCGGCTGCCACAGCGGGGTGGAGCAAGCAGGCCCTGCTCGATGCCTGCCATGCAGCAGGGGTTCCGGCGGGGCCAATCAACCGGCTGGACGAGGTGTTTGCCGACAGCCAAGTGATCGCGCGGGGCTTGCGGGTGGAGCTTGGCGGGATGGCAGGCGTGCGCAGCCCCTTCACTTTCTCCGATGCTGAACTGGCGCTCGACCGGCCCTCGCCGATGCTGGGGCAAGACGATGTTTGATCATGAGTCTCAGACCATCCCCACCCGGCCACCATAGAATAATGGCATTATTGGTGGCCGGGTGGGGAGGCGGGGCGGGTGGTTTGCACCGCGCGTGAGCGCAGCCTGAATTAAGCCAGCGCAGCCTTGAGATCATCGACCAGATCGAGGCGCTCCCACGGGAAGAAATCGCCGTCCGCATCGCGGCCAAAGTGGCCATAGGCAGCGCTCGGCTGATAGATCGGCTTGTTGAGGCCCAGATGCGTGCGGATGCTGCGCGGGGTCAACCCGCCGAGCTTGGCAATGCCGAGGATCGCCTGTTCGATCTTGTCATCGCCAACAGTGCCGGTCTCGTGCGTGTCGACATAAAGCGAGAGCGGTTCTGACACGCCGATCGCATAGGCAATCTGGATGGTGCAGCGCGTGGCAAGGCCAGCGGCGACCACGTTCTTCGCCAGATAGCGAGTGATGTAGGCGGCGCTGCGATCAACCTTGGTCGGGTCCTTGCCGCTGAACGCGCCGCCGCCATGCGGGGCCGCACCGCCATAGGTGTCGACGATGATCTTGCGGCCGGTAAGCCCGGCATCACCATCGGGCCCGCCGATTTCAAAGGCGCCTGTTGGGTTGATGTAATACTTGGTTTCGCGCAGCAGGACCGGCGGGATCACATCGGACACGACCTTCTTCACATAGGCTTCAAGCTCGGCATATTTTGCAGGGTCTGCGTGGTCGCCCGTCAGGCAATAGCCGCGCTTGTGCTGGGTGGAGACGACAATCGCGGTCGCCGCAACCGGCAGCGAGCCTTCATAGCGCAAGGTCACTTGGCTCTTGGCGTCAGGCTCCAGGAAGGGCGCCTTGCCCGAATGGCGATCGGCGGCCATGCGCTCCAAAATTTTGTGGCTGTAGTAAAGCGTTGCCGGCATCAGCCCCGGAGTTTCATCCGTGGCATAGCCGAACATGATGCCCTGATCGCCTGCGCCTTCGTCCTTATTGTCGGACGCATCCACGCCTTGCGCGATTTCAGCGGACTGGCCGTGCAGGCGGTTGATGAATTCAAAGGTTTCCCAGTGGAAACCCTTCTGTTCATAGCCGATGCGCTTCACTGTGGCGCGCACCACCTGTTCGATTTCTTCCTTGGCACCCGGCGCCCAGTAGTCGTTATCCTTCCACTCTTCGCGGCCATATTCATAGACGCCCTTGCAACGGATTTCACCCGCCAGCACCACCAGATCTGTGGTGGTCAGCGTTTCGCAGGCGATGCGCGCTTCTGGGTCTTTCGACAGGAACAGATCAACAATCGCATCGGAAATCTGGTCTGCCACCTTGTCGGGGTGGCCTTCAGAAACGCTTTCGGAAGTGAACAGGTAATTTGCGCGCAAGGGAGCCTCCGTGAGGATGGATGTTGCACCAGATAAGCAACCTTATGCAGATATAAGGAAACCTTTATGTCCGGCCTTCACCCACTGCCCTAGCCGTGCTGAAGGCGGCGCGCAAGCAATCTTGGTGTGATGAGACCCAGCGCAGCAAGCAAGGCTGCCCAGCCAAGAGTGAGAGCGTGGCCCCATTGCGCAAACCATGTCGGCGGCTTGGCCGCGGGAACCAGCCCGTGAAGCGCGCCGGCCTTGCCGGTGGCGATGCTTGCGCGCACCACGCCATTGGCATCAATCACCGCACTGATCCCCGTCGTGGTGGAACGCAGCACGGGCAGCCCCTCTTCGATCGCGCGCATCCGCGCCTGTGCGAGATGCTGCGGCGGGCCCCAACTGCCAAACCAGCCGTCATTGGACGGATTAAAGATGTAATCCGGGCGATTCTTGCGATCGACGACATGGCCCGAAAACACGATTTCATAACAAATCTGGATGCCCGCCTTGCCGTGTTCGCCCAAGTCCAGCGTGCGCGGCCCCGGTCCCGGCACATAATCAATCGTGCCTGCCACCAGCCGCGCCAGGCCAAGCGGCCCCAGTATCTCGCGCATCGGCAGATATTCGCCATAAGGCACAAGATGCGCCTTGGCATAGTGACCGGTGATTGCGCCCGCCCCATTCAGCGCCAGCACCGAATTGCGCGCGCTGACCGCGCCGATGACGCCATCATCTTTTGTGCCAATATCAAGATTGACGACGCCGGTGAGCAGCGTCGATTGCGCCCCTATAACCTTGCCGATGCGTTCGCGCGCATACACGGGATCGCCGCGCGCGGTCATCTGTAGATAGTAACGCTCTGGATAACCGTCTTCGAGGTAATCCGGCACGGCGCTTTCCGGCCATAGCACAAGGCGCGAGGTATCGCGGCCCTTGGCGGTGAGGCGGGTGATGCGCTCAAATTGTTCTTCGAATTTGGAGCCGTCGTTGATCTCGTCCTGCGGGATCAGTGGCTGGACGAGGGTATAAGCGAGTGCGCTGTCAGCCCCCTTATCCGATGGCGGAACCATGAAAAGGGCAAGCAGTGCCGCGAACCCGATCCATCCGACCAAGTGCTCGCGCCGCACAATCCCATTGGCAATGATCGCCCCAAACAGCAGGGCCAGACCGGACAGTGCGTAGGTCCCCAGCCATGGCAGAAACCGCGCGATGCCCGGCGCATCCCATGTCCCCAGCAGCATCAACCCCAGGGGCGGCCAGGGGTATCCGGTGAACACCCAGCCGCGCATCCACTCGGTGACGATCCAAGCGCCTGCCAGCACCAGCCCAAAGGCCCACAGGGGCGCGCGCCGGGCAAGCAGATGCGCCGCCACGGCAGCCAGCGCCGGATAGACCGCCAGATAGACACAAAGCAGCGGTACGGCGGCCCAGCCGAGCGCGGCGGGCATTTCTTCCTGAAATGTGAAAGCAGTCGCGATCCAGTTGTTCGCCAGCGTCAGATGGGCCCAGCCAAACAGCCAACCCCGCGCTAGCGCCGCCCGCCATGTCGGCGCATCATGGATAAGCCAGACAAACCCCGCCAGCGCCGCCAGCCCCAGCGGCCACAGGTGCAGCGGCGGAAAAGCGCAGGCCGCGATCAACCCAAGCAGCAGCGCGCTCAGGCTCGGCCAGCGTTGCATCGTGTCAGGCAGCTTGTGCAGATGATTGGCCATCACGCCCTGCCCTGCGGGGATTGCCCCAAGGTGTGGATTTAGCCGACCGCTTCGAGATTGCCGTCGCTATCGCCTGCAGATTCGGCCCGCAACGAAGGCGGAAGCACCGCCGAATCGATCCCGGCAGGCGCTTCATCGGCGTCCTCGGTCTTGCGCGGCTTGCGGCGCGGTTTTTCGTTGCGTTCAGCACGCGGAGCCCGCGCGGCGCGTTTCTCGCCGCCGTCCTCGCGCGGCTTGCGCTGACGGGTGCGGCGGGCCGAAGCGCGCTCGGCTGCAGCATCGGCAGCAGCAGCGGCATCTTCTGCCGGATCACCGAGGAAAGGCTCCCCTTCGTTGCCCTGCTCGCCTTCGGAAGCCAATTCGCCTTCCTCGCCCGAGGCAGTCTGCTGATCGTCGCTGCGCGCACGAGCGCCGCGTTCAGACCGGCGCGGACGGTCAAACTCGAAATCGTCCCCGCCATCGCTGTCGCTGTCATCACCTTGCTGCTCGCGCTCTTCAAAGCGGCGGCCGCGCGCTTCTTCCTGACGTGCCTTGTTATCGGCGATCACGCGGAAATAGTGATCGGCAAATTGCAGGTAATATTCCATCTGCACGCGGTCGCCATTGTGCTGGGCATCCTGCGCGAGTTTCTTGTATTTATCGAGCAATTGCGGAGCATTGCCGCGCGCCCGACTGTCAATCCGGTTCACCTGATTGCCGTTGCCAGCCTGATTGCGATTGCCGCGACCACGGCGGCGATTATTGCGGTTGTTATTCAAGGAAGCGGTTCCTCATCAGTGACCGGCGATGCGAAAACTAATCGTTCGCGGCCCACAGACCCCTTGTTCTCGCGCAATGTCGCTTTGTTGCAAAAGCGACCGGCGCACTCCGCGCCGCTGCGACCTTGGGCGTGACCCGTGCGGCCGATCAGCTGAGTTTTGGAGCTTGGTTCAGCGATTTGCGCCCTTCGCAAGTCGTCTGTCCTGATTCGGGGTTAGCGCCGCGCGCAGCGTTTGCCAAGCCCCTCGCTGAATTTCATGCCTGCAAGATCAATGCGCGCGCCCTGCCAGCCAGATCGCGGCGCAGCGTGCAGGCAAAACCAGCAGCCTCAGCAATCGCGGCAACCGCATCACCTTGATTCGCACCGATTTCAAGAATCGCGGCAGCCTGCGGGTTCATCAGCGCGCGAAGTTGCGGGATCAGCACAAGGTAATCGTCCAGCCCCGCAGACCCGGCAAACAGCGCGCTGGCGGGCTCCCATGCACTCACCTGCGGTTCAAGTTCGGCGGCAGCCTCGACATAGGGCGGGTTGCACAGGAGGAGATCAAACGTGCCAAGATCATCGCTCCACCCAGCTTCGTGCCAATTGCGCACCAGCCATTGGCTGCGCTGCACCAAACCAAGCGAGGCAGCGTTACGCACCGCCACCGCCAGCGCGTCCGCCGACGCATCTACGCCAATGCCCTGCCAGCCGCTGCAATTTGCCAGCACCGCCAAAAGCAGCGCGCCCGAACCCGTGCCGAGATCGAGCGCCCGGCCAGAATCGCCCACCGATTGCAGAGCGGCCTCGACCAGCGTCTCGCTGTCGCTGCGCGGGATAAGGGTGGCGGGCGTGACCGCCAGCGTCAGGCCGTAGAATTCAGCCTCGCCTGTAATATAGGCGACGGGTTCATGCGCAGCGCGCCGCCCCACCAGCGCCGGGAAACTCTCCGGCGCTGGCTCGCGCATCGCCTTGAGCAGCATATCCGAGCGGTTCATCCCCAGCGCATGAGCCATCAACAATTCGGCATCCAGCCGCGCGGTGTCGCTGGTGGGCGCGAGGTGCTCGGCAGCGGCGCGGATGGCCTCACCAACAGTCATCACTCGGAAAGCGCTGCGAGCCGCTTGCCTTCGTCCTCGGCGATCAGCGCATCGATCAATTCAACAAGCCCAGTGCCTGCCAGCACTTCCTCCAGCTTGTGCAGCGTCAAGCCAATGCGGTGATCGGTGACGCGGCCTTGCGGGAAATTATAGGTGCGGATGCGTTCGGAACGATCCCCGCTGCCGACCATGGCCTTGCGCGCCTCGGCCTCGGCGCCCTGGGTGGCTTCGCGCTGCGCATCATAAAGACGCGTGCGCAGCACCTGCATCGCCTTTTCCTTGTTCTTGTGCTGGCTGCGCCCGTCCTGACAGGTGACGACTGTGCCAGTGGGCAAGTGCGTGATGCGCACCGCCGAATCGGTGGTGTTGACATGCTGACCGCCTGCGCCGCTCGCCCTGTAAACATCAATCTTGAGGTCTTTGTCCTCAATCGCGATGTCGACCTCGTCCGGCTCAGGCAGCACCGCGACAGTCGCCGCCGAGGTGTGGATGCGCCCACCGCTTTCGGTGACAGGCACACGCTGGACGCGGTGGACGCCGCTTTCGAATTTGAGTTTCGCAAAGACGCCCGTGCCAGTGATGTTGGCGACGACTTCCTTGTAGCCGCCAATGTCGGAAGCATTCACGCTGATCGGTTCGATCCGCCAGCCTTGTTCAGCGGCATAGCGTTCATACATGCGGTATAGATCAGCCGCGAACAGCGCCGCCTCATCGCCGCCGGTGCCAGCGCGGATTTCGAGCATGGCGGGCTTGGCATCGGCCGAATCGCGCGGCAGCAGCGCAATGGCGAGGCGGCGTTCAAGATCGGGCAGGCTTTCCTTGAGGGCGCTCAGTTCCTCCTCGGCCATCGCCTTCATTTCCGGGTCGGCGAGCATTTCGGTAAGTCCCGCCATTTCCTCGCGCGCGGCTTTCACTTGCGCCGCGATTTTGGCGACGGGTTCGAGTTCCGCATAGTCGCGGCTGGCGCGCACAAAGGCCTCGCCCTCCAGCGTGCCGGACGCCATGCGCGCTTCCAGCTCCGCAAAGCGGTGCGCGATCTGATCAAGGCGTTCGGGGGGGATTTGCATGATGCTTTACTCTTACTCGTCATGCTGAACTTGTTTCAGCATCCATTTCTCCGGATCGGCCGCAGCTTGAGCGGCGCAATGGACCCTGAAACAAGTTCAGGGTGACGAGAGTGGCTAACGATAAGCTCCGAGCACGCCTAGCACGCCTGCTTCGAGATTGTCGGTGGTAATACCGTGAGCCATTTCGGGCCTTAGGGAGAGGATAACCTCGGCCCCGCGCTTCACCGCCTTGTCGTAACGCTTGCGCGGCGATCCTGAGGCGATAAGCTCGGCAGTAAAGCCGCGCTTGCGGACATCGCCGATCAGGCCGATCGCCTCGGCAACGCGCGCATCGTCTTCGACCACGATGATAAGGTCGGCAGGCTCCTCATCCCGTGCTCCCACCAGCATCGCCAGTCGCTCAATCCCCGCCGCCCAGCCGACCGCAGGTGTCGCTGCACCCCCAAGCGACTCCATCAAACCGTCATAACGCCCGCCGCCCAGCACCGTGCTCTGGCTGCCCAAGGCCGCGGCCGAGGCGCTGCCTTCATCGGGGATGAATTCAAACGCGGTGTGGCGGTAATAATCGAGCCCACGCACAAGGCTTTCGGCGCGCACCCACTTTACCCCCGCTGCATCGAGCCCGCTGGTAACGGCTGCGAAGAACGCGCTCGCTTCCTCCGACAAAAACGCATCGATCTTGGGCGCATCGGCCAGGAACGGCTTGTCGCGCGGGTCCTTGCTGTCGAGGATCCGCAGCGGGTTCTTCTCCAGCCGCTCCTGCGATTCCTCGGACAATTCCCCCTTCAGACCACGGAAATATTCCACCAAAGCCGCCCGCCACGCCTCGCGGCTCGCCGCATCGCCCAGCGTGTTGAGGTGCAGGGTCACGTCGTTGATCCCCAACTCCTTCATCAGCTGATCCGCCATCGCCAGCAGTTCGACATCGGCCTGCGGTTCGGCAGCGCCAATCACCTCGGCGTCGATCTGGTGGAACTGGCGATAGCGGCCCTTTTGCGGGCGTTCATAGCGGAACAGCGGGCCGTGCGTGGCGACCTTGAGCGGCGCATATTGCTGCCAGCCATTCGTCAGAAAAGCGCGCGCAATGCCGGCCGTGAATTCGGGGCGCAGGGTGAGCGAATCCCCGCCGCGATCCTCGAACGAGTACATCTCTTTCGACACCACATCGGTCGTCTCACCCAGGCTGCGTGCAAACACTTCGGTCTTTTCGAACACCGGCATTTCCACCCGGCGAAACCGATAAAGCCGCCGCACGCGTTCAAAGGTTTCGACCACGAAGGCGAAAGCTTCCGCATCGGTGCCGAAAATATCCTGAGTGCCGCGAATGGCCTTGGGGGTGTTCTTGCTCATGATGGGCGCGATTAAGGCCACGCAGCCCCTTTCGCAATCCTGCCAGAGGCATTAAGGGCGCGCGGGTATCACCTTTTGTCACCTCTCGGCCCGCACGCGGCGCCTCAAGCCAAAGAGACAGCCATGAACATCGACAAGATCCCCGCTGGCGAAAACGCGCCCCACGATCTCAACATCATCATCGAAGTGCCGATGGGCGGCGAGCCGGTGAAGTATGAAATCGACAAGGCATCAGGCGCGGTGTTTGTGGATCGCATCCTCCACACCCCGATGCGCTATCCGGCCAATTACGGCTTTATCCCGCATACCCTCAGCCCCGATGGCGATCCGCTCGATGCGCTGGTGATTGCGCCTGTGCCTTTCGTGCCGGGCAGCGTGGTGCGCGCACGGCCGGTTGCGGTGCTCAATCTGGAAGACGAAGCGGGCGGCGATGAAAAGCTGCTCTGCGTGCCGGTGAACAGCGTGTTGCCGCATTATTCGAATGTGGCCGAAGCGAGCGATCTGCCCGCCAATCTGGTGGCGCAGGTCGAACATTTCTTCACCCACTACAAGGACTTGGAAAGCAACAAGTGGGTCAAGGTTGGCGAGTGGGGTAACGCGGCCGATGCCGCGCGGATCGTTACCGAAGCGATCGAGCGCTATCAGGGATAAGGAAAGCTAAGGCCGCGCCTCAGAGCGCGGCCAGCACCGTCTTGAACAGCAGCGTCAGAGCAAAGGGCAGACCAATCGCCAGCGCCCAAAGCGCCGTGAGATCGCGGCGATGCGCCCTCGCATAGGCAGGGTTTGCCGCCTCGACATCGTCAAGGTCGCGCCAGCGCGCTTCAAACCGACGCAGCACGGGAATAATCCCGCCCACCAGCACGATCAGCGCGGCATAGGGCAACAGGCCCGATGCGCCTTGTGTCAGGGCGTGGACGGTAAAGAAAATCTGCAAGGCGGTGTAAACCAACAGAGCATAGGCGACGTGATCACTTATTGAACGCCGCCAATCGAGCCCTTTAGCGCTCGTTTGCGTGCTTGCCCGGCTTGTTTTTGCCATCTCACCGCTCCCCGACGGTTAGAGTCCCTATAAAGACAGACTATCGCAAACAAGCAGGCTTGTTGCAATATCGCCAACGAAATTGCATTTTTGTTTCACAAAACGCAATTCAGGCCTTTCAAGCTACCGGAAAGCTTCACTTTTCTCGCTCACACTTGGCGCGCGGCGGATAACTGCACAGCCGCTAGCAAAAATCCTGCCAAACGCCGATATTATCCGCTTAGGGGGCTTTGCGGGCGCGGCGAGCCTGCTAAAGATGTCCCGCCATGACGCACACGGACGCTCTTGAGACACAGGCCACCTCCGCCGCCCTCGCACCTTCGGGCGATGGACTGGAAGTGATCTCAATTGCCAAAAGCTATGACAAGCGCAGCGTTCTGACCGATATTTCGCTCACCGTGGCCAAGGGCGAGGTGCTTGGCCTGCTGGGGCCCAATGGCGCGGGGAAAACCACCTGCTTCTATTCGATCATGGGCCTCGTCAAACCCGATTCGGGCCGCATCCTGATGGAAGGCGTAGATGTAACGAAACTTCCCATGTATCGCCGTGCAGTGCTGGGGCTTGGATACCTGCCGCAGGAAACCAGCATTTTTCGCGGCATGACGGTGGAACAGAACATCGAATGCGTGCTCGAACTGGTGGAGCCCGATGCCGCCACCCGCGCGGGCGAATTGGGACGCCTGCTCGATGAATTCGGCCTCACCCGCCTGCGCGCTTCGCCTGCCATGGCACTATCGGGCGGCGAGAGGCGGCGCTGCGAGATTGCCCGCGCGCTGGCGGCCAAGCCTTCGATCATGCTGCTGGACGAGCCTTTCGCCGGGATCGACCCCCTCTCGATCAGCGATATCCGCGATCTGGTGAAAGACCTGAAGGGACGCGGCATCGGCGTGCTCATCACCGATCACAATGTGCGCGAAACGCTCGATATCGTGGATCGCGCCTGCATCATCTATGGCGGGCAAGTGCTATTTGCAGGAAGCCCGCAGGAATTGGTTGCGGATGAGAACGTAAGGCGGCTCTACTTGGGCGAAAGCTTTACGCTGTGATTTTCCGGTGGGGGGCGATGTGATGATCTTGGGCAGGTCTTGGTCCACCGGGGTCCAAGCCAGCCCACTCCCCCGCCCTTCCGCCCTTCAGGATATGATACCGAGCGGAAGGGCGGGGGAGCGGGCTGGCGCGGCGCGCAGCATTTTGCGCAGCGAAATGCGGATCGATTGATAATGGCGCTCGGCCCTCGCCTTGATCTTCGCCAATCGCAATCGCTGGTGATGACGCCGCAATTGCAGCAGGCAATCCGGCTGCTGGCGGCGTCCAATCTGGAAATCGAAACCTTCATTGCCGAGGCGCTCGAGACCAATCCGCTGCTTGAGGCCGGCGATGTGCGGCAGGTAGCGGCTGCTCCCACCGGCGATGCGCCTGAACTGCCGCCCGAAGCGCCCACCGCCGATGAATTGATGATGCGCGGGCGCGGTGAGGCCGATGCCCCGCTCGATCTCGGCGGCGCGGCGCTTGACCGCGATGTCGATACCGGCGACGGGGCACGCTCGCTCAGGGACGCCGAATGGGGCACAAGCAGCGGCGGCGCGGGCGGCGGGGACGAGGATTTCAGCGATTTTTCCGAGCGGCAGGCAGCCGAAGTCACTTTGCGCGAACACTTGGAGGCACAGGTCGGCGCGCTGGCCCGCAGCGCCGAGGAGAATTTCGCCGCGCACCACATCATCGGCCTGCTCGATGATGCGGGCTATCTGCCCTTCCCTCTGGACGAAATTGCGGCTGATCTGGGCATTGATGAACCCGCCGCCGAAGCCGCGCTGATGCTGGTCCAATCGCTTGATCCGGTTGGCGTGGGGGCGCGCGATCTGGCGGAATGCATCGCTATCCAGGCGCGCGAGGCGGATCGCTATGATCCCTGCATGGCCGCGCTCATCGCCAATCTCGAACTGCTGGCGCGCGGCGAGGTGGAGCGCTTGAAACGCCTGTGCCGGGTGGATGACGAGGATTTCGCTGATATGCTGCGCGAACTTCGCAGCTATGATCCCAAGCCCGGCCTTACCTTTGCGCCCGCTGCCGCGAGCGCGGTGGTGCCCGATATTCTCGTCACCGATAACGGGAAAGGCGGCTGGGACATTGCCTTGAACGAGGAAACCCTGCCGCGCCTCGTTGTTAATCGTTCCTATGCGACCGAGATTGCCGTGGGCGGCGCGAGCGATCCGGCGGCGAATGCCTGGCTGAAGGAGAAGCTGGCCGATGCCCACTGGCTGATCCGCGCCCTCGATCAACGCCAGCGCACCATCCTCAAAACCGCCGCTGAAATTGTTCGCCAGCAGGACGGGTTCTTCCGGCGCGGGGTTTCAGACCTGCGCCCGCTTACCCTGCGCGAGGTGGCCGAGAAGGTCGATCTGCACGAAAGCACCATCAGCCGGGTCACCAGCAACAAATATCTCGCCTGTCCGCGCGGCACCTTTGAACTCAAATTCTTCTTCACCAGCGGAGTGGGGCGCACCGGGGAAGGCACAGATGGCGAAGGGGCATCCTCGGCTGCGATCAAAGCGCGAATCAAGGCGCTGATCGATGCAGAAGATGTAAAAAGCATTCTGTCTGATCAGACGCTGGCCGAAATGCTCCAGAACGAAGGCTTTGATCTCGCCCGGCGGACAGTGGCCAAATATCGCGAAGCCATCGGTCTTGGCTCCAGTGCCGAAAGGCGACGAGCAAAGAAGCTGGCCGGCCTCACATAGGCAATTACCCCGGGGCGCCTTAACCGCCAGACTGGACTATGTTCACACTTTGATGCGGTCCTTGCCGAGTGTGGCGCAAGAGACTCACTCAAAAAGTGTTAACGCCTTAAATGTCTTGTTAACCTTTTTTGGTCAGACATTGCGTGGTTAATTCACGGCAACCTCTCCTAATCAGGGGTTACCAAGGGGCAAGATAAGGGGACTGCAATGCGCGTTCTGTTGATCGAAGACGAACCGACCACCGCCAAGGCGATTGAGCTGATGCTCACCACCGAAGGCTTCAACGTCTATTCGACCGATCTGGGCGAGGAAGGCCTCGATCTGGGCAAGCTCTATGATTACGACATCATTCTGCTCGATCTGAACCTGCCTGACATGCATGGCTATGACGTGCTGAAGAAGCTGCGCGTTGCCAAGGTGCAGACCCCGGTGCTGGTGCTTTCAGGCGTTGCCGAAATGGATTCGAAGATCCGCAGCTTTGGCTTTG
>MEDW01000053.1 GCA_001724215.1 Erythrobacter sp. SCN 62-14 | reverse complement strand
TCAGGACGGTGGCGAGCACCCAGCCCGCCTCTCCCGATCCGCCGAGATCAGCCCCGGGCGCTGCGATAAAGGCGAAATAGACCCAGCCCAATGTGGCAAAGCTGATGAGGGTATAGGCCCCTTGGAAACCCTTATCGCCCAAGGCTTTCACCATGGGTGCGCGCAGGGCGTGCGACATGGCCAAATGGCTGCCGACAAAGGCGATATTCGCCGCCAGAAGGAACCCCAAACTCGCGTCCATCCCTGCCTCCTGCATCAAGCCGCGCCGCAATCTACTCCTCGATTGCGATCAACTCCACATTGAATACCAGCGTCGCATTGCCGGGGATCGGCCCGCGCCCGACGGGGCCATAGGCAAGGTCAGCCGGGATCGCGATTTCAATCGTCTCGCCCACCCCCATTTCAGGAATGGCAATTTGCCAGCCGGGAACAAGGCGGCCTAGCGGGAAAGTTGCAGGCTCTCCGCGCGCATAGGAACTGTCGAACACCGTTCCATCAAGCAGCCGCCCTTCGTAATGGACAGTGACGATGTCCTGCACGGTGGGCTTTTGCTCCGACGCCGCATAGGTCAGCCAGCGCCAGCGCACGCCGCCGCGGGCAAAGTGCCAGCCATCTTCAGCCGTGAGCCCCAGCAGATAGAGCTGTTGCTGCGAATGCCACGCGGAACTGCCGGGTTCTGGGTTATCCTGAGCTTGGGCAGGCGCACAGGCGAGCGCCAGCGCAGCCATGGGGAGCGCGCGCCTCACCAGTCAAACGCCTTGGGCCGGGCGCTTTCATCGAGATCGCGGTAACGCTGGCGCAGCCCACTCTGGTGGCTTTCAAGGCTTTGTTCAACGCCGCTGATGAAGACCTTGGCAGGCGCGCTGCCGACTTCGAGCGGATCGCCACCCCAGATCACGACATCACCCACCGCGCCGGGAGCCAGCACGCCTGCGCGCCCTGCAAGGCCGCTGATGCTGGCCGGAACCGAGCTGATCGCGGCGAAGGCCTCACCCCATGAAAGCCCGGCAGCGCCCGGAACTTTCGTCAGCGCCACCAGATTGCCCGCTGTCTGCGACAGGCGGCGTGGGTTTTGCGCCGCCTCGGCGTTGATCGCCACTGTTACGCCGGCGGCCTTCATCCGCCCGATATTGCTTTGCGTGGAGGCCAGTTTCTGAAAGGTTTCAGGCAGATCATCGAGCCCATTGGCGATCACCGGCACTTTGGCAGCCGCAATCTCGGCGGCCACCAGCCAGCCTTCGCTTGCGCCCACCAGCACGAGATCAAGCCGCGGGAACTCCGCCTTCAGCGCCAGAACGCTGCGGATGTCCGCGGCGCGCTCGGCCATAACGTAGAGCTTCTGGCGTCCGGTGACGACGGGAACCAGTGCTTCGGCATCAAAGCGGCCCAGCATCACCTTGTCGCCCTTGATGATTTCGGTGGTGGCCGGAATGCCGCTGCGTCCCGACAGCGCCTGTGCCTCACGCAGCGCGCCCCGCAGCAGGACTTGCGCTGCCACGCGGCTGCCGCCGGCGATCCGTCCGCCGCCCTCGGACAGATCAACCAGTTGGAACGCGCGCGGGAGCGTTACGGCATTGGCATCGCCATCCAGATCAATGATCGCGCCCTGCCCGCCAAAGATCGAGCCTGAGGGCAAGGTGGTGGTGGCTGCACGGGTGATCCCGGCCGCGCGATGCACCAGGATGTTCTGCGAGGTGGGATTGATCGCAAGGCTGGCATCAAGCGAGGCGCTGAAAGGAGCGCCGCCCGCGCGCACATCATTCGATTCCCCCACCGCATCAACATCGGCAAGGCCGAGCGAGGTGAGCGTTGCAAACAGGCCGGGCGTGACCCAGCGACCGCCCGCATCCATGCTTGGCACACCGGCAGGGGCCGCAACCCCGCTGCCCGCTGCCACCACGCGCCCGCCGCGCACCAGCACGCTGCCGCCTTCGATCGGTTCACCGCCATCGCCGATCACGACGCGGGCGTTGGTGATGAAGACATCCTGTGCGAGTGCAGGGGCGGCGAGAGCAACAGCAACAGCACTGGCTGCAAGAGCAACAAACCGCCTCATTTCACATCTCCCGCGCCGGGTTGGCCAAGCTCGAAATCGCTCACGGGCCGCGTTTTGGGGTTCATCGCATCAAACATCAGCGCGCCGTCGATCCAGACCTTTTCGGGCCGCGAATAGACGCTCAAGGGATTGCCGTTCCACAGCACCACATCGGCCATCTTGCCGACTTCAAGGCTGCCGGTGACATCGCCGATACCCATTGCCTTGGCGGGGTTGTGGGTGATCCAGCCGATCACTGTGGCATCGGGAATGTTGATGCCCATGCGGCGTCCGGCGGCCTGCGCCTTGGCAGCCTCCTGATTGAGGCGCTGGATATCATTGGCGTCATCGGAATGGATCACCACGCAGGCGCCTTCACGCGCGAGGTAGGCGGCGTTTTCCATGATGCCGTCATAGGCTTCCATCTTGAAGCCATACCAATCGGCCCAGATCGCGCTGCACACGTCGTTTTCGCGCAGCAAATCACCGATCTTGTAAGCCTCAACCGCGTGGTGGAAGGCGGTGACTTTGTAGCCCATTTCCTTCGCCATATCCATCACCAGCGCCATTTCATCGGCGCGGTAGCAATGGTTGTGGACGAGGATTTCGCCACGCAGCACGCCCACCAGCGTTTCCTTGGCGAGATCGCGGCGGGCCTTTTCGTTGTTGGCGTAGTCGATCGCATCAAGCCAGGTCTGGCGGTTGACCGCGAAATTGCCCATCCGGGTCGAAGGCATCCGCCCGCGCCCGCCATAGACCCGCTTGGGATTTTCGCCGCAGGCCATCTTGAAACCATAGGGTGCGCCCGGAAACTTCATCTGCTGAACCGTGCGTGCGGGCACATTCTTGAGCGTGACCGAGCGCCCACCCATCAGGTTGGCTGAACCGGGCAGGATCTGCAACGCCGTGATCCCGCCATTGGCGAGCGCGCGGGTGAAGCCCGGGTCTTGTGGCCAGACCGAATGTTCGGCCCAGACATCGGGCGTGGTCGGGCTGGTTGCCTCGTTTCCGTCCGAATGGGCGTCCACGCCCGGCGTCGGGTAATTGCCAAGGTGCGAATGGATGTCGATGATGCCCGGTGTCACGAATTTGCCCGTGCCGTCGAACACCGCGATATCGGCGGGGATCGGCGTATCCGGCCCGCCCACCGACACGATCTTGCCGCCCGACATAAAGACGACGCCGTTTTCGATTTTCCCCCCCTTGCCATCATAGATGGTCGCGCCGCGAATAGCGGTCGCGATGTTGGGGTAGGGTGCGTATGTCGAGGCGAAAGGATCATCCCTTGGCCCCTTGGCCGCAAGCGCGGCTGCCTTGGTGCTGGCCGCTCCTGCCTGAGCGCCGCCGCTGTCAGAACTGGTGGTGGTGCAAGCAGCGAGCGCCCACGCGCCCGCCATCGCGAGGCCAAGGCCGCGCGCAAAATTGGTCGTCATTAACTGCCCTTCCCGTTGTCCCGATCAGCAATGTGACGGGAAAACGGGGGGCTGTCCATACAGTTGGACGATTTGCCTTGCGCGCCGGTGCTTATTCAGCAGGGCGCGTGGCGGGCTGCAATCCGGCGGCCTGTGGCTCGCCCAGTTCGGCCTCGCCAGCAAGCTCATCATCTTTCAGCGTATCAAGATGCATCAGTTTCTTGATCAGCGGGCTGATAACCATGACGCCCACGCCAATCGCGACCGCGTACCAGCCAACAGTCGAATAGACATCAAGCACCACCTGCTTGCCAGCGGCTTCATCCAGCCCTTCGGCGCCCGTGGCCGCGGCAATCAGCCCGGCGGCAAAATTGCCGGTGGCCGAGGCAAAGAACCACGTTCCCATGATCAGCGATGCCATATGGGCTGGCGCCAGGCGGTTCATCGCCGACAGGCCCACCGGCGACAGGCACAGCTCGCCCGTGGTGTGCAGCAGATAGATCAGGAAGATGAACAAAACCGGCGTCGGCACATCAATGCCCACACTGGTTGCGCCCCACACCAGCACCAGAAAGCCAAGGCCGACCTGCACCACGGCCATGCCGAATTTGAGCGGTGCGGAAGGCTCGGCCCCGCGGCGGCCCAGCCCTTGCCACACCATCGCGAACAGCGGCGCAAGCAGCACGATGTAGATCGCGTTGATCGACTGGAACATCGAAGCGTTCACGCCTTGGGTGTCGACATATTCATCGGTGAACAGGTTCAAGGACGAGCCCGCCTGTTCGAACAAGGCCCAGAACACGATCGAGGTCAGGATCAGGAACATCGCGGCAAAGATGCGGTTGCGCTCTTCAGCAGGCAGCTTGGTAACCGCAGTGAACAGCACATAAAGCACCAACCCGCCGCCGAAAGCGCCCAGCACATAGCCAACCAGCGCTTGATACTGGATCGCTGTCCAGCACAAGACGACCATGGCCAAGCCAAGCCCGTAAATGCCCCATTCCTTAGCCCCTGCGATTTTCGCCGGGTCTTTCGGCTCCCCGCGCCCCAGAAGCAGCGGCTTGCCCAGCACAAAGAACACGAGGCCCAGCAGCATCCCGAAGCCAGCAAGGCCAAAGCCATATTCCCAGCCATAGGTCTGCCCGAGATAGCCGCAGATGATCGAGGCGGTGGCCGCGCCCACATTGATGCCCATGTAGAAAATCGTATAGGCCGGATCGCGGCGGATGTCGGTGCGGCTGTAAAGCTGGCCCACGATCACCGAGATATTGGCCTTCAAAAAGCCCGATCCCACAATGATCAGCGCCAGCGCCAGCCAGAACACGTTGATCATCGGATCATCCTGACCGCCGCTGCCTTCAAACGCCATGAAGAAGTGGCCGAAGGTCAAGAGCACTGCGCCAAACAGCACGGCCTTGCGCTGCCCGATGTAGCGATCCGCCAGATAGCCGCCCACCACTGGCGTGATGTAAACCAACGCGGTGTAGGCGCCGTAGATGATCGAGGCTTCGGATTTGGAAAACAGCCAGTGCTGCACCAGATAGAAGATCAGGAGCGCGCGCATCCCGTAATAGGAAAACCGCTCCCACATTTCGGCCATGAACAGCAGGAACAGCCCCTTGGGATGGCCGATCACTTCGGGCTGTGGGCGAGTGACCAGAAACACCCCGCCCAGCAGAAAGGCGGCAAGGGCAATGGCGGCGATGCGGAATGCCCACATTTCGAACGCCGATCCGAATGTGAAGAAAACGCCTTCGATCATAATCTGATTGGATCCCTGAGGTGCGCCGCCTGTGATGGCCCGCCAACAGCGGCGCAACCTAGCGCCTTCGCGGCTCATGTGAAGCATTTGTTGCGCTTGCAACCAGATTGTCGCGGTCCCTTCACCTTGACCTGCGTGGCTGTATTATGGCACTGAAGCACCTTGTCAGGGGACAAACACACTCATGAGCCCGAACCGGCCCGTCTATTTGAAGCTGCGCGATCAGATCGCTGCGGCCATTATGCTTGGAAAATATCCCGAAGGCGCGATGCTGCCTTCCGTGCGCGCGCTGGCTGCCGAACAGGGCGCCAATCCGCTCACTGTCGCCAAGGCTTACCAACAGTTCCAGAATGATGGTCTTGTCGAGGTCCAGCGCGGGGTCGGCATGTATGTGGTAAAAGGCGCGGCCGAGCGCTTGCGCGCGGCTGAGCGCGAGACGTTTCTTCAGCAGGAATGGCCCGAAATCCGCGAACGCATGAAGCAGCTTGGCCTTAATCCTGCCGATTTGATGCAACGCGGTTGATGGCCCGCGCATTATAGACAGGGCCAAATCCCTGCAAGCGCAGCGATTTTCAGTCTATTTATGGTTATTGGGATTGCGTGATGGGCGGTGCAGCGTCTATAGCGGTTTAGCCCATGGTCGCGGGCATTTGGGGAAAACAGCGGGAATAACCCGCCACGGGTGCGGCCTCCTTCTTACAGTGTGGGCCGACATCGGGAGATCATTATGATCCGATCCGAATTGTTGCAGGAACTGCACAAGGACAATCCAGAATTGCGTGCCGAAGAAATCGAACAGGTGGTCGATATCTTCTTTGGCGAAATCGCGCAGCGTCTTGCCGAAGGTGGCCGTGTGGAATTGCGCGGCTTTGGTGCTTTTTCCACGCGTGAGCGTGAGGCACGCACCGGGCGCAACCCGCGCACCGGTGAGGCCGTGGACGTGGCGGCCAAGCGTGTGCCTTATTTCAAGGCCGGTAAGGAAATCCGCGAGCGTCTCAACGCCGACTGAAACAAGTCTGCACGAGCATAATTCGGGCGGGCTGCGCGGCGACGCGTGGCCCGCCTTGCCGTGGGTTGCTGATTGTTTGCGGCAATTGAGCGATTGCCGATTGGCGCAGCCGCGCTTATCGCCGCGTGGCTTGGTCAAAGCGGGTGTGGCGGAATGGTAGACGCCGGGGACTTAAAATCCCCTGAGCTTTGCTCGTGCGGGTTCGAGTCCCGCCACCCGCACCAGTTTTGGCTACACAAATTCATCCGGGGGATGAATTTGGGCCAAAACTCCCGACCGCAAGGGAAACGGCTGTGTGACACCAGCCGATCTGCAGGGCATGTCGGCGCTTGGGGCCATCACCCCCTCTCATTTACCATAGGAGGGGATTATCCACCTCTTAACCAGCCGCGTCTTAGGGGTGGAATGTTACGAGACATTCGTCAGCGGCCCGGGATTTGCCGGAACGCTGCGCACAACAAGGCGGCTTGGCGATGGACTTTGCGACCAGCGGATCGCGCATTGCAGAAGAAATGCAGGACGGTGCCGAACAACGCACTGCGCCGCGCTTTACCTTGCTGATTCGCGCAGCGAAGCTGGTTTGTGAGGTCGGCGAATTCGTGTGCGTCATTCGCGATGTGTCCGACACAGGAATCAGCGTTCGACTGTTCCACGCTCTGCCGGCTGCAGAACAGCTTGCATTGCATATGCCGGCAGGCGGGGTCTATCCGATGACTGCGGTGTGGCAGCGCGAGCACGAGGCGGGGTTCTGCTTTACCGAGCCTGTCGACGTGGGATCGCTCATCAACGAGGCGAGCGCCTATCCCAAGCGTGGGTTGCGGCTTGTGCTCGAATTCCCCGTCACGCTCACCACCCTGACCCAGCGCAGCAGCGCAGTGGTGCGCAACTTCTCACAGCAGGGCGCGCTGATTGAATCTGACGCTCTGTTGGCGATTGATCAGAACCTGCGCATCGAAGCCGGCGAAGTCGCGCGCGAACTGAGCGGGATCCGTGCAAAAGTCCGCTGGCGGCGCGGCACGCGCTATGGTGTGGTGTTTGATGACACTTTCACCCTCGGCGACTTCGCGAAAGTGGCCGCGGGCCTGCAAGCCCCTGAACTTGTGGCCGGACCCGCGCAGCCCAACAGGGTTGCCTAAGCGGGTTGGAACGTCAGCGCGAGGCCATTGATGCAGTGACGCTTTCCGGTGGGTTTGGGGCCGTCTCCGAAAATATGCCCCAGATGCCCGCCGCAGCGCGCGCAATGCACCTCGGTGCGGGGGTAGCCGATCTTGTAATCGGTTGAAGTGCCGATAGCCTTTGGGCTTATTGCCTGCCAGAAGCTTGGCCAGCCCGTGCCGCTGTCATATTTGTGCGCCGAGGAATAAAGCGCATTGCCGCAGCCAGCGCAGGCAAAAGTGCCTTTGCGCTTTTCCTTGTTCAAGGGTGAGGTGAAGGCGCGTTCGGTGCCCTCTTCGCGCAGGACATAATATTGTTCGCGGGTCAGAATGCGCCGCCATTGTGCATCCGATTTGGTGACCGGAAAGCTTTTGGCCTGCGCCTCGCTGCCGCATGCCGCCATCCAGGGTACGGCAACAGCCATACCAGTGGCGGCTAGCAGGCGGCGGCGGGTCAGGTGAGGCAGGGGCATGAGGCGTTGGTCCGGTGCTGAAGGCTTCACCTCTACTACGCGCAAAACCAGTGCCGGGTTTCAACCGGACCGGGCCCTCACGCTCAGAACTGCGTGATTTCAACCTCAAGCTTGCGGAAGCCGTGGACGAAATTGGCCTTCACCCGTTCCACATCGCCAGCAACATGGACGCGCATTCGCCGCTTGTGCATTTCTTCCAAAAGCACGCGCAGCTGCAATTCGGCAAGCCGTGCGCCCACGCAGCGGTGGATGCCATAGCCAAAGGCAATATGGCGGCGAGCATTCTCGCGGGTGATATCCAGCTTGTGCGGGTTTTCGAACACGGCCTCGTCACGATTGGCGGCGAGATACCACAGCACGACCTTGTCACCTTTCTTGATGGTTTGCCCGAACACTTCGGCATCATCAGTGGCGGTGCGGCGCATATGGGCCAGCGGCGTCTGAAAACGCAGACATTCCTGCACCGCATTGGGGATGAGATCGGGGTTTTCCTCGAACAATTTGCGCTGATCGGGGAAGTGATCGAGCGCGTGGATGATCCCGCTCATGGTGTTGCGGGTTGTGTCATTGCCGCCGACGATCAGCAGCACCAGATTGCCCATGAATTCCTGCGGGCTCATCTGGTTCATGGCGTCGGAATGGATCATCATCGAGATGAGATCATCGCCGGGTTCTTTATCCTGCGATTTCTGGATCCACAGCTGCTGGAAATAGGCGGCCATTTCACGCAGGATGCCGCGGCGGAATTCATCCAGATCGCGCACCGTGGCGAGCTCAGTGTCGCCCGCCCAGTCCGACCAGAAAGTGAGCAGGCGGCGATCTTCCCACGGAAAATCAAACAGCAGTGCGAGCATGCCGGTGGTGAGTTCAATCGAGACCTTGTCCACCCAATCGAACACTTCACCGCGCGGCAGGCTATCCAGCAATTCGCCGGTGCGTGCGCGGATATCGCTTTCCATCGCGGTCATAGCCGAAGGCGTGAATTTGGGAGCGACCGTGCGGCGCTGGCCGGTGTGCTTAGGCCGGTCCATGGCGATAAACATCGGCAGTTCGAAGCGCTCTTCGCCTTCGGGCAGGTCTTCATCCTCGGGCCGGTCAAGGATGGTGATGCCGCCATATTCCCAGCTTGATGAGAACAGTTCGGGCAGGGCTTCGATGTGCTGGATCGCGCGGTGGCTGACAACCGCCCAATAGGGACCAAATGGGCTGTGTTCGATGAAATGCAGATCGCCTGCGTCCTGCATTTCCTTGAAGATCGGCTGCCAGGTGTCTTCAGCGTAAATGTCTGAACGGCTGACATCCCACGGATTGGGATGGCTCAAAAGCTGTTCGGGGTGAGCCTCAAGATGGGTTTTGAGCGCTTCGTAAGCAGTCGGCGAGGAGCGCCATTGCGGGGCTTCGCTGGTTTTGTCGGGGGCAATCGTGGCCATATGTCTCTCCCGTCCGGCGGCGTTGTTCAGGGCCGCTCGTCACGAATCGCATCCTGACCTAACTTACAGCGATGTCAATAGTCAGTTGCCTTTCGGGACTGATTCCGGTGCTCACTCGGCTGGCTCTGGCGCGGTATGCCGCTTGCCGAACAAGGGCTTTTGCGTGCGGCCAGCGCTGCCCGATTTCATCACGCGTTTGCGGAACAATTGTGACCCGGCCTTGACGATGGCCGCCACCGCCAGCGCTTGCCAGCCAAGCGCCGCTGCGTGCACCCACAAGGTTTCGTCCATCGCCGCGCGCGCCAGCATCGCAAAGGGCGAGGACAGCGGGAAGATGATCGCGGCCTTCTCCAGCGTCGAGCCGGGCTGGGTGATGGTGTAGGCGGCCAAAAAGAACACCATCAATTGCAGCATGGTGACCGGCATCGACAAGGTCTGCACTTCGCGCACCGTGCTGGCCATCGCACCAATTGTCAGGAACAGCGCGCCGAGCAAGAGATAGGCCATCGCGAAATAGGTGATGCCGAGCGCCACAAACAAAGGCCAGCCCACCGCAGGGGCGGGCAGGTTGGCGACATCCACCACGCCTGCTTCGGCCACGGCGCTGCCTGCGGCCCACCACAGCGCAGCCCCGGTCAGCCCCCACACCGTAATCCCGACAAAAGAGACACCGAGCATGGCAAACAGCTTCCCCATAAACACGGCGTCCATGGGGATGGCAGCGGCGAGGATTTCGATGATCTTGTTGGCTTTTTCCTCAACCAGATTGGACAGCACCATGCCGGCCAGCAACATGGTGAGCAGGAACAGCAGCAATTGTCCGGCTTGCGCGGTGGCGATGCGGTTGGAACGCTCGCTCGCGGCGCTGCTTGCCACGATATTCTGACGCGATTCGGGGAAGGTGGCGGGTGCGGCCTGCAGCGCGGTGGCGGCAAGCAGCTCTATCGGGCCGCGCCAACGCGCGGTCGCCTCAGCCGTGCCGACCAGTTCGGGCGCATCGAGCGTGCCGGTGACAATCACGCCAAAGTTGCCGCGCTTGTCCTCAAGATAGGCCGGTGCATCGAAAGCCGGATCGCCAGCCGCCTCGGCTATGGGCTCCAGCGGAGGCAGAGCGCTGCCCAGTTGCTGTGCCAGCTGAGCGCGGGCAGCCAGCATGGCGGCGGTATCCTCAGCGCTCATGGCAAGGCCGATCTCCATGCTCACGGCCTCGCGCTGCACCTGTCCGCCGATGCTGCCAGCCAGCGCGCCGACAATCACCGGAAACAGCGGCCCCAGAAGAAAGAACAGAAAGGCGCGGCTGAACAACACGGCAACAAAGTCGCGTCGGGCGATCACCCATGCGGCTTCGAAGGTGGACAAACGCGGGCGCGCTTCAATCATTGCCTGATCGGGATTGTTCATGCAGCAGCCCTCTGCGTGTCGGCCTGTAATTGCCGGGCGGCGGCTTCCCCTGCGATGGCGACAAAGGCATCGTGCAAACCAGCGCGTTCGATCGACAGCGAGAGAATGCCCGCCTCGCCTTCGATCAACTGTCTCAGCAAGGGTTCAACCCCGCTTTCGGGCAAGGCGAAGTGGAAGAAATCGCCAGTGCGCTTCGTCTCTGGCGGAATCGCGGCGAGCCAGGCGCCTTCGCGCGCGCGGGTTTCCAGCCGCACCTGCGCCGGGATCCGGTCGCGCGCGGCCTCAACGCTGCCGGCATAGGGCACGCGTCCGCCGGCAATGATCGCAACCCCTTCGCGCAGGCGTTCGGCGTGGTGAATCACATGGGTTGAGAAAATCACTGTCACCCCGTCATCCGCCAGCGCGCGGATCATGCCTTCAAGCTTACCCTGATTGATTGCATCAAGGCCCGAAAACGGCTCATCCAGCACCACCAGCCGCGGGCGATGCACCAGCGTGCCGAGCAATTGGACAGTCTGCGCCATGCCTTTGGACAATTGCCGGATCTGGCGGGTGGCGGCATAAGCCAGCCCGTGGCGTTCGAGCATTTCCATGCCGCGCTTGCGCCCTTCCTCCAAAGACAGCCCGCGCAAAGCGCCCATGAAGGCAATCGCTTCAATCGCTTTCATCGCCGGATACAGCCCGCGCTCTTCGGGCAGGTAGCCGATCAAGCGGCCGATTTCATGCGGGCGATCATGGCCAAATACGCGGCGCACGCCTTCGTCAGGATCAATAATCCCCAGCAGCATTCTGAGCGTCGTGGTCTTGCCCGCCCCATTGGGCCCGAGGATGCCGTAGATCGCGCCTTCGGGCACGGCGATGTCCACGCCATCAACCGCGCGCGTCCCGTCAAAGCTCTTGACGAGGCCATGCGCCTCGATAGCGAGCGGGCGAGTATCCGCGCTGCGCTTGAATTGTTCGCTGATCGCCATATCCATGAAGTCCGTCTTTAGCGTCCCTGCCTAAACAGGAGCCTCTTCAAGCATGGTTAACGCCCCCGCAGGACTTGGCCTAGAGGCACGCATTGCGGCTGAGGCGAGGGCGCTTGGCTTTGCTGCTTGCGGGATTGCGAGCGCGGGCGAAGACCCCGTGCGTTCGCGCCGCCTCGACGAATGGCTGGGCGAGGGCCACCATGGCAGCATGGAGTGGATGGCAGCGCGTCTCCATCATCGCCGCTCGCCCCAAGGGCTTTGGCCCGAGGCGAAGAGCGTGATCGCCTTGGGGGCAAGCTATGCGCCGGGCCATGATCCGCTGGCGCTCGAAGGGTCTGCCACCCATGCCCGGATTTCGGCCTATGCGCAGGGGCGCGACTATCACGATGTGGTGAAGAAACGCCTCAAAGCGCTCGCGCGCTGGCTGGTGGCCGAGGTGCCGGGGGCCGAGGTGAAAGTCTTCGTTGACACCGCGCCGGTGATGGAAAAGCCGCTGGGCGAGGCCGCGGGGCTGGGCTGGCAGGGCAAACACACCAACCTTGTCAGCACGGCGCATGGCAGTTGGCTGTTTCTGGGCGCGATCTACACCACGCTCGAATTGCAGCCGTCCGCGCCCCAGCGCGACCAATGCGGCAGCTGCCGCGCGTGCCTTGATGCCTGCCCGACCGATGCTTTCCCTGCGCCTTACCAACTGGATGCAAGGCGGTGCATTTCCTATCTGACCATCGAGCATAAGGGGCCTGTCTCGCCAGAATTGCGCGAAGGGCTCGGCAACCGCATCTATGGCTGCGATGATTGTCTGGCGGTCTGCCCGTGGAACAAATTTGCCTCCGCCGCGAGCGCGATGAAAGAGTTCCTGCCGCGCGCCGAACTGGTTGCGCCGCGTCTGGCGGAATTGCTCAGCCTTGATGATGCAGGCTTCCGGGCGCTGTTTTCAGGCTCTCCGATCAAGCGGATCGGGCGGAATCGTTTTGTGCGCAATTGCCTCTATGCCGCCGGCAACAGCGGCAACCCGGCGCTGGCCGAGCATGTGCGCGGGCTGCTCCATGATCCCGATCCGGTGGTGGCCGAGGCGGCTGAATGGGCGCTTGCGCGATTGGAACCTTGCCCCTCCCCTCGGGGAGGGGGCTAAGGGGGTGGGGGCTCCCGCCAGCGGCCACGTCCGCCCGCTTTGCCTCCGGCAAAGCGGGCGCGCGGTCACATCAGGTCTTTCAGCGGCATATCCGGATCGGCCAGCACGGCCGGATCGACCTTGCCCACACCGCTCTCCAGCAGCTTGCGGCCCTGCACATAGTCCTTCATCGTGTTCACACAGTCGAAGGCGATGGGCTTGCCGTCCTTGAGATAAACCACGGTGAACTTACGGCTTTCCGGATCGCCGCGCAGCACAGTCTCGTCATAGCCGAGGTTCAGCCCTGCGGTTTGCAGTTTCAGATCATACTGGTTTGACCAGAACCACGGCAGAGCGTGATAGGGTTCCGGCTCCCCCATGATCGCGCGTGCCACGGTGTTGGCCATATCATGCGCGTTCTGCACCGATTCCAAACGGATCACCGCGCCATCGGCAAAGGGATTGGCATGGGCCGCGCAATCGCCGATGGCATAGACATCATCAAGCGTCGTGCGGCAGAATTCATCAACATCGACCCCGTTCGATCCTGCCGCACCCGCCGCAATCAACGGCCCGACCGCAGGCACAATGCCGATGCCCACCACCACCATATCGCATGCCAAGCGGGTGCCATCGTCGAGCGCAACGCCCGCTGCCCTGCCCATGCCATCATCGAGGATTTCGCTGACGGCGCAGGACAAGCGCACATCAACGCCCTGACGGCGGTGCTCCTCGGCGTAGAAGGTGGAGAGTTCCTCGCCCGCCACACGCGCCAGCAGGCGGGGCAGCATTTCGACCAGCACCACTTCGCAGCCGAGCTTGCGCAGCACGGCGGCTGCCTCGAGCCCGATATAGCCGCCTCCGATCACCACGGCGCGGCGCGATCCGGCGGCGAGCGCGGCCATCATCGCATCGGCGTCGCCCTTGTCGCGGACATAGAAGACGTGTTTGAGATTGCCGCCGGGGCATGGCATCCGGCGCGGATCGCCGCCGCCTGACCAGATCAGTTTGTTGTAACCGATCTGGCTGCCATCAGAGAGTTTGATGACGTGGCCCTGCGCATCAATTGCGGTTACGCCTGACCCCAGCCTCAGCCCAATCGCCTTGTCGGCCCAGAATTTCTCCGGGCGGATCATGATGCGTTCAAAGGCTTTGTCGCCGGCCAGATATTCCTTTGACAAAGGCGGGCGTTCATAGGGCGGCGCGGTATCGCGCCCCACCATCATGATAGAGCCTTCAAAGCCCTGCTGGCGCAAGGCAATCCCAGCCTGAGCGCCGCCATGGCCGGTTCCCACAATCACCACATCGGCGTGATCCACTTGGCTTCCCCTCTAGTATCCCGGCGCTCGTGGTTCGCCCCAAACGCCGCACTCGTCAAGGATGATAGCGGCGTTTGAGGCTCACATATTTGCTATCGATCAAGCACATTGCGTGCCTGCGAGGCAATCTGCGCGAGCATAGCGGGCACGACCGGAGGGCGGCTTTGTGCCCGCGTTATCAGGCTCAGCATCTGCGCAAGGCTACCGGCGTTGGCGTCGGCCCACTCGGCGACCGCGGCGGCTGGATCATCCTTGGCGCCCTTGCGCGTCAGCAAGCGGCGCAGGAAATCGAGCCGCATCTGCTGGAAATCGCGCGCCAGCCCATCAACCAGCAAGCGCTCCCACACATCCGACGGGCTCATATGCGCCGCCGTCGCCTGCGCCCAATCGAGACCCAAGCGCCCGCCGACATCGGTAAAGGCATGGGTCAGCCGCGTCGGTTCAACATCGGTATCGAGAGCCAGCCGGGCAATGCCCACCGCGCCATCATAATCGAACAGATCCGCTACGCGGCCAGCCAGCGCAGGCGGCGCGCCCATTGCGATGAAGTGCGCGCGCAAGGTCTGGGATTGCTCGCGGGTCTTGCCGGCCAACAATTCCTCACGCGCATCAGCAAGGCGCGCAACGCCCGTGGCGAGGGCAGCGATCATCGGGCTGACTGCGACCTTGCCCGAAGCGGTCCGCAAAACGTCCGACATCAGATTGCCGACCGCTGCCGCCACGCGTTCGAACAAGGTGATTCGCACGCTTTCCGGCATCGCAGCCTCATCCAGATCGCGCCACAGGCGATCGAGCCGGAAGAGGTTTTCGGCAACGACAAAGGCTGCCGCGACTTCGGCAAAGCCAACGCCTTCTTCCTCGGCCAATTCGAAGGGATGGATCAGGCCGAGCCGGTTGACGATGCGGTTGGAAAGGCTGGTCGCGATCATCTCGCGGCGCAGGCGGTGGCGCTTGATTTCCTCGGCAAACTTGGCCCGCATCGGAGCGGGGAAACGCCCGATCAGGAGGGCTTCGAGCGCCGGATCATCGGGCAGCGCGCTGTTTTCGATCGCGTCTTGCAGCGCCAGCTTGGCCGAAGACAACAGCACGGCAAGTTCGGGCCGGGTCAATCCCTTGCCATCGGCAGCGCGGCGCATCAGCGTCTCGTCATCGGCCAGGCCTTCGGTGCGGCGATCAAGTCCGCCCAATTCTTCGAGCCGTTCAATCAGATGAAGATGCGAAGCTGTCGCCGCCGCACCGCCTGCCTCGGCAATCGAGAGCGCGAGGGCTTGCAGGCGGTTATCCTCCAGCACAATCGCAGCCACTTCATCGGTCATGCTTTCCAGCAGCGCGTTGCGCTTTTTCGCGGAAAGCTTGCCGCTGCGGGTGGCAGCCGCCAGCGCGATCTTGATGTTGACCTCGTTGTCCGAACAATCAACGCCCGCCGAATTGTCGATGAAGTCGGTGTTGATGCGACCTCCAAGACCATCGGCGCCCTTAAGCGAAAACGCGATGCGACCCGCTTGCGTCACGCCCAGGTTGGCGCCTTCGCCGATCACCTTGGCACGCACTTCATCGGCGTTGACGCGCAAGCCATCATTGGCCGGATCACCTACCTCGATATGGTTCTCGCTGGGTGCTTTGAGGTAAGTGCCAATCCCGCCAAACCACAAGAGATCAACGGGGCTGCGCAGGATGGCCGAAATCAGCGCCTCGGGCTCGATTTCCTTCACCTCAAGCCCCAACGCCGCGCGCGCCTGTTTCGACAGCTTGATCTGCTTGGCGCCGCGCGCGAACACCCCGCCGCCTTTCGATATCAGCGCTTTGTCGTAGTCCTCCCAGCTTGAACGCGGCAGATCAAACAGGCGCTTGCGCTCTTGCCAGCTGGTGGCGGGATCGGGCGAGGGATCAATAAAGATGTGGCGGTGATCGAAGGCTGCGACCAGCTTGATCGCCTTGGACAGCAGCATTCCGTTGCCGAACACATCGCCCGACATATCGCCGCAGCCTGCCACGCGCACGGAATCGTTCTGCACGTCGATGCCCATTTCGCGGAAGTGGCGCTGCACGCTCACCCAGGCGCCGCGCGCGGTGATGCCCATGGCCTTGTGATCATAGCCGTTCGAGCCGCCGCTGGCGAAAGCATCATCAAGCCAGAAGTCGCGGGCCTGCGCAATGCCGTTGGCGATGTCGGAGAAGGTCGCGGTCCCCTTGTCGGCGGCAACCACGAAATAGGGGTCTTCCCCGTCGAGCGCACGCACACAATCGGGGTGGACGACGCGGCCTTCCACGATGTTATCGGTGACGGAAAGCAGCGTGCGGATAAAGATTTTATAGGCCGCGCGGCCTTCTGCGGCCCAGCCTTCGCGGTCCAATGCCGGCGAAGGCAATTGCTTGGGATAGAACCCGCCCTTGGCGCCGGCGGGCACGATCACGGCATT
>MEDW01000052.1 GCA_001724215.1 Erythrobacter sp. SCN 62-14 | reverse complement strand
TACACCCTTTTCTCAGCCGAAAATCACCCTGCAAAATATCAATCACTTACGCGATTTGAACCACCTTTGTTCCGAAGCAACTGTTCAACTTGGGCTTGATTTCGCCAGACGAAGCTCAAGATTACTACAAAAACCCCCACGCTTCGAAAACTATGCAGCCATGACCGATTACTATCGGTCCTTACTTTACGAAGCAGATCTTATGATATCTATCAAACAAATCGACATCAAAAAATTCTACGGCGCTTGGAACCTTTTTTACAAGGATCTTCGTGCCATATTTCGCAGTGTATTCGCAAATGCAACTAATGAGAATCTGTGGATCATTGAGATAGCACGTAAGCAAGATGCCGTTAAACATCCCGTCCAACACATTCTGTTCGAAATGTTCTTAGATCAATTGCCAAGGCGCACACCACCATTTGGATCAGGGCCATGGGCCTGCCCCTGCCCAGTTGCGGACCATAAGAAGGGGGCTCTTACTATTAAACACGTGGTTGAAGAGAATCAGGGGTACGCCATCGTCGGTAGGTTCGCATGCTACTGCGGCTACACCTACACAATGAGTAAAGGGAAGGACGGCAAGCTTCGTGGGCCTCGTTATTCTTCATACGGGCCACTTCTAGAGCCAGCCTTGACGAAACTCGTTGAGAAAGGGACTACGTTGACAGGCGCGGCGAGCTTCTTGGGCGTCCACACGAGGGTGATAGCAGCTGTCGCCGACCGTCTTGGCCTAGGCATGAACTGGAAAACGACACAGCGAGCACATAGGAGGGCGCAAGGCGCATTTGCCAACAGAGGCAATGGGCAAGTTGACCCAAATGCAAGCCGATTGCGAAAGCCAAGGAAGCCTCGGACGGATTGGGTTGCGCTTGATTTGGAAATGAGGGCTAAAGTGGAGATTGCTGTTGATGCTATACGCTGCGTATCTCCGCCAATAATTATATCCAGACGCCAAGTAGAGCGCGATATCTGTAGGCATGAGAATTGGCTGTATCTAAGGCGGTTCAAACTTCCCATCACGACAGCATGGCTCGCAACCCAAATGGAAACTACGGAGCAATTTCAGGAGCGTCGGCTTCGAGATGCGGTAAAGCGCAAAGCGGCCGCTGGGGAAGCGATGACGGTTTCGAGTTTAGTTCGCTCGGCTGGTCTGAAGTATGAGATCTGGAGCGATACCGCGCGCCAATTGCTTGTTGATGCTGCTCAGCATTCAAGACTCACGTAAATTTATTCTTGGGATCCAAGCTTGGGCTTCGCTCCTGCAGGCAAGACTCACATAACTTTTCGGATGTTCATGGTTCTGCGCCAGACTGTCAGGGTGAGATTTTGCTAACACGGCTCAGCTAATTTTATAACTCCCACATCGTGCCTTCGCCCGGCGTGCTGGTGGCTGCGCTCTATGCCAGCGCGCAGGAGTGCGGGCTGATCTGCCCTGCCGATCAGGGCCCCGAGGCGCGCTGGGCCAGCGGCGTGCCAGTGCTTGCCGCGCGCGATCTCACAGGATTGCTGGGCCACTTGAAAGGCACGCAGGTTCTGCCAGAGCCGCCGCCGGGCGAAATCACCGAGGGCAGAACCTATCCCTGCCTCAAACAGGTTAAAGGGCAGGACAATGCCAAGCGCGCACTCGAAATTGCAGCGGCAGGCGGGCATAATCTGCTGATGATCGGCCCACCCGGTTCGGGCAAGAGTCTGCTGGCCAGCTGCCTGCCGGGAATCCTGCCTCCACTCTCTCCGGTCGAGGCGCTTGAGGTGTCGATGGTGCAATCGGTCGCAGGACTGCTCGAACAAGGGCGCATCAACCGCGCGCGGCCATTCCGGGCCCCGCATCATTCGGCCAGCATGGCAGCGCTCACCGGAGGCGGGCTGAAAGTGCGCCCCGGCGAAGTCAGCCTTGCCCATCTGGGCGTGCTGTTCCTCGATGAATTGCCCGAATTTCAACGCCCGGTGCTCGATTCGCTGCGTCAGCCGCTGGAAACCGGCCAAGTCGATGTGGCGCGCGCCAATGCCCATGTGACCTTCCCGGCACAGGTGCAACTGGTGGCCGCGATGAACCCGTGCCGCTGCGGCTATGCAGGTGATCCGGCGCGCAATTGCCAGCGCTATCCGGGGTGTGTGAACGATTATCAGGGGCGGCTTTCCGGTCCGCTACTGGACCGCATTGATCTGCATGTCCATGTCGCTGCCGTCAGCGCTGTTGACATGACATTGCCCCCACCGGCCGAGGGCAGCGCCGAGGTCGCCGATCGGGTTGCTGCGGCACGCGAACGGCAGACCGCACGCGGGGTGCGATCGAATGCGGAACTGGATGGAGAGGCGCTGGAACAATTCGCCTGGCCCGATGACAAGGGGCGCGAATTGCTGATGCTGGCGGCACAAAAGCTGCGTTTGTCGGCGCGTGGCTACACCCGCACTCTGAGGGTGGCGCGCACCATTGCCGATCTGAGCCGCGCCGAGCGGGTGGGGCGGGCGCATATTGCCGAGGCCTTGAGCTATCGCCAGATGGCGCTGCAAGGCTAGCCAGCGCAGGCGTGCCTCGCCTATGGGGCAAGGTGTGACCCCCCCGCTATCCGAATCCCCTGCCGCCGAATACAGCAGCAGCGCCTTTGGGCGCCCTGCCCTGGCCGGCGATGGTCGGCGGCGGGCGCTGGGCCTTGCTTTGGCGATCGCTATCGAATTGTTGATAATCGCGCTGCTGTTCCTGGCTGCCACGCGCTTTGCCGGCGGCGGGCGCGATGCCAAGCCCGACACGCGGCTGGAGGCGGTGACTTTTGCCCTGCCCGAGGCGGTCGAGGAAACCCCGCCTGAAACCGAGCCCGAACCACAGGCCGAGAGCCAGCCGGAAACCCCGCCCACCCCGCAAACTCCTCAAGAACGGCCCGTGGCAGAGCCCGAACGCCCGCCGCCACCGCTGATCAGCAATCCCCTGCCCGCGCCGCAACCCACCCAGGCGCCTGCCCCGCCTACCCCGCCAGTGGCCGAAGCGCGCCCACCCGCGCCGCCGCGGGTCTATGGCCCGGTCGACACCGGATCGCAGGTCGAGCCCGATAGTCAGCGCGTCGGCACCGCCCCCAATGGCGAGCCGCTTTATGCCGCCAAGTGGTACCGCGAGCCGACCCGGCAGGAGTTGGCCGGCTATCTCTCCACCGCCAGCGCGCCGAGCGCTGCGCTGATTGCCTGCCGCACCGTTCCCGATTTCCGGGTGGCCGATTGCCAATTGGTGGGGGAAAGCCCCGAAGGATCGAATATCGGGCGCGCCGTACTGGCCGCGGCCTGGCAATTCCGGGTGCGCCCGGCGCGCGTCGGGGGCCGCTCGCAAGTCGGCTCTTGGGTCAGGATCAGAATTGATTACACAGTGAGCGTGGCCCGTTAACCAGCCGCCTGCAGGCCAGCGCGCAGCACCACAACATCGCCTGGATGAGCGATGCTGCCATCGGCCCGCATGCCAACATCACCGCGCCGCACCAGCGCCAGATCGACGGGGCCAAGAATGCGTCCGTCATGCGACAGGATCGACACCGGGCCAATCGGCAAGCGATCGCGTTCATCGACCAGCACGGGATCTTCGATCACGGTTTCGCTGCCATATTTCTGACCCCATTGCCTGAGCGCCAGCATGGCAGGGAGCAGATCAAGCCCCTTGGCCGTCAGGCGATATTCGATCTTGCGGCGATCATCGGCGCAAGGTTCACGCTTGAGGATGCCGTGTTCGACCAGCTTGGCAAGCCGATTGGAGAGAATGTTGCGGGCGATCCCGAGCTCGCTCAGGAATTCCTCAAAATGCTTCAACCCGTTGAAGCTTGCGCGCAGGATCATGAACGACCAGCGCTCCCCCATCACTTCGAGCGCCTGCGGCAAGCCGCATTCGATGAGTTCGCGCAGCGGTTCTCTCAAATCACCCATGATAACCTTCCCCTTCAAGGAGACAGTTGTAACCGCTTTCGCGCGCTCGACCAACTGGTTTCAGTTTTCAGTTGCAACTTGAAACCTAATCACCTAGGTGATTCGAAGTAAGTATTGATTCGAAACGTTGCAGTGCAGCACGCAGATAGAATGTCGCGGCTGAATTGCAAGAACACCGTAACGCCAAAAGGAAATCGCCATGAGCCTCTCTCTCCCCCGCACCGGCCGTCTCGCCGTCCTCGCCAGCGCGCTGGTTTACACTGGTGTGAGCTTTGCCATCGCCACTTCAGCCAGCCCGCTTCACGCGGCAAGCGGCGCCTACTACACCGCCACGCTCGCCACTCCGGGCGCCAAGGGCGGCGTGCTGGGCGGCGTGGCATGGAATTGCAACGGCAACACCTGCACCGCTGGCAAGGGCGATGCCCGCCCGCTGCGGATGTGCCGCAGCCTCGCACGCAAGCACGGCGAAGTGACCAGCTTCAAGGTCAATGGCGAAGACATGGCCGCTGATGAACTGGCCAAGTGCAACGGCCAGTAAGGCCTCACGCACAAGCCTATCCCGCCCGTCCGCGCTCCCTCCCTCTCCACGCGGACGGTGATCAAAGCCCCCGGCGCGCTTGCACCCCAGCAGCGCCGGGGGCACTTTTTTAGGTATTTTTGTTCGCCTAACGCTGCGCTGCTTGAGGCGGGGCGCACGGGCGGCTGCGGGCGGGCCGTCGCCCTTGCGAGCCCTGCGGAGCATTCTTGCTTTATCCTCGCCGCTGTTTCGTGCTGCGCACGAGCGGCTGCGGGCGGGCCGCCGCTCTTGCGAGCCCTGCGGGCTCCGCCTGACGCTCTAGAGCAACCCTGCCTCAATAAGCTGCGCTTCAAGGCTTGCGGCATCGGTGAACAAATGCGCTTGCCAGCCGCGCGCACGGCCTGCGGCGATGTTGGCAGCGTTGTCGTCGGTGAAGAACAGCTCGGCCCCTGCGAGCGCGCTGCGAGCCTCGGTGATGGCATAAATCGCAGGATCAGGCTTGGCGACTTTCTCCGTGCCTGAGACGATCACATCCTCAAACAGATCGAAAATCGGTTGGGTCGGGCGGAACATCGCCCAGAATTCATCGCCAAAATTGGTCAGACAATAGAGCGGCACGCCGCGCGCATGGAGGCGCCTTACCAATTCATGCGTGCCTTCGACAGGGCCAGGAACCGTTTCGTTGAAGCGGGTCGCATAGGCACGGATGTGGGCTTCGTAGGCAGGGAATTGCGCAATCCGTTCAGGGATCATTTCAGCCAGGGGTCGCCCGCGATCGTGCTGGAAATGCCATTCCTCGGTCACAACATTGGCAAGGAACCAGGCCAGCTCCTCCGGCTCGGCTATCAGCTTTTCAAACAGCGCGCCCAATTGCCACTGGAACAGCACCCGTCCGACATCAAACACCACAGCACAAGGAATTGGCGTTGTCGCCATGGGCTGTTTACTCCCCACATGGAAAAAGCCCGCTCCCCGATGAAGGAGGCGGGCCATCCGATCATGCGGCCGCCAGCCGGCAGCCGCCCACAGCTTGACTTAGCCCTGACGAGCCTTGAAGCGGCGGTTGGTCTTGTTGATCACATAGGTGCGGCCACGACGACGGATCACGCGGTTGTCGCGGTGACGGCCCTTCAGCGACTTGAGGCTGTTGACGATCTTCATGTTCGTATCTCTTGCAAAAAACAAACGCGCCGGGTTGGCGCCCGACGCGCAACAAATCTGAAGGGCCCGATAGCGACAGCCTGCCGCTTCGTCAACGTGCTTAGGCAGCTTTGGCATGGCGGATTGCCGCCAATCGGCGCTCCCACGCCAGCGCATGGGCAATAATCACTTCAAGATCGGCATATTCGGGCCGCCACGGCACATGGGACATCAGCCGAGCCGGGTCTGAAATCAGCGAATCGGTGTCGCCTTCGCGGCGCGGCTCGATCCGGCGGTTCAGGGTGACGCCTGCCACGCGTTCCACCGCATCCAGCACCTCCAGCACCGAAAAGCCCCGCCCATAGCCGCAATTGAAGGTGAGCGAGCGCGCTGGCTCTGCCATCAGCGCTTCGAGCACCAGCACATGGGCCGCTGCCAGATCGCTGACGTGGATGTAATCGCGCACCCCGGTGCCATCGGGTGTGGGATAATCCGCGCCGAACACGCTCACCGCAGCGCGCTGCCCGAGCGCGGCTTCGAGCGCGACCTTGATAAGATGCGTGGCGCCTGCAGTCGATTGTCCGGTGCGCGCCAGCGGATCAGCGCCCGCCACGTTGAAATAGCGCAGCACGCCGCAGTTGATCGGATGGGCTGCCGCCACATCGGCCAGCATCTGCTCGGTCATCAGTTTCGACCAGCCATAAGGATTGATCGGGCGCTGGGGCGTGTCCTCTGTCACTGGGCTTACCTCAGGCATGCCATAGGTCGCAGCGGTCGAGGAGAAGATCATGTGCTTGACGCCTGCCGCAACCGCAGCGGCGATCAAGGCGCGGCTTTTGACCGTGTTGTTATCGTAATATTTGAGCGGGTCAGCCACGCTTTCGGGCACCACGATCGAGCCAGCAAAATGCATGATCGCGCAGATGCCTTCATCGGCCACGATGCGGCCAAGCAGCGCCCCATCGGCAATGTCGCCCTGATAAAAGGCTACCCCGTCGGGAACGGCAAAGCGAAAACCGGTGGTGAGATTGTCGATCACCACCGGGCGATAGCCGCTGTCCATCAGCGCCAGCACGGCGTGGCTGCCAATATAGCCCGCTCCGCCTGTCACCAGCACGCAACGTGTGTCGGAAACATTCATGTTCACCGGCGTAACAACAAATGTCTGACAAAGTGTGAAGACCGGCGCGCTTGTGCCGCACGCGCTGCGTCACTAGAATCGCGGTCAGGAAGAGGAACCCAGCCCTATGTTCGCCCAGCGTCCGATTAAGCCCGCCCTTATCGCTGCTGCCTGCGCTGCCTTGGCGCTGGCGGGCTGCGCGGGGCCCTATACCGGTCCGGTTGAAGTGACCCGTTTTGTCAGCCCCGATCGCGCGGAACTCGGACGCGGCACGATTGCCGTCAGGCTGGCCGATGGCGCCCCCGATGATCTCACCCGCAGCGCCTTCATCGCCGCCGTCAGCGAGGAACTGACCCGGATTGGCTACACCGTTGTTCCGCAAGGCAGCCGTGCCGAGCAAACCGCCACCATCCGCACCACGCGCACCGCCGTTGCAGGTGCGCCGCAGGGTCAACGTGGGCCGGTCAATGTCGGAGTGGGCGGCCAGACCGGCGGCTTTGGCAGCGGGGTTGGCATGGGGGTCGGCCTTAATCTGGGTGGCGGCCAGCGCGGCCCCAATGTGAACACCGAACTTGCCGTGCGAATTGACAATGCGGGCGGGCGGGCCATCTGGGAGGGACGCTCACAGATCGCCACGGCCGTCAAATCACCCTATTCGCAAGGCAATCTGGCAGCGCGCACACTGGCAAGCGGCTTGTTCCGCGATTTTCCCGGTGGCAATGGCGAGACTATCACCATCCGCGCATCGGAGCTTCAGCCCGCCAAATGACCTCGCTTTTCATCGATGCCGCCTTTGACAGCGGCAATATCAAGGTGCTTTCCATCGATGGGAACACCGCCCGGCTTGCCATCGCCAAGGATCACTTGTCGGATTTCTTCCAGTGGTTCCATTTCCGCGTGTGCGGCCCGGTGGGTGAGGAGTTGGTGCTCAAGATCACCGGGCTGAATGAGGCGGCTTACCCCGGCGGGTGGCCGGGCTATGAGGCCTGCGTATCCGAAGACCGCGATTATTGGGGCCGCGCGCCGTCCTCCTTTGACAAGGACGAGGATGGCGGCACGCTCACCATCCGTTACACGCCAGGGTCGAGCCTGGTGTGGTTTGCCTATTTCGCGCCTTATTCGATAGAGCGGCACCATGATCTGATTGCGGACGCCGCCACCAGCGAAGGCGTGGAGGTGGTGCGGCTTGGCACCACGCTCGATGGCCAGCCGCTCGACTGCATCGAAATGGGCGAGGGCCAGACAAAAGTGTGGCTCTATGCCCGCCAGCATCCCGGCGAAACCATGGCCGAATGGTGGATCGAAGGGGCGCTGGATTGCCTGCTTGATCCGGCCGATCCGGTGGGCCGCGCGCTCAGGCGCGATTGTGCCTTGCACATCGTGCCCAATTGCAATCCCGATGGCTCGGCCCGCGGGCATTTGCGCACCAATGCGGCAGGCGTGAACCTCAACCGCGAATGGGCCGCGCCCAGCCCTGAAAAATCCCCCGAAGTGCTCGCCATCCGCAATCGGATGGACGAGACAGGGGTTGATTTCGCGATGGACATTCACGGCGATGAGGCGACCCCGGCCGTGTTCCTCGCTGGCTTTGAGGGCATTCCCTCATGGACGCCCGCGCAGGGCGAGCGCTTCTATCTCTATCAGCGCATTCTCGATCGCCGCACTTCCGATTTCCAGACCAAGCTCGGCTATCCCAAAGCGCCTGCGGGCAAGGCCAACCTGTCGATGAGCACCAACCAGCTTGCCGAACGCTTTGGCGCCTGCGCAATGACGCTGGAAATGCCATTCAAGGACTTGGCGGATTTCCCCGAACCCGAACAGGGCTGGTCGCCGGAACGCTGCAAGCTGTTTGCCCGCGAATGTCTGGCCGCGCTGGTCGAATGGCTTGATGTGAAGGTTTAAGCTAGGTTGTTTGGCCCAAAGGCGTGGGGAAGCAGCACGGAAAGCGCCACCCGCCGCACTTCGGCTTCGCCCACGCACAGCACGATGGGATCACTGCCGCCTAGCGCTGCCACTTCGTTGAGCATCTGGCGGCAACGCCCACACGGCGTGATTGGATCAGCGCCCGCAGCAAGCCCGATCACCGCGACTGCCACCAGCCCGCCGCGCCGCCCCTCGCCCAGCGCCTTGGCGACCGCGACAGTCTCTGCGCACAGCGAGAGGCCATAGCTGGCGTTTTCGGTGTTGCAGCCGGTGATGATCGCCCCGTCATCAAACAGCAGGGCTGCGCCCACCGGATAGTTGGAATAGGGCGCATAGGCTTGGCCCGCTGCCTCACGCGCAGCGGCGATAAGGGTCGCCTCTTGTGCTTCATCCAAACTCATTTCTGCACCACCACCCATTCCACCGGCTCCTCGCTGGCCTCGCTCATCAGCGAGGAGTTGGCGCTCCATAGCAGCCATGGCCGCCCCGCGTAATCGGGCTGCGCGCGGTCACGCATCAACCACAGATCACGCTCGAGACTTTGCGCGCTGCGGTGCCGCGCCTGAAAATTGCGGGCAAGCTTGAGAATAACGGGTTTGCCCGCGTGCGTCTCGATCTGGTTGATAAGCGTCACCAACTCGCTCTCTACCGCCGCATCGCTCACTGGCTCGGCGCAAGTCTCCGCCAGCCGGGTGAGCGCAATCGCCGGCGGCAGCCAGCCCGCATCGCGCGGCACCATGCGGGTGAAAAACGCCGATTGCGCATCGGCGCTGCGACACGGATCGAACACATGAATAACGCCGACCTTCAACCCCGCCTCGCGCGCTGCGGAAAGCCGGGCCGGAAAGCCGGGATCGGGCGCCCCCCCCTCATCGGGCAGTTCCAGATAGGCAAAGGCCCCGCCAAGCGCGCCGATGGTGGCAAACCGGACCGCGGCAGAATTGCTCGCAATCACTGCGCCTTGTTCGGGAAAAGTGGTTTCATCAGGCCGCCAGCTGCGCATATCCCACCACAGCCACACCACGAAAACCCCGCCCAGAACAACACCGAGCGCTGCCAGACGCAACAACCAGCGCCCCGCGCCGACGCGCCCGGACTTTCTCCCCCGCCTTGCCATGATCAACCCTTGATGTGGAGAACGCAGATCAGCGTGAACAAGCGGCGCGCGGTGGCAAAATCGGTCTCAACCTTGCCTTCGAGCCGTTCGAGCAGCATTTCGGCCGCATTGTTGTGGATGCCGCGCCGCGCCATGTCGATCGTCTCGATCTCAGCCGGAGTCGCCTTGCGGATCGCCTGATAATAAGAATCGCAGATCGCGAAATATTCGCGGATCGGACGGCGGAACCGCGCCATGCCAATCAGCAGCGTTTCGAGCAACTGCCCGTCCGTATCGCTCACATCCATCGCAAGGCGCCCGTCGCGCACTGCCAGATGCAGATGATAGGGCCCATGCACGCCGCGCTCGATGCTGCGCACCGGCTTGAAGACATTTTCCTCGATGAGGTCATAGATCGCCACCCGGCGTTCCTGTTCAACGTCCGCATTGCGCCACAGGATCGTCGCTTCATCGAGCGTGATGTGGGCAATGCGATGCCCGCCCGCCGGACCAGCGGCAGGAGACAGGGGCAGGGAATCAGGCGGAAGCTCAGCCATTCGCAATGCCTTCGCAGATGGAGGGGGCGCACTTCAAGCACTTCGGCAAACTCTCCCCACTATCCACAGGCCAGCGCGGCGATTTTACCGCACCCCAGCCTTGCGCCAGCGCGCCCTAAAGGCGCATCAGGGGGCATGGCCGAACCTGAAAAAATCATCCCGATCACGCCCGATACGGGCGCTAACCTCATGAAACTGCCTGCTAATCTTGAAGCAGAGGCGGCTTTTCTGGGCGCGGTGCTGATTGATAACCGGGTGATCGAGGAATTGACCGTGCCGATTCGCGCGGAGCATTTCTTTGAACCGCTGCACACACGCATTTACGCCCGCGTGCTCACTCTGATTGAACGCAACGCCACCGCTTCGCCGGTGACGCTGCGCCCCTATTTCGAAGCCGATGAGGCTTTGAAGGAGCTTGGCGGCACGACCTATCTTGCGCAATTGACGGCCAATGGCGCAGGCCTGCTCGCCCCGCGCGAATTGGCGCAGCAGATCTATGATCTCGCGCTCTTGCGCGAACTGGTCAGCGTGGGGCGCAGCCTTGTCGAAGGTGCGCTGGATACTTCTGAAGACACCTCGCCGCTGGATCGCATCGCGCAGGCTGAAGCCGATCTGTTCCGCGTGGCCGAAGGGGCGGCCACCGGATCAGAGGCAGCCACTTTCCGCGAAGCTGCACTCACCGCAATCCGGATGGCTGAGGCCGCGATGAATTCGGGCGGCGGGCTGTCGGGGAAGACGACGGGGCTTGCCACAATCGACCAGAAAACTTCCGGCCTGCATAATTCCGACCTTATCATCCTTGCCGGCCGCCCCGGCATGGGCAAAACCTCGCTTGCCACCAACATCGCCTTCAACTGCGCCGAGGAACATCTCAAATGGCAGCGCGACGGCGGCGAATTCAATTATGGCGCGCCGGTCGCTTTTTTCAGCCTCGAAATGAGCGCCGATCAGCTCGCCACGCGTATTCTGGCGGAGCAAGCCGAGATTTCCTCCGAAGCTTTGCGTTCGGGCAAAATGAGCCGCCAGGATTTCCAGAAGCTTAGCTTCGCCAGCCAGCGTCTTGCCGAATTGCCGCTCTATATCGACGACACCCCTGCGCTCACCATTGCAGCCTTGCGCACCCGCGCGCGGCGGCTGAAGCGGCGGCATGATATTGGCCTCATCATCGTCGATTACCTGCAACTCCTGCAAGGCAGCGGGCGCGGCAATGACAACCGGGTGAATGAAATCTCCGAAATCAGCCGGGGCCTCAAAACACTCGCCAAGGAACTGTCCGTGCCGGTGATTGCGCTCTCGCAGCTCTCCCGCGCGGTCGAACAGCGCGAAGACAAGCGCCCGATGCTGTCGGACCTGCGCGAATCAGGCTCGATCGAACAGGACGCCGATATGGTGTGGTTCGTGTTCCGCGATGATTATTATCACCTCTTGGTGAAACCCGACACGCCGGATGAAAACTCCACCCCCGAGCAGAGCGAGAAGTACCGCGCCTGGGAGGAGAAATATGAAAGCATCGTCGGGCGCGCGACGCTGATCGTGGCGAAACAGCGCCACGGCTCCACCGGCAATGTGCGCCTCCACTTCCAGAGCGACATCACCAAGTTCACCTCGCCCAATTTCAAGGATTATTCCGACTACGGCTACGAATAGCCAGGCGCGCTGACAGATGGGTTCAGAAAGCAGGTGAGCATCCTGCGCGCGCTTGTGCGAATGCGGTTTGCTTGACTCAAGGCTCTGTTCTGCCCTAGGGGCTGCGCCTTCCGGCAAATCCCTGTGATCGTAAAGGCTCGCCCATGGCACGCGTTACCGTTGAAGATTGCGTCGACAAGGTATCCAACCGCTTCGACCTCGTCCTGCTCGCCGCCCAGCGCGCGCGCGAAATTTCGGGCGGCAGCGAGCTGACGATTGACCGTGATCGCGACAAGAACCCCGTCGTTGCCCTGCGCGAAATCGCCGAAGAGACAATTCGCCCGCGCGACCTGCACGAAGCGCTGGTGACAGGCCTGCAGAAGATCCTGCCTGATGATGAGGATGAGGCCGATGAAATCGGTTCCTTGAGCCAATCGGCCGAAGCGCTGCGGATCACTGCAGCCGCGCCCGCCCGCAACACCTCATTGGGCGGCGATTACGACGGCTGATCGGCCCCCTTTGCCAACAGCGCAACCCAAAAGGCCGCCCCGGCAAGGGCGGCCTTTTTGCTTTGGCAATTGCCCTGCATGACCACAATCTGACCATATGGCCAAGCGCTTGCCTTGCGCGGGCTGCGCGCACTATCGCTTGGGTTTGTAACCAAATCGTCATATCCTGACGGCGCGGCACAAAACACAAGGAGCAGCGCACCGCGCATGGCCACTATCGCAATCTACAGCGTGAAAGGTGGGGTCGGAAAAACCACCTTTGCGGTGAACCTCGCTTGGTGTTCCTCGCAGATTTCATGCCGCAAGACTTTGCTGTGGGATCTCGACGCGGCCAGCGGCTCGGGCTTTCTGCTGGGCATCGACCCGCGCAAAAAGCATGAGGCACAAAGCGTGTTTGCCGATGGCAGCGATCCGGCAAAGCTCATCCGGCACAGCCGCTATCCGGGCCTTGATCTGCTGCCCGCGGATGAAAGCATCCGCACGCTGGATCGCCAGTTTGACCGGCTCGGCAAGAAAAAGCGCCTCGCCAAGCTGGTGTCAGGCCTCGCCAAGGAATATGACCGCATTATCTTCGATTGCCCGCCGGTCTTGAATGAAGTGAGCGCCCAGGTGATGCGCGCTGCTGATGTGGTGATTGTGCCGCTGCCGCCCTCGCCGCTGTCGGCGCGCGCGCTGGATGCAGTCGTCGAGGAAGTGCGCGGGTCTGGCAAGGGCCACCCGCCGATCCTGCCGGTGCTCTCGATGATCGACATGCGCCGCTCGCTTCACCGCGAAGCGCGCGAAGCGAACCCGACATGGCCGGTTGTCCCGCTGGCGAGCGCGGTGGAACAATGCGCGGTGGAGCGTCAGCCGGTTGCCGCCTTTGCGCCCAAATCACCGGCCGCGCGCGCCTTTGCCCAGCTATGGACCGCGATTGAGCGCAAATTGGCGAGCCAATAGCGGCAGGGGGCCAGGGCGCACCCATTACAGTCCGGCGGCGAGATCGCAGCCCCTTTGCCGGCCAAGTTCGCAGGCCTTTTCGAACAATGCTGTGGCTTGCACTGTGTCGACCGGACCGCCCTCGCCCCTGCGCATCATCATGCCAAGATTGGTGCAGCCCGCCGCCACATCGCCATCGCAAGCCTTGGCGAACAGTGCGCGCGCGCGCGCTTCGTCTTGTTCGCCTCCTTCGGCAAAGCGCATCATCACGCCAAGGCTTAAGCAGCCGTGCGCATAATCGCCGTGGCAGGCCTTGGTAAAGGCGACACGCGCGCCCATGTCATCCTGCGCGCCGCCACGGGCACTGGTCATCATCGCGCCGACGATGTAGCAGCCCTCTGCATGATCGCCGTCGCAGGCCTTGCTATAGGCCTCGCGTGCGCGGACATCGTCTTGCGTGCCGCCGATGCCGGTTTCCAGCAACACGCCAAGGGTAAAGCAGCCCTGCGGGTAATCGCCCTCGCAAGCCTTGGTGTAGAGCGCCTTTGCGCGCACATCGTCTTGTGCACCGCCTTGGCCATCGACCATCATCTCGCCAAGCGAGTAACAGGCCGCGCTGCTCCCCAGATCGCACGCACGCTCAAAACCGGCACGCGCGGCAGACAGGCGTCCGGCATTATAATCAACCATGGCAGCATCAAGGCCTTGCTCGGCGGGGGACTTGGCAGCAGTCCCTTGCGCCAAGACAGCGGGGGCCATGAGAGCGGCGATGGCAAGAGCGGCCGCCGCAAACAGGCTGCATAGGGAAGCGGGCAGAGACATCACGGAGAACCTCGCAATCTGTTCATTGCGCATCATGGGCGCAAGCGATGAGACGACCTTATGGGCGAATAGTCGCAGGGTGAAGGATCAAGTCAAGCATCCCCTGGCACTGCCGCAGCATGGCCCAACAAGCGCCTATCCCCGGGCGCGCTTTGCTGCCTATAATGTGTCCCCGGCACGCAGGGCCGAAAGGGGGCGCAGGGCACCATGAGCGGGATTGGTGAAAGTGTGGGCGCGGTGATCGAAGGCGGCTTGCTGGGCCGCGCGGTGGAACCGGCGCACGGCGAACAGGGCCGGTCGGGTCATGCCCCCAGCGAATGCCTCAATTGCGGGGCGATGGTGACAGGGGCCTATTGCGGCGCTTGCGGGCAAAAGGCCCATGTCCACCGCAGCCTGTCGGCCATCGGCCACGATATCATCCACGGCGTGCTGCATCTGGATGGCAAGCTGTGGAACACCCTGCCGCTGCTTGCTTTCAAGCCGGGACGATTGACGCGCCGCTTCATCGAGGGTGAACGCGCCAAGTTTGTCAGCCCGATGGCGATGTTCCTGTTCAGCGTGTTTGCCATGTTTGCTGTGTTCCAGATGGTGGGGCTGACGGTGCCGGTTGATTTCGGCAGGGGCTTTATCGACGGGGCGAGCAGCCCCTCGACCTTTCAGAGCGAAATCCAGCAGCAGATCACCGCGCTTGAACAGGAAGCCGACGGCCTCGGCCCAGCCGACCCGCGTGCCAAGGAAATCGAAGCCGAAAGGGCGATCCTCAAGACCATGCTGGGCGATAGCAGCGCGGCTACTCTTGATGCTGATATCACCGGGGTAAAGTGGCTGGATGAGGGCGTTATCAGGAAATGGCAGAAGAACCCGGGCCTGATGCTCTACAAATTGCAGGCCAACGGCTACAAGTTCAGCTGGCTCCTGATCCCGCTGTCGATCCCGTTCGTGTGGCTGATCTTCGCCTGGCGCCGGCAGTTCAAGGCCTATGATCACGCCGTGTTCGTGACCTATTCGCTGGCCTTCATGTCCCTGCTGTTTGTCACGATCTCGCTGATCAGCCTCATCCCCAGGGGCGCAGGCTGGGCAGCGCTGCTCGTGATCATTGGCGCACCGCTGCATCTCTACAAGCAGTTGCGCTACGCCTACGGGCTGACGCGGTTTTCAACCTTGTGGCGATTTGCCGCGCTGCTTGTCTTCATCCAGATCGTGCTGGTGCTGTTCCTGCAAGCGCTGCTGGTGCTGGGCGCGTTCTGATACCAAGGTTCACTGGCCCATATCCACTTCGTATCATTGGTGGCCGGGCGGGGAGGTGGGGTGGGGTGGGAGGTATGAGCGACGCTCAACGAGCTTAAGTATGAGGACAGCCCCAGCCAAAAGGGCGCCCGGATCGCTCCGGACGCCCTCGTGGTCATCATTTTTGTGAGCAGGGTTCAGGCGCCTTGCGGTGCCTCGTCCCCGCCCTTTTCCGGAGCATCGCCAAAGCGCTTGCCGCACTTGGGGATGGCCGAGCCGTGGACAGGCCGCGCGATCACCGGCCCGCGCGGGGCATCGGGGCGATCAATCTTGCCGTCCTTCAGGAGCTGGCTGATTTCCTCACCGCTCAGCGTTTCATATTCAAGCAGCGCTTGCGCCAGCAGGTGCAATTCATCCTCATGGGTCTTGAGGATGTCCGTGGCCCGCTTGTGCGCCCCTTCGACCAGAGATTTGATCTCGGCGTCGATCATCTTGTTGGTTTCATCGCTGGCCATGGTGCGCATCGTCTGGCCCATGCCGAGATAGCCATCCTGGCTGGCCTCATATTGCAGGGGCCCGAGTTTCTCGCTCATGCCCCAGCGGGTCACCATGTTGCGCGCAAGGTCGGTGGCATACTGGATGTCCGACGAAGCGCCCGAGCTGACCTTGTCATGCCCGAAGATGATCTCCTCCGCCACGCGCCCGCCCATCGACACCGAGAGGTTCGCGTGCATTTTATCACGGTGGTAGGAATAGCTGTCGCGCTCCGGCAAGCGCATCACCATGCCCAGCGCGCGGCCGCGCGGGATGATGGTGGCCTTGTGGATCGGATCGGACGCGGCCTCATGCACCGAGACAATCGCATGGCCTGCCTCGTGATAGGCGGTCATCTTCTTTTCGTCCTCGGTCATGACCATGGACTTGCGCTCGGCGCCCATCATGACCTTGTCCTTGGCGTCCTCGAACTCCTGCATCGCAACCAGCCGCTTGTTGCGGCGGGCAGCCAGCAGGGCAGCTTCGTTGACAAGGTTCGCCAAGTCCGCGCCAGAGAAGCCCGGCGTGCCGCGCGCGATCACGCGGGGGTTCACGTCCGGCGCCAACGGCACCTTCTTCATGTGGACGCTCAAAATCTTCTCGCGCCCGTCGATATCGGGGATCGGCACCACCACTTGGCGGTCAAACCGACCCGGACGCAGCAGCGCAGGGTCAAGCACATCGGGGCGGTTGGTCGCCGCGATAATAATGATGCCCTCGTTCGCTTCAAAGCCGTCCATTTCAACCAGCAGCTGGTTCAGCGTCTGCTCGCGCTCGTCATTCGAATTGCCGAGGCCGTGGCCGCGCGAACGGCCGACCGCGTCGATTTCGTCGATAAAGACGATACAGGGCGCATTCTTCTTGGCTTGCTCGAACATGTCGCGCACGCGGCTTGCGCCGACGCCCACGAACATTTCGACGAAGTCCGAACCCGAAATGGTGAAGAAGGGCACGCCCGCCTCACCCGCAATCGCGCGGGCGAGCAGGGTCTTGCCGGTGCCGGGCGAACCGACCAGCAGCGCGCCCTTGGGGATCTGGCCACCCAGCTTGGAGAAACGCTGCGGATCGCGCAGGAATTCAACGATTTCCTGCAATTCCTCGCGCGCTTCATCAATGCCGGCCACATCATCAAAAGTGACGCGGCCTGATCGTTCTGTCAGCAGCTTGGCCTTGGACTTACCAAAGCCCATCGCACCGCCGCCGCCGCCCTTCTGCATCTGGCGAAGCGCAAAGAAGGCAATCCCGAGAATCAGGATGAAAGGCAGCGAATTCAAGAGGATATAAAGGAGCATATTGGGCTGCTCCTTCTGTTTGCCGGTGAACTGCACGTTGTTCTGTTCCAGCAGCCGGGTGATTTCCACGTCGTTGGGCACAGGCACGGTGGCAAAAGCCTCGCCATTGCGCAGGCGCCCGGTGATCAGTTCATCGCCCAACTGCACCTCGGCCACCTCGCCCGAGGCCACCGAATTGCGGAAGTCGGAATAACGGATCGTGGTACCCGGCGTGCTTCCGGCGTTGCCGAACAGCGACACCACCAAAAGCAGGGCGAGGAAAATCCCGCCCCAGATCATCAACTGCTTGACCCAGGGGCCCGGCCCCTCGGGTTGCTGCTGGGGATCGTTCTGCTCGCTCATCGGCTGGATTCCTTTCTTCCCCGATAATGTAGGACGGCCTGAGTGAATGGCAAGCTAATGCGCATCTCGGGCTTAGTTACGAAATTGCGGTCAGTGTGATGCAAATTTGCGATCATTTTTTGATTGCGCCTGCCGCGCCATAGGCAGCAAGAAACATATCAACCGCGCCTGCCAGCCGCCGCTGGCTGGCATCAGCCGTAACGCGAACGCCAAAGCGGTGCTCCAGATCGCCCATCCCCTTGCACAGCGCCACGAACTGCTCGGCCGCCAGATCAGCATCGGGAATAGTCAGTTCGCCTGCCGCACAGACATGGCGCAGCCAAGCGCTGAACGCCTGCTTCATGCGCCTTGGCCCGGCTTCGAGGAAGGCCTCGCCAACCGCGGGCTCCTGTTCGGTTTCAGCAGCGATGCGGCGTTCGAACTGGATCATTTCCGGGCGATGCAGAAACGCCAGCATCGCCGCGCCAATCGCGGTGAGGCGTTCGCGGATCGTGCCGGCCGGCATTTCATCGAGCGAGAAATAGCCGCGCATCTTCTCGCATTCGCGTTCAACAGCAGCGGCAAACAATGCGCGCTTGTCGCCGAACTGGTTGTAGATGGTGACCTTGGAAACGCCTGCATGAGCGGCGATCTGCTCGATCGCAGTGCCGGCAAAACCATCATCGAAAAAACTCCGCGCCGCCACTTCGAGAATCTTGTGCCGCTTGGCCGCATCAGCCGGTCGCCCTGCCCGGCGCGGGCGCGAATCGCCGGGACGAGAATTTTTTTCGCTCAGAGATGAACCAGCGATTGACAAAATGAACGGCTCCGTTCAATTAAACGACATCGTTCAATAATGTGTCGATTCGCCTGCCATGGCAACCCTTTTCGCCTCGCATCGGTTCCCTCTCCTGTCCGAAAGGCCCCTGTCCGAATGCTTTGGATAGCCATCCGTATGCTCACCGGCGATGCTCAGAAATTTTATGGGCTGTTGTTTGGCATCGGCTTTTCCACCCTGCTCATCACTCAGCAATTGACGATCTTCGTCAATCTGATCGAACGCGGGGCAAGCGGCGTCTACAACGCGCCCGAAGCGCAGATCTGGGTGATGGACCCGGTCACGCGCACCACCGATGTGAAATATGAAATGCCTGCCACCGCATTGGACGAGGTGCGTTCTGTCCCCGGTGTCGAATGGGCCGTGCCCCATCTGCGCGCGACCGCCGCGGTCAGGGCCGCCAACGGCGATCTGGAAGGCGTGGCAATCATCGGGGTCGATGATGCCAGCCTGATCGGCCTGCCCAAGGCAATGCAGCGCGGCGACAAGCGCCTGCTCGCCAGTCCCGATGCGGTGTTGATTGATGATTACGGCGCCCTGAAAATGTTCAAAGGCGAAGTTGATCCCGTTGGCCAACGGCTGGAACTCAACGATCAGCGCGCGATCATTCTGGGCATTGCCGATGCGATCCCCACCTTCACCAGCACCGTTACCCTGTTCACCAAATACAGCAACGCGCTCAGATTTGTGCCCGGCACACGCAACCGGCAAAGCTTCGTGCTGGCAGGCGTGGCAGACGGCACTGATCCCAAAATAGTGGCCGACCGCATCACCGAGCAGACCCGCTGGAAAGCGCTCACACGCGATGAGTTCGCGCAGGCGGGCGTCAATTTCATCATCCAGAACACCGGCATCCCAACCAATTTCGGCATCACCGTGGTGCTGGGTTTTGTCGTCGGCGTGGCGATTGTCGGCCTCACCTTCAGCCTGTTCATCCGCGATAACATCAAGCAGTTCGGCGCGCTGAAAGCCATTGGCGTGACCAATGGCAAGATCGTGCGGATGGTCGCGGTGCAAGCAGGCCTTGTGGGCATGATCGGCTATGCGCTGGGCGTGCTGGGAACCGTCGCCTTCCTCGCAGCCTTCAGCGGCAATCCTTTCTTCAAGGGGTTCTATATCCCCTGGCAGATCCCATTGATCAGCCTTGCATCGGTGTTGGTGATCCTTGCCATCACTGGCTGGCTGGCGCTGCGCACGGTGATGAAGACCGAACCGGCTGCGGTGTTCAGGTGAGCCGCACCATGCACGATCCATCCCCCAAGGCCGCCACCATGCCCGCCACCACCGCTGCAACCGCGATTTCCGCGCGCGGGATCATCCGCGATTTCGAAGCCGGGCAATCCACCATCCGCGTGCTCCACGGCATCGACACCGACATCCGCGCCGGCGAGATGACCTATGTCGTGGGGGAAAGCGGATCGGGCAAAACCACGCTGATTTCGATCATGTGCGGCATCCTGTGGCCCACCGAAGGGCAGGTCGAGGTGTTTGGCACCGATATTTACAAGCTGTCGGACAATGATCTTGTCAATTTCCGGCTGAACAATATCGGCTTTATCTTTCAGCAATATAACCTCATTCCCTCGATTGATGCCGCCGCCAACGCGGCTGTTCCGCTGATTGCGCAAGGGATGGCCGTGGACGAAGCGCGCGAGCGGGCCAAGCTGCTGCTCGAAAAACTGAACATCGGCGATCAGGCCGAAAAGCTCCCGCGCCAGCTGTCAGGCGGCCAGCAGCAACGCGTCGCCATCGCGCGCGCGCTGGTGCACGAACCGCGGCTCGTGGTGTGTGACGAGCCGACGGCCGCGCTCGATGCCAATTCCGGCCGCCGGGTGATGGACCTCTTGCGCGAAGTCGCCGTTGCGCCCGACCGCGCCTGTATCATCGTAACCCACGACAACCGCATCTTCGATCTGGCTGATCGCATCATCGTGCTCGAAGACGGGCGCATCACCCGCGACGGCCGCGAAATGCCCAGCGATCACTAAGCCTGCCCTGCTCACACGAGGAAACCATGCCCAAGCTGCCCCGCAATCTGAGCTTCTCGCGCCAAGTGCTGCCTGCCATTGCCGTGGCAGGCGTGATCTATGCAGCCTTCAACATCGCCGGCAATCTGCCCGACCGCGCGATCGCAGCGCCAACGGTGCAGCCCCCGAGGGCAACTGGCGACCTGGCCAATGCGCCGCGCGTGGCAGGGGCTGGCCTGGTCGAGCCGGCGAGCGAGATCATTGATATCGGCGCGGCGCTGTCGGGCCTCGTCATGAATGTGTCGGTTGCGCCGGGGGATCGGGTGGAGCAGGGCCAGCCCCTGTTCCGGGTCGATGATCGCGCCGCGCGCGCGCAATTGGCCGAAGCAGGCGCCGCGATTGCCGAAGCCCGCGCCGCGATTGCCGAAGCAAGCGCTGCGCAGAAGACGGCCCGCCAGCAGCTTGATCTTTACCGCAAGCTCGATGATCCCGCCGCCGTCTCCCGCGCCGAAGTGATCCGCGCCGAGGGCGAGGAGGCCGCCGCCACCAGCCGCTTGGCCCTCGCTCGTGCGCGGCTTGCGGCGGCCGAAGCGCGCGCGGGCAGCATCCGCACCGAGTTGGAACGCCTGACTGTACGCGCGCCGATGGCAGGCGAGATTCTGGCCGTGAACATCCGCCCCGGCGAGTTCGTCTCCACTCAGGGCGGCGGCAATGCAGCGCCCTTTATCCAGATGGGCGTAACCGATCCCTTGCACATCCGCATCGACATCGACGAAAGCGAGGCAGTGCGTGTCGCCTTGGGCGCGGATGCGACAGTATCCCCGCGCGGGGCGGCAGATGTTCGGGTGAAAGCCAAATTCGTGCGCGCCGAACCGCTGGTGGTGCCCAAGCGCTCGCTCACCAACAGCGCAGCAGAGCGCGTCGATGTGCGCGTGCTGCAATTGATCTACGCGCTGCCTGCCAGCGAGAATTTCCGCGTCGGCCAGCAGGTTGATGCCTTCATCCCGGCGCGTGATGCGCCCGCCACGGGAGCCTGAGCGATGCAGCGCCGTCTGATTGCCACAGCGCTCACCTCGTCGCTGGCGCTGGCGCTTGCCGCTTGCGCAGGGGGGGCGCCGCCCACAATCGCAACGCCTGTGCCCGATCTGCCGGAAAGCTATTTTGCCCTGCCCGAAGGCGGTGCCCAAGGCGATCTTGCCAGCCTGATGCCGGTCGATGATCCGGCCTACGCGGCGCTGTCTGCTGCCGCGCTGGAGAACGCCCCCAGCCTTGCCGAAGCGCTCGCCCGCGTCGAGGCTGCCCGCGCTGGTGCACGCGGTGCGCGGGCGGCGCGCATGCCCAATATGGACGCCGAAACTTTCGCCCGGCGCAACCGCATCAACCCCGCGCAGTTTGGTGAAGCGGGTGAGGCGGGGATCATTCCCAACGAACTGACGTCCTATGGCGCGAATATCATCGCAAGCTGGGACCCCGATCTGTTTGGCCAGTTAAAGGCGCAGCAGCGCGCCGCCGCCGCCCGGATCGACGCTGCCACCGCCGAGGCACAGGCGGTGCGCATCGCGCTGCTTGCCGAAATCGCTGCCTCAGTAACCGATTGGCGCGTGCTGGCGCAGCAACGCGCAGCTGTGGCCGCAGATGGGGAGGCCGCAACCGCGCTCGCCAGCCTTGCCGGATCGCGCGAGGCATCGGGCATTGCGCCGGGTTTTGACCGGGTGCGCGCCGAAGCCGCCGCCAGCGCCTCGGCCACGCGACTGGCGGCGCTCGACAGTGAAAAGGCGCGCATCATCGGCAGGCTGGTGACGCTCACCGGACGGGATGCCGCAAGCATCACAGCCGCACTGGCCACCGGTCAGGTGCCTCAACTCACCGCGCGGCCTGCGCCCGCCTCGCTCCCGTCAGACCTGCTCGCCAATCGCCCCGATGTCGCCGCCGCCGCAGCGAGGCTTGCCGCCAGCGATGCCGATCTTGCCGCCGCAGCGCGCGCGCGTTTCCCGCGCCTGACATTGTCGGGCGTCATCGGCCTGCTCGCGTTCGATCTTGATCGGATGTTCGATGAAAACTCGCTTGTCGGCACGCTCACCGCTGCCGTGGCTGGCCCGCTGATCGATTTTGGCCGTGTCGGCGCGCGGATTGATGGCGCAGCAGCGGACAAGCAAGCCGCCTTTGCCGCCTATCGCGGCGCGGTGTTTCAGGCGCTCGGCGATGCCGAGGCCGCCTACGGCCTGGTGGCGGCAAGCGACAGCGAAGCGGCCCTTGCCGTAAACGAGCGCGACCAGCTCACCCGCGCCGCCAGTCTGGCCGATGCGCGCTACAAGGCAGGGCTTGCCAGCTTCCTCGACGTGCTCGAAGCGCGCCGCGCGGCAGATGCAAGCGGCGAACGGGCAGCAGCCGCTTTGGGCCGCGCCGCGCGCGCGCGCATCGTGCTGTGGCAGGCGCTGGGCGGGAGCGCTCCGCGAACAATGCGCACTGCGGCTTGTCAGTCGGCTTGCACGGCGGATTCCTGAATGATGAACACGCCGGGCGGTGTGCCGAACAACTGCACGCCCGTATCATCATAGCCGCGCTCGGTCTGCTCGATCCGCCCCGGCGCAAGGCGCGTTTCCGCTTCAAGGCTGATCACCCCGCCGCGCCGCTCTGACCACAGGCGGCAATCGGCAGGTGCGATCGTGCCGCGCCAGCTGTCAACGCCGGCCCGTGTCCAACGCATCGCGCAATCGCCCCCTTCAGCCACCGCAATCCCGCGCACCAAATCCTCAGGCGTCAAACCCGCCAGCTCGCCAAGCGTTGGCATGGCCCCTGCAAAGCGCATCGCATCGGCAAAGGCATAGGCCTGCGAGCGCAGCACTTCGCCTGCCCGCGTGATCACAGTCACCCGGCGGCGATAGGGCTGGCGCTCCGGCCCGGACAGGAGCGAGGAATAAACCAGCGCCGCGTCCCCTTCCTCGCCCGACAGCGCTGCTGCCAGAGCGGGATTTTCGAACACCACGCGGGTTTCGGCAAAGGTGTTTTCGGCATCATCGGCCCGCGTCGCAAAGCTTCCCGCCATCGCAGCGGCCAGATCAGCAGGAGCAGGCACCGGTTGGCCTTGCGCAGACGCCCCTACCAAGGCCGCCGCCATCATCGCTGCCATCATGCCCCAAGCCATTGCCTGCCCCTTGCCAATATGGGCGTCAGGATAGGCCTAGGGCCGGCGCTGCAGCAAGGCGGTTCTTTCACACCGGCACACCACTTCATCGCGCTGGTTCCACATTTCGTGAACCCAGGTGACGATGCCCGCATCGGGGCGGGACTTGCTTTCCCGCAGCTCCTTCACCTCGCTCACCGCGCGCAGGGTGTCGCCGATGAACACGGGCTTGGGCGTCACCACATTGGCAAAGCCCAAATTCGCCACCAGCGTGCCCAGCGTTGTATCCCCCACCGACAGCCCGACCAGCAAGCTGAAGGTGAAGGTCGAATTGACAAGGATCTGCCCGAACCCGCTCGCCTTGGCCGCCTCGACATCAAGGTGCAAAGGCTGCGGATTGTGGGTCATGGTCGAGAACAGCAGGTTGTCCGTCTCGGTCACGGTGCGGCGAATGTCGTGCTCGATCCGCTCGCCCACCACCCATTCATCGAAGAACTTGCCTGCCATCAGCCTTGCGCCTGCCAGCGCGCGAAGACTTCCGCCCCGTCATCGCTGCTGGAACGCACCGCGCCGGGTGTGCGGCTGAAGCGCGGAGCGGGCGCAGGGTGCCACTCGCCCTCGTGCTCCAGATAGGTCCCGCGCGCTTTCAGATGGGGGTGATCGCGCGCTTCGTCGAGATCGAGCACCGGGGCAAAGCAGGCGTCCGAACCTTCGAGCAATGCGCACCATTCGGCCTGTGTCTTAGTGGCGAACAGGGCGGCGAGTTTTTCGGCGTAATCGTCCCAATTGGCCGGGTTCATCTGCCCTGCCGCCAATTCCTCGGGCGCGCCGGCTTTGGCGAGCATTTCGGCGTAGAATTGCGGCTCAATCGAACCCAGCGAGATTTCCTTGCCATCCGCACAGCGGAAACAGCGGTAGAAATGGGCCGCCCCGCCAAGCATCCCCTTGCCGCGCTCGGTGGTGATGAAAGGCCGCCCGCGCACCCCGAAGAAGAAACTCATCAGGCTGGTTGCGCCATCGACAATCGCGGCGTCCACCACCTGCCCTTTGCCAGAGCGTTCGCGTTCATAAAGCGCGGCCATGATGCCAAAGGCGCAATACATCGACCCGCCGCCAAAATCGCCGACAAGGTTCTGCGGCGGAGTGGCGGTTTCGCCCGCCTTGCCAACCGCCGCGAGCGCGCCGGTGATGGCGATGTAATTGATGTCGTGTCCGGCGGCCTGAGCCAGTGGACCATCCTGCCCCCAGCCGGTCATCCGGGCATAGACCAGCCGCGGATTCAGCGCCAAAAGCTCCTCCGGCCCTAGCCCCAGCCGCTCCATGACGCCGGGACGAAAGCCTTCGATGATGACATCGGCACAGGCCGCAGCCGCGCGCACCTCGGCCTTGCCGTCCTCGGATTTGAGATCGACCCCGATGCGGTGGCGCGCGCGTTCCACCACCGGGTTGGTGGTGGCAGCACCGGGACGATCAATCCGCACCACTTCGGCGCCGAGGTCAGCGAGCAACATCGCCACATGGGGGCCCGGCCCAATGCCGGCAAATTCCATCACTTTGAGCCCGGCAAGCGGGCCTTGCGGCAAATTCATAAATCCCTCTCCTCATCCGACCGGAACTGTCGGCACAAACCGACTGCGCGGCCTTTGCGCGCTGGCAGAGCTCACGTCACCCCTTCTTTTGCGTATCATGGCACGCGGCGCAACCGGGCAATGTTGCGGCTATGAGGCGTATGCGCACAAGTGCCTGCCAAGGCGTGAATACGCACAGGCGGGCCTGTTTTAGCGCCCCGCAAAGGGCCGCTTGGGGTCTGGTTCTAGAATGTTAAGCAGGGGATGGTATGGCAAGTCAGAGCATATGGAAGGGGATTTTTGTTTGAGTCCGATCCACCCCGTGATCTTGTGTGGCGGCAGTGGCAAACGGCTTTGGCCGGTCAGTCGCAAGGCCGTTCCCAAGCCGTTTTTGCCGCTGGTCGGTGAGGAAACCCTGTTCCGGCAGGCGGTGCGCCGCGTGGCGGGCGATGATCGCTTCGCCGCGCCGCTGGTGGTGGCCGGCGCAGAACACGCCGATCTTATCATGGAACAGCTCGGCGATACGCCGGATGCGCGGCTGGTGATCGAACCGGCAGCCAGAAACACCGCGCCCGCGATCGCGCTTGCCGCTGCGCTGCTGCCCGAAGATGCGATCATGCTGGTCTGCCCAAGCGATCACCACATCGCTGATAACACGGCCTTTCTCGCCGCAGCCCTGGCCGCTGCCGCGCTTGCACGCGATGATTATCTCGTCAGCTTCGGCATCACCGCGAACCGGCCCGAGACCGGCTATGGCTATTTACAGCGCGGCGAGCCACTGGCCGGGGGGTTCACGATCAGGCGCTTTGTCGAAAAGCCCGATCTTGCGCTTGCAAAGGAATATCTCGAAAGCGGGGACTACAGCTGGAACGGCGGGATTTTCGCCTTTCGCACCGGGCAACTGCTGGCAGAACTCGCCGCCCATCGCCCCGACATGGCGCGGTTGGTGGCGCAGGCGGTTGCCGAGGGCCGCAGCGATGGCATGCGGTTTCATCCGGCGGCCGATCCCTTTAACGCCATCACCGACGAGTCGATTGATTATGCGGTGATGGAGCAAACCACCCGCGCCGCCATGGTCCCCACCGATATGGGCTGGTCTGACATCGGAACCTGGGCCGCGCTTGCCGATGCGCTTGCCTATGCTCCTGTCGACACCTCAGACGCGCGCGGCAATGTTGCGCGCGGCGGACCGGTTGATCTGGCGGATTGCAGCCGCGTGCTGGCCATCACAGACGGGCCGCGCATTTCCGCGGTGGGGCTGAGTGATGTGTGCATCATCGTCTCGGGCACAGAAGTGCTGGTGACCACGCGCGAAGGAGCGCAGGCCGTCGGTAACCTGCCGGGAGCCGCCAATCAATGAGTGCGCCCGCCCCTCTGGCACGGCGGTTGCCGACCCGGATGGTCGAGAAAGTCTGGGGCCGCGAGGCGCTGCCTACGCCTTTTGTGGCGCCCCAAGGCCAGCGGATTGGCGAAATCTGGTTCGAGCCCCCGCCCCAAATGCCGCAGGTGCTGGTCAAATACCTTTTCACCTCGCAAAAACTTTCCGTGCAGGTGCATCCCTCTGATACGACTGCGCTGCCCGGCGAGGCGGGCAAGGAGGAATGCTGGCTGGTGCTGGATGCCGAAGCCGATGCGCGGCTTGCGATTGGCTTTGAACGCCCCGTCACCCGCGCTGAGATTGAGGCGGCAGCCCTCGATGGCAGCATCGAGCAGCTTCTGGCATGGCATACAGCCAAGCCCGGCGATCTGTTTTATCTGCCCGCGGGCACTGTCCACGCGATTGGCCCCGGCCTTGCGCTGGTCGAGGTGCAGCAAACCAGCGACACCACTTTCCGCCTGTATGATTACGGGCGCCCGCGCGAATTGCATCTGGAACGCGCGCTCGCGGTTGCCGAAGGCGCGCCCTATCCCGCGTGCCGTCGCCGCTCGATTGCAGATGGCCCGGTGCTGGTGGACGGCCCGCATTTCCGGCTCGACCGGATCGAGGGCCCACCGGATCCAGCAACGCTTGCCGCCTATCGGGATGCGGCGTTGGTGCTCCCGCTGGCAGGCGAGGTAACAGCCCGCGATGGTTCGGCACACGCCAGCGCCGGGGAATGTCTCCTTACAACCGACCTTGGCGCGCTCAGTTTCGAGGCAACGGGAGTGACCTTGCTCACACGCTCTGGCTTAAAGACGTGAAGTCACCGACACAATTCGCCCGATTGACAGCCCGCCTGCAAGCGCCATAGGTCGCCTGCGCGCTCCATGGTGCGCCGCAGCAAGGAATGATGGGCAATGCCAGATCACAATCGGCGGGTTCTCGCGGTCGCCTCGGGCGGGGGGCATTGGGAGCAGATGATGCTGCTTGCCCCGACGCTGGATCAGTTCGCGGTGCGGTTTGTCACGACCGAACCCGAATTGCCACGCCAGCGCGGCATCACGAATGCTGGCATTCTGCCCGATTGCTACCAGAACCAACCCCTGCGTTCGGCATGGTGCGCGCTCGCGGCGCTGCGCGAGGTGGTGCGATACCGCCCTCATATCGTGATCTCAACCGGGGCTGCACCGGGGTTTTTCTGTATCCTTGCCGGACGCTTGATCGGCGCCAAGACCTTGTGGATCGACAGTGTGGCCAATGGCGAGGAGCTGTCGATGTGCGGCAAGCTGTCCAAACGCTTTGCCCATGAATGCCTCACCCAGTGGGAACACCTCGCCGCTCCGCCCACCCCGCGTTATTTCGGGGCCGTTCTGTGATCCTTGCAACGGTTGGGATGCAGCTGGGGTTTGATCGCCTGATTAAGGCGATGGACGCACTTGCCCCCGGCCTCGGCCAGCCGGTGATCGCGCAGGTCGGCAAGGGGACCTAACGCCCGGCCAACATGGAAGCGCGCGACAATATAGGGCCTACCGAGTTCGAGGCGCTGGTCGAACAATCCAGCCTGATCGTCAGCCACGCCGGGATCGGCACCGTGCTGACTGCGGCGCGTTTTAGCAAACCCATCCTGCTTGTGCCGCGCCGCGCAGGACTTGGCGAACATCGCAACGATCACCAGCTTGCCACGGTGCGCCAACTGGCGGGGCGTCCCGGAATTGTGGTGGCCGAGGACGAGGCCGAACTGCCCGCCGCCATTGCCACCGGCCTTGCGCTGGACAGCGGCGCAGCGATTCAATCGCCGACCGCTCGCCAGCTGCACGAGGCGGTGGCGCGCTTCATCAGCACAGGCAAGCTTTGACCCGTTCCAGCACAGTCTGGTAAATTGGCAGCACAATCGCTCTATCCCTAACGCGATTTTAAGGGCTTGGCTGGCATCACCCCTCGCGCACCAACGCGGGATGATGAATTCATGAATGCACCTTTCAAGGCGGCCACCACCGAGCTGCATGCCGCTGCCGCGGTGACGCCAGAGCATGAAGTGGCCGTAATCGGGCTGGGTTATATTGGTCTTCCGACCGCTGCCGTGCTGGCCAGCCATGGCTGGCGGGTGTGCGGCGTCGATGTCTCGCAGAAGGTCGTTGACACGGTCAATGCTGGCGGCATCCACATCGAAGAAGCCGATCTGGATCGGCTGGTCAGCGACGTCATCGCCAGCGAGCGGCTGGTCGCATCGTGCCGGGTTCCCAGCGCCAGCTTCTACATGATTGCCGTGCCCACCCCGCTTGGCCCCGGCAAATCGCCCGACATTTCCTTTGTCGAAGCCGCCGCGCGCGCGATTGCACCGCAAATCCTCCCCGGCTCCTGCGTAATCGTGGAAAGCACCTCGCCAGTCGGGACTACTGAACGCGTGGCCGAAATCATCGCCAAACTGCGCCCTGATCTGGTTGTGCCGCGCGATGGGATGGAAGGAAAAGCCGACATTGCGCTTGCCTATTGCCCGGAACGCGTGCTGCCGGGACGGATCGTGCGCGAACTGGTCGAAAATGATCGGGTGATTGGCGGTGTCACACCGGCCTGCGCCGAACGCGCAGCGATGCTTTATGCCAGTTTTGTCGCAGGCGATTGCCTGCTCACCAGCGCGCGCATTGCTGAAACCGTCAAGCTCGTTGAAAACAGTTTCCGCGACGTCAACATCGCCTTTGCCAACGAACTTTCGATGATTGCCGATGCCATCGGCGTGGACGTGTGGGATGTGATCCGGCTCGCCAATCGCCATCCGCGGGTCAACATCCTGCAACCCGGCCCCGGTGTGGGCGGGCATTGCATCGCGGTTGATCCGTGGTTCCTCGTCGCTGGCGCCCCTGAAGCTGCGCGGCTTGTGCGCACCGCGCGCGAGGTTAATGACCACAAGGCCCATTACACCGAAAGCCGCATCCGCGCGCTCCTCGCTGCTGCACCGGACGGCAAGGTTGCGCTGCTCGGTCTCGCCTTTAAACCCGACATTGATGACTTCCGCGAAAGCCCCGCGCTTGAAATCGCAGAAAATCTGGCGCGTGATCTCGGCGATCGGATCATCGTGGTGGAACCTTTCACCCAAACCCTGCCCGCTGGCCTTGCCGGAACCGGCGCAAGCCTTACATCGCTTGACGCAGCGCTGGAGGTGGCAGAGATTGTCGTGGTGCTGGTCGATCACACCGCCTTTCGTCACCTCTCGTCCGATCACCTCGCGGGCAAGATCACTTTTGACACGCGCGGCATGCTGAAACGATGAATCAACGCGGCGCAAAGGCGCGCATTCTCGTTACCTTCGGCACGCGCCCTGAAGCGATCAAGATGTTCCCCGTGGTGGCCGCCCTGCGCGAAAGCGGGCGATTTGATGTCCGCGTGGTGGTGACAGCGCAGCACCGCGAGATGCTCGATCAGGTGCTGGAACTGGCGGGCATTGTGCCTGACCTTGATCTTGATCTGATGCAGGCCGGGCAAAGCCTTGATGATCTGTCGGCCCGCATCATCACGCGGTTCGGCGAGGCGCTTGATACGCTGCGGCCCGACCGGGTGCTGGTCCATGGCGATACGCTCACCACGATGATGGCGAGCCTTGCCTGCTATTTCCGGCGCATCCCCGTGGGCCATGTCGAGGCTGGCCTCAGAAGCGGCGATATCTACGCGCCCTGGCCCGAAGAAGTGAACCGCAAGGTGACAGGGGTGATTGCGGACTTGCATTTTGCCCCGACCCCAACTGCTGCCGCAGCGCTGCGCGCGGAAAACGTACCGCAAGGCGCGATCCATGTTACCGGCAACACCGTGATCGATGCGCTGCTGGCGGCGCGCGCAAAGATCGCGGCCGCCCCTTCGCTTGCACCGGTCATCGCGCCGGTGCTGGAACGCTTCAAGGGCAAGCGGATCCTTGCTGTCACCGCGCACCGCCGCGAGAATTTCGGCGCGGGGATGGAGCAGATCGCAGCAGCTCTCAAGGCGCTTGCCGGGCGCGATGATGTCGCGATCATCTATCCCGTCCATCCCAATCCCAATGTGACCGAGGTGATGCGCCCGGCCCTGTCAGACCATCACAATATCGCCCTGCTCGATCCCCTCGATTACCTCAATTTCGTTGCGATGCTGGAAGCCAGCACGCTGGTGCTGACGGATTCGGGGGGCATTCAGGAAGAAGCGCCCAGCCTTGGCAAGCCGGTGCTGGTCATGCGCGACACCACCGAAAGACCCGAAGGCGTGGCAGCAGGCACTGCCATGCTGGTAGGTGCCGATACCGCACGGATCGTGGCGCAGGCGAGCCGCCTGCTTGATGACCCGGCTGCCTGCGAAGGCATGGCGCGCGCGCACAACCCCTATGGCGATGGCACGGCCAGCCGCCGGATCGCCGAACTGCTCGCAATATCATGAAAGCTAGCGCGTTCGCAGCAGAGTGCGGCAAAAGACCACCGCGGCGCCGAGCACTGCAAGACTTGATCCCATATCTATCAACCAATTCAGCTTCGGGGGGCCACAATCGATCACAGACTACCCGCTTCGCACCCAGACCATGCTGGCCATGGCGGCTTTCGCTCTGGTCTTGCTGGTGCGTCTTGGCTCCTCTCATCGGGAGGAGCGCGCGTGATTGGCCGTTTCGTCTGGATCCTTTTGCTGGCGGCGATTGCGATTGTGACTGCCCAGCTGCAACTGGACCGTCAGGCCCTGCGTGACCCTGAGCTTGGGGAGATGGTTGCAGAACCCTTCAAGGGCAATGCGCAGTTCACAACCGCAAGGGCAGCGCTGGCAGCCGATGATCCTGCCGTTGCCCTTGAACAAGCGCGCAAACTTGTCGCGCGGCGACCTGTGCCGGCTGAGCATCTCACCTTGCTCGCCCAAGCCAATGTAAAGGCAGGCGAAATCGAGCCCGCGGCACAGGCGGTCCAGATTGCAGCCGGACGCGGCTGGCGTGATCCAGTGGCTCAGGAAGCGATGGCTCGCCTTGCGATCAACGCAGGCGATCTTCCCGAGGCAACGCGCCGCTTCACCGCGCTCATGGTGCTGGGAGTGCAGAACGACGAATTGCTCGCAGATCTGGCCAATACGGTATTCGCAGAGCCGCAAGGCCCAGCTTACGATACTCTTGTCACCATGCTGAGCGAAACGGAGCGCTGGAAAGGCACGTTTTTGCGGCGCGCACCGAGCGTCATGCCTCCCGCCGCCTACGCGCAGGTCATTATTGCCAGCACCCAAAACGCGGTGCGTTTTGACTGTCACCAGTTAACGCTGTCCCGTCAGATCATCGAGCGCCGGGACGCAGCAGCAGGCGCCGCGATCGAAGCGGTTGAGCCTGTTCATTGCCGCCCAAGCTAACACGCTGCCGGGGACGGCTTACAAGCTGCGAATGATGGCCGAGAAATCAAGGGCTGCGTTTTCCTGCGCGAATTCCTCATAGATCGCGCGGGCATGTTCGCCCAGCGGCGTGCTCGCTCCGGCACTCTGGGCTGCTTCCATTGCAAGCTTCAGGTCTTTGAGCATCATGTTCGCCGTAAACCCTGCTTGATAACCGCGGTTCGCCGGCGATGTCAGTACAGGACCGGGCACCGGGCAATAGCTGGTGATCGACCAGCACTGGCCCGAAGACTTCGAG
>MEDW01000051.1 GCA_001724215.1 Erythrobacter sp. SCN 62-14 | reverse complement strand
CGGTCAGCCAGAGTCGATTTGCCATGATCAATATGGGCGATGATCGAAAAATTGCGGATTTTGGAAAGGTCAGTCATTTGTCTCGCGGCTTAGCGGCGCAAGGCCTTTGTGTCATGCGAGAAAAACGCAACACTCACAGAGGTTCCGCAGAGACAGTTCAGGGGTCTCAGGCCGCCTCGTGGCGCACCGGAGCGGCATAGGCAAACTGGGGCACGCTACCGCCTTGCCCGAGCGCACCGCCGGGCATGGCCTGATAGGAACCCGGAGCCAATGCCGTAAGCGGCGCACCAGCCGATGCCAGCGCATAGGGCGAGACGCGATGGCGGGTGCACAGCCCGCCTGCGCCATCGTCAATCAAAGGCTGTTCGAATTCGAGCCCCTGCGTGTCACCGCCGGTGCGGATCACGGTTGCGACCGCCAATTGCCCGCCGCCCAGATCAACCACGAACTGCGTGCCTTTGGGCACATCCATCAGCCCCTGGATCAGCGCCCCTGATCGCGACAGGTTGCGCAAGGTCACTTCGTAGGAATGATCGTCATGGATCACATGGATCTTGCGGAACACTGTGCGACGACGAGCGCGATATTTGCGCGTGGCGCAAGGTTCGATCCGCCACTCACCTGCAGCAAGCGCATCGCTCAGAGCAGCCGTGTCAACTGGCTCGCAATAGATCGGCCCTTGGACAAAGCGCACACCTGCCTTTTCCAAGGCGATGCGCAATTGTGCGGTTTCAACGCCCCCCGCCAGCGTGTCCATGTCCAGCGCGCCAGCCAGTGCAACAATCGCGCGCACCAATGCATTGTCGTGGCTGCTCTCATGCTCTGCGGCACAGATCAGCTTGGGATCGATCTTGATTGCATGGAACGGCGCACGCCTCAGGTAAGCCAGCGAGGAATAGCCGCTGCCGAAATCATCGAGTGTCAGCCGCACGCCAAGCCGTGCCAGCCCCCCAAGCGCGCGGTCAACAAGCGCTTCCTCACTCAGGAACACCGCCTCGTTGACTTCAAGCACCAAACGGCCTGCATCAAGCCCCGTCTGATGGAGCGCTTGTGCCACCTCGTCGACGAATTCCGGCAACAGAAACAGCGCCACTGGCACATTCACGGCCACACGCACACTCTCAGGCCAGCCACTGGCTGCCCGGCAAGCGTGAACAATCGCCCATAGGCCAACATCGCCAATATGGCTGGAGCCTTCGAGGATTTCGGCAAACTCCTCCTCTTCGATGTCCCCGCGCTGGGGATGCCTCCAGCACACATGCGCCTCAAGCGTGCGCACGAAACCGCTGGCCAGCTCGATAATCGGCTCGAAGCGGAGGAACAATTCTCCTCCCGCCACGGCCGCGCCGAGATTTTCCTCAAGACGGCGCCGAAAGATCGTCTCATTCTCAAGCTCGCCTGAAAAGAAGCGATATTGGCCGCGCCCGCTGTTCTTGGCGGCATAAAGCGCCAGATCGGCCGCGCGCACGATTTCGTCCTGCGTCACGCCATCATGCGGCGCAATCGCAATCCCCAGCGATGCGCCAATGACACAGCGCCCCTGATCAAGCGAATAGGGCTGGCGCAGCATGGTGATAATCCGCAGCGCAAGATCGCCCAATTCTCCACGATCATCAATGTCAGGCAGCAGCACTTGAAATTCATCGCCGCCCAGTCGGCCGATTTCACATTCCCGATCAATCGCCCGGCGCAGGCGCTCTGCCACCTGACGCAGCAATTCATCCCCCGCAGCGTGGCCGAGCGTGTCATTAACCTGTTTGAAGCGATCCAGATCGAGCATCATGACCGCACAATTGCGCCGCGCCGCCTTGAACGCTGTCAGCATTGCATCGATCTGATGCGCCATCCGGTGCCGGTTCGAAAGCCCGGTGAGCGAATCATACTTCGCCAGACGTTCCGTCTCGACTTCGCGCAGGAATTCGTCAGTTATGTCCGCTCCTGTGCCGCGAAATCCGGTAAAACTGCCATCGGATGCGAAAATCGGTCGTCCCGCAAGGCGCAGCACTGGCCCGTCACCGGCTGCCGAGCGCGTCGAACGCACCGCCAGACCTGAAAAGGCCTTGTGTGCTGCCAGCATCAGCGCCAGCGATTTGCCCGCGCCCTCGCGATCGGCAGGATCGAACAGGCTTGCCATCGGTTGACCCAGCGTATCACCCAGATCAACGCCCACCCGTTCAGCAAGCGCGCGACTGAGATAGGTAAGATTGCCGCTCGCATCACTTGCCCAGAACCAGCCAAGGCCGGAACGCTCAACCTCATCAAGCAGAGCAAGGCGGGCTTCATGCGACAGGGGGGACGCAGGGGTCGGCTGGTGCGCGGCTACAGAAGCGCTGCGTTTCGCTGGTAAAAACCCCTTCAGCGGCACTGACACTCCACTCCCACCAACGAACCGATAATCCACATTCCCATCCACTCCACTGCGCGCAATGGCAGCAGCATGGTTGGGGCCGCTGTTGCAGAAACTAAGGCCGTTTGGTTAGCAATTGCTAAATAGGACGCGCCCAAGCCTGCCTGCGTTATCCGCGCAGGATCGAAAAAGTGCCATCTGCCCGTCGCTTCAGAGTGTTGGCAAAAGCCACCCCAAGCCGGTTTTCACGCGACCAGCGCACATGGGCACTGATCGATTTTTCCGGACTGAAGACAATCTGCACCGTGCTGCCGACCGGCATATTCCACAGCCCCTCGATCATTGCGCCGCCTTCGGAAATGTTGCGCAAGGTCGCATTGAGCCGATTGCCATTATACACCACGACCACGCGGCGCAGCAGCACCTGCCGCGGCGTGCGGGCTGATTGCGGCCCTTCGGCCTGCGCCACCAGATCGCCCGACACCAGCCCGGAAATCTCTCCGACACTCATCGGCTTGTAATAGATATAGCCCTGCACATGACTGCATCCCAAGAGGCGGATCAGTTCCAGCTCATCCAGCGTCTCCACGCCTTCAGCAGTGGTGTCCATCTGCAGAGCCTCAGCCAGTGACGTGATCGAGGAAATAATCGCGCCGTTGCGGCTTCCCTCCTCGGTTGCGCCCTGCACGAAGCTGCGGTCGATCTTGATCTTGTCGAATGGCGCCTTCTTGAGATAGCCCAAGGACGAGTAGCCGGTTCCGAAATCATCGAGCGCAAGCCGCACCCCCACCCGCTTCAAGGCCTTGAACATGGCATCAGTGCCAGCGTTATCGTTGAGGAACACGCTTTCGGTGATTTCCAGTTCGAGCCGCGCAGGATTGATCCCGGCGTGCGCCAATGCATTTGCGACAATCGTGGGCAATTCGGGATTGGAAAATTGCAGCGCCGAGACATTGACTGCGCAGCTCAACTGCTCGGGCCAGGTCGCAAGATCAGCGCAGGCCGTGCGCAGCGCCCATTGGCCAAGGCTGTCTATCAAGCCAGCATCCTCGGCAATCGGGATGAACTTTGCCGGAGAAAGCCACCCGCGCTTGGGATGCTTCCAGCGCATCAGCGCTTCAAAGCCCACGATCTTTTCATTCGCGGCATAAACCACCGGCTGATAATACATCTGCATATCCCCGCGCGCGATCGCTTCGCGCAGGTCCTGTTCGAGCTCCGCACGCTCCTCGGCAGCGGCATGCAGATCTTCGGCGTAGAACCGGAAACAGCCGCGCCCTGCATCCTTGGCAGCGTATAGCGCCAAATCGACATTGCGGATCAAGGCATCGCTGGTGATGCCATGTTCGGGCGCCAAGGCAATGCCGACCGAAGCCCCGATCACGACACTTTGACCCTGAATCGAATAGGGCTGCGACAGCGAATAGATGATCTCGCTGGCGATGTAACTGAGCCGCTCGCGATCTTGATAACCAGGCACGATCACCTGAAATTCATCGCCGCCCAATCGCCCGCAACGCCCTGCGCCATCCAGTGCCCGTTCAAGCCGCTGCGCAACCTGTTTGAGCAACGCGTCGCCGGCAGGGTGGCCAAGCGTATCATTAACCTGCTTGAAGCGATCAAGATCGAGCATCAGCACCGCACAGGCGCGCTCGCGCTCGCTCGGGGCAGCAAGAATCTGTTCCAGCGCCTCACCCATCTGCACGCGGTTGGCAAGGCCGGTCAACGAATCGAAATGAGCAAGGCGCGAGACTTGCCGCTCACTGCGGCGCTTTTCGGTCAGGTCGGTGCCATGCCCGCGAAAGCCCGCGAAATTCTCGAAGCTGTCATAGACCGGGCGACCGGTAAGGGCCCACCAGCGCTCATCGTCCTGCGATGTGGCGGCGCGCAGTTCAATGTCCTGAAACGCCGATCGCGCCGACAGGTGAAAAGCAAGGGTGCGTTCCGCATCCGCTGCGCCGGCTGCATTGTCGACAATTTCCGATAGCGGGCGACCGCGCAATTCATCACTCGATTTGCCAAGCGCCGCTGCGGCCTTGGGAGAGATGTAAGTGATAAGCCCGCGCCGGTCGGTTTCCCAGAACCAGCCCTGCCCGCTTTCCTCAAAGCTGCGCAAAATATCCTCGGCGCGCGCCGCCACCCGTTCGCGCGCCTCGCGTTCGATGCGCCGCTTTTCAGCCTGGGTCCATTCGAGATGGGCAATGAGCAACAAGGCCAAGGCCGCCGCGACCACCGCAGCAATGGTTATCAACGTGGGGTCAAGCAGCCCGAAACTCGACCACATGGCGATTTTGGCGCAGAACATCGGAATAATGCGCCCTTCGAACATCGCTGCGGTACCGGCGCCAATGCAGATCAACGTTGCCACAGCCCATTGCCAGGCCAGCCCGTTCATCACCCAATGCGCATAGGCATAGCCAACCGCGCCCATCGGCGCCGCGATGACCAGCACCACCAGTCCATACCGCAGCGTGCGCGAGGCATCCTGGCGGCGTTCCAGCGGGGCCGCAAACGATCCCGCCATCATCATCACAACCGCTGCCGCTGCTGCAACCATAACATCAACCGGCGGCAGCGCGCCTGCAACAAGGGCTGCGAAAAGAAATGTTCCCCCGAGGAATGCTGCCATACCCCCGGTTTTGTGCGGCAGCAGATAGCGCGCATCGCTCGCGGAAAGAGCCGCTGGTTCAGCATTGGCTGTGCGCTGAAGGCTGCGCCGTTCACGGCCAAAGCGTTTCTCGGCGATATCGCCGGCCGGATCATCGGCAACCGCGCGCAGTTGTCCCCGCACTGCCGGAGCAGCCGGTCGGGGACCAACGATCTTGCGGTGAAGCTTCTCCGGCATGCCGTCCCCCTTGTCACCAAAGCGCTTTGAAAAAGGTTAACCGAACGCGGTAAAAATCCCCGAAATCTGACCCTAGGCGACTGCCACGGATGATTGACTTGCAACTTGCCAAACCACCCGCCATGTTCGCCGCCAGCCTGCGCAAAACAGGCCAAGCTGCACAAGCAGCAGATAAACAATCAAAAGGGTGAGAATGGGATGGCAAGCGGCGACATAAAACTGGAGAACGAGGCGGCCCAATCGACCAACGCACTCGGCCCGCTGATCGGGGTTGCCCGCGAAGATTTTGTGAGCGCGGTCGCATTGCTGCTGCGGGAGACAGCGAGCGACCCGATGCGGACCTTGAAACACGCGCAAGCAATGGGCGAGGATATGGTTAAAATCCTCACCGGAAAAAGCGATTTAGCGCCTGATCCCAAGGACAAGCGTTTCATGGACCCGGCCTGGGCGTTCAACCCCTTTTTCCGCGCCGGCGCGCAATATTATCTGGCCGTGCAAAAAGGGATGCGCAACTGGCTGGAGGAGCTGGAGCTTGATGAGTTGGAGCGCAACCGCGCCAATTTCATCGCCAATATCATCCTTGATGGGCTTGCCCCGACCAACACGCTGATCGGCAATCCGACCGCGCAAAAGCGCGTGATCGATTCCGGTGGCCTCAGCCTGATCAAGGGCTTGCAGAACGCCTATAATGATCTGGTGAACAACAAGGGCATGGTCAGCCAGGTTGACAAGCGGCCCTTCAAGCTGGGCGAGAATATCGCGACCTCAAAAGGCTCTGTGGTGCTGCGCACCGAGATGATGGAGCTCATCCATTACGCGCCCACGACCGACGAAGTTTTTGAAATTCCTCAGCTTACGATCCCCCCGCAGATCAACAAGATGTATATCAACGACCTTTCGCCCGATAAGTCGGTGGTGAAATGGCAGGTTGATAACGGCATCCAGACTTTCGTAATTTCCTGGCGCAATCCGTCCAAGGAACAGGGCGTCTGGAACATGACCGACTATGTCAATTCCTGCCGCGAAGCGATGGAGGCGGTGGCCGCGATCACGGGGGCCAAGAAGGTGAATGTCTCGGCCGGGTGTTCAGGCGGGCAGACAGCCGCGATGCTCGCATCAAAGCTGGCCGCCGACAAGTCCGACCTCTTGGGCACGCTCACCCTGATGGTCTGCGTCCTTCACCCCAAGGCGACCGATATCGAAGCAGGCTCGCTCGTTAGCGAAAATGGTATGAAACTCGCCCGCCAGCGCGCCGAGAAGGCAGGTGTTATCAAAGCCGATGATCTGGCGCGCGGCTTTGCTTGGCTACGCCCGAATGACCTTATCTGGAACTATGTCATCAACAATTACCTGCTGGGCGCTGATCCGCCCGCGTTCGATGTCTTGTTCTGGAATGCCGATGCCACCAATCTTTCAGCCAGCCTGATGGGCGACTTCCTCACGATTTACGAAACGCTCGCTTTCACCAAGCAGGGCGAAGTCGAAATGGTGGGGCACAAGGTTGATCTGTCCAAGGTGACGAGTGATCTGTTCATCCTTGGCGGGGTGACCGATCACATCACCCCATGGAAGGCGACCTATCGCTCGACGCAGCTGTTTGGCTCCAAGGATGTCACTTACGTTCTCAGCCAATCGGGGCACATGCAGGCAATCCTCAACCCGCCAACCAACCCCAAGGCCAAATATTTCATCCAGAAAAAGAAGGGCAAGCTGCCCGCTACCGCGGATGAGTGGCTGCAAGGGGTTGAGGAAGTGAAGGGCAGCTGGTGGCCATGCTGGATGGAATGGGTGCAAGCGCGCTCAGGCAGCAAGAAACCGGCCCCGGCAACGCTCGGTAATGATCGCTTCAAGCCGCTCGATCCTGCACCGGGACTCTACGTTGTCGAGGAAGTCTGATACAGCCAGCCTGCCTTGGCCATGCATCTGTGTCATGCGCCAGGGCGTAACAACCTATGGGCGCGTTCGTGAGGGATCGACGAACGCGCCCACCCGGCGCTCTTTCGCGGGTGCCTGAAAGGACGAATTTGCGTGGCTGATGCAATGAAAGATGCGACCGTGTCGATGGAACAGATCGGCGGGCGGACGCTACGGACTGCTGCATGGCGGCTGGATCAGCCGAGTGAGCATGCTCCAATTTTGTTCTTCAATGGTATCGGCGCCAACATCGAGGCCGTCGCTCCGCTGGCGGCGGCCATGCCCGAACGCGGGTTCCTGATGTTCGACATGCCGGGAACTGGCGAATCGCCTGATCCCCTCATTCCCTACACCCCCTTCACCATGAGCTGGACAGCAGCCCAATTGCTGGGCCGCTACGGCCTTGATGAAGTCGATGTGATGGGCGTTTCCTGGGGCGGCGCGATGGCGCAGCACTTTGCCTTGCAGCACCCCCGGCGCACCCGCAAGCTTACCCTGATTGCCACAACGCCGGGCATGGCGATGGTGCCGGGCAACCCAGCCGCCTTTACCAAGATGGCCAATCCGCGCCGCTACATCGATCCTGAATTCATGAATGAACATTTCGCCACGCTTTATGGCGGAGTGGATGCCGATGGCGCAGCGCACCAGAAAGACAGCCACATCGGGCGATTGAAGCCGCCAAGCCCGCGCGGCTATATCTATCAGCTGATGTGCATGCTGGGCTGGACCAGCCTGCCCGCTCTGCCCTTTCTGGGCAAGGAAACGCTGATCATGATGGGCGAGGACGATCAGATCGTGCCCGTCATCAACGGCAAGATTTTGAAAGCCATGATCCCGAAATCACGACTGGTCACATTCGCAGGCGGCGGGCACTTGTTCCTGCTCACCCACGCTGATGAAAGCGTGGCAGCGATCCGCGAATTTCTGGATGCACCGAGTTTGGCGGACGCTGCCTGAAGAGGTGGACAGGCGCGCGCTCTTGCGACATTCTCCCGATATAAAAGGGAGAGAGACATGGCGCATTACGACCTCATCATCCGGGGCGGCACGATTGTGGATGGCACCGGAGCGGCGGGCTTTACCGGTGATGTCGCGGTAAAAGACGGGCTGATTGTTGCAGTCGGCGCGGTTTCGGGCACAGCAGATGAGGTGATCGAGGCAGCGGGCAAAATCGTTGCTCCCGGCTTTGTCGATATTCACACTCACTATGATGGGCAGGCCACTTGGGACGCGGAAATGGCCCCGTCGAGCTGGCATGGGGTGACCACTGTCATCATGGGCAATTGCGGGGTTGGCTTCGCGCCCGCGCGCCCTGATCGCCACGAATGGCTGATCAGCCTGATGGAAGGGGTGGAAGACATCCCCGGCACGGCTTTGGCCGAAGGGATGACATGGGATTGGGAAACCTTCCCCGAATATCTTGATGCTTTGGAGAAACTCCCGCGCACTGTCGATGTGGGAACCCATGTGCCGCATGGCGCGGTGCGCGCCTATGTGCTGGGGGACCGCGAACAGCCCGGCGCGGTGCCGACCGAGGATGACATTGCCGAAATGGCGCGAATCGTCGAGGAAGGCGTGCGCGCGGGCGCTCTCGGCTTTTCCACCTCGCGCACAGTGCTGCACAAATCGGTCGATGGCGAACTTGTCCCCGGCACCACCGCCACGCCTGAAGAATTGATCGCAATTGGCAGGGCAATGGGCCGTGCAGTCGCGGCAGGCGGTCATGCGGTGTTTGAAATGGCGAGCGATCTGAAGCGCGAATGGAACGAATTTGGCTGGATGGGTCAATTGAGCCGCGAGGCGGGCATTCCGGTGACTTTCGCAGCGCTCCAATCCATCGCCAAGGAAATGCCGCTCGATGAACAGATCGCTGCGATGCGCGCCGAAAACGACAATGGAGCCAATATTGTCGCGCAGATTGCGCTGCGCGGCAATGGCATCATCATGGCGTGGCAGGGAACGGTAAACCCCTTCACCTTCCGCCCAAGCTGGCAGACAATCAAGGATCTGCCGTGGGAGCAGCAACGCGCAAAACTGCTCGATCCCGCGTTCAAGGCACAGCTACTGTCCGAGCCCAATGATTATTCGCAAGCGCCCAAGGACATCTTGGGTGTGGTGATGGTGATTTCCCAAGGCTGGGCGCTGCAATATGAGATGGACCCGGATTTCGATTACGAGCCCGGCCCCGAGGCCAGCGTCAACGCGCGCGCGGCTGCCGCTGGCGTGAGCCCTCAGGAATATGCTTACGATCTGCTCTGCAGGGACGAAGGCAAGGGTTTCATTTATTTGCCTATTCTCAACTACGCCGAAGGCAATCTTGATTTTCTCCATCCGCTCCAGCACGCCGATGATACGGTCAATTCGCTGTCCGATGGCGGCGCGCATTGCGGCACGATCTGCGATGCGGCCTCGCCCACCTTCATGCTCGAACATTGGGTCAAAAGCCGCAAGCGGGGCGCGCGGATCAGCCTTGAGCAGGCGATCAAGCGCCAGTGCCGCGACACTGCCCTGCTCTATGGCCTTGAAGATCGCGGAGTGATTGCGCCCGGGTACCTTGCCGATCTCAATGTGATCGACATGGACGCTCTCAAGCTTGGTAAGCCCTGGCTCGCCTTTGATCTGCCCGCAGGCGGCAAGCGTTTGCTGCAAAAAGCCACCGGCTATGTCGCGACGATCAAGAACGGCACGGTCACCTTCCGCGATGGGCGTTGGACGGGCGAGACACCCGGAGGGCTGATCCGCGGGCCGCAGCGCGCCGAACTGCGCGAAGCGGCGGAATAATCGCGCGCTACGTCATTGTTTTGTCATTGCAGGATTGTTAGGGGGCATCCCCCCGACGGATAATTGCAATGTTCAAAACCGCTTGGCGTTTTTGCTGCGCGCCTCTCCTCGCAGCTTGTTTTTTGGTGTCTGCTCCTGCCGCGGCACAAACCCTTGGTAAAGGCGATACTGTCGGCAACCTGCCGTTGATCCCTGAACCTATGGTGTTTGATATGGTGCGCCCGCTGGGTGCCAAGCGCGGCGAGTTGGAGGTCAACACGCTTGCGCTGTTCCCGCTGCGCTCTGACGGGCAGCCGGTGGATTGGGCGCCTGAAATCGAATACGCCTTTGCCGACGGCTGGGGCTTCGAATTCGAACTGCCCTTTGAAAATGGCACCTTAGAAAGCTATAAATTCGCGCTGCAAGGCACCTTTGGCGCTCTGGCCAATAACCGCGCCATTCACGGCGTCCAGTATTTCACCGAGATAGATGCGCACACTGGCCGGCTTGATCACACGCTGGTCTATATTCTCGGCGCGCGGTACGGCGACAAGTGGAGCAGCTTGACGATGGTGGGGTTCAACATCCCCAATGACCTGCGCGAACCGGGCGAAGCACGTGATGATGCGGTGCTTGTCAACCACAGTGTTTTCAAGGAATTGGGGAAGAACAACATCATCGGCGTGGAAACCAATATCCGCGCCGGGCGCGACCGGACAAGCTGGCTGGTGATGCCGCAGGTTCATCAGAAATTGATGGAGAACCTGATGCTGCAAGCGGGCCTCGGCGCGCAGCGACCGCGCTTTGGCGGACGCGTTCACCCAACCGCAGGCGTGCGTCTTATCCGCGAATTCTGATCTTGACCGCCCATCCGGCAAGCAGAGTCAGCGTCAAGGTTCGATCACAAGGCCTTGGGCAGGATTGATTTTTCCTGAGAGCATTTCCACAAACACGCGGCGCGCCTCGTCCAATCCGGCAAGGCGAGTTATCGTGATGGTGCCCTCTGCTGCCTTGAGAAACCCGTGCCACGCTTTCGCGATCTGACGGGTGGCTTCTTCGACGCCCACTTCCCTGAACAGCGCCACCGCGTGATCAGGCGCAAAGAACAACACGGGCTTGGGCCCCGGCATGTCGGAACCTCCCCCCAAAGTGCTGCGCGCATCGATGTGGGTCGCACCAACAAGGCAGGAATAATTGAGGCTGCCCCCTAGATGCTTGTGAACTTGCCCGAGCAATGCCGCGTTGCCAGCGAAATCGACGCTCACCGATTGCTGAGCGGCAATCGCGGAAGTGGCATCATAGGCTATCACCTCGTGATAGAGACCGGTGCTTTCAACAAAGCTTACATTTTTCGGAGATGTAAGGCCAATCCGCTTGATCTGCGGGGAGTTTTCGCGCGCCACACTGGCAAGGCCAAGCGCTGTCTTGGACGAGGCGGAGGTCACCACCAACTGGCTTGCCCCAAACCAGCCATTGGCTCGCATGAAATATTCGATGAGAAATCCGGTGCGAAACAGCGGGCCGAAAATCATGCGTTCGCCTTCGCGGGCAGGATCATGTTCAGGATCGACAGCAAGCCGCGAATACTGGTTGTAGACAGGGCTCATCGGCTGGCGATGGGCCGCCATGTCGGCAAAGCCACCGGGGGTGATCTTGCCAGGCAGCACATCAAGGTGGGTCGCCATGGGCAAACAGCCATAGACCCGCTCACCCACCGCGATGCCCTCGCAGCGGCTTTCGATCACGCGGGCATGGCCCCACATCGGCACAATACCCCAGCCCTCCGGCGCGGGGAAGAAATCCCAATACCGGAACCCATCGCCCACCACAGCATAGGTGATGTTGTTGGCAGTGACCGAAAAGCTTTCGATGGCAAGGCGCACCATACCCTCGTCCAACGCCGAGGCTTCGCAGGTGGCCAGCACCGCTTCGGACAGCGCGCCCTTGCGGACGTGGACTTGCGTGATGATCATAGTGCCTTGCGCCGCTTATACCCGCATCGGCATCAGCACATAGAGCGCCGGGCTCGCATCATTCTGACGGATCAGCGTCGGCGCGCCAGCGTCGGCCAAGTGCATCTCGACAGAATCGCCTTCGATCTGATCGAGAATGTCCTTCAAATAATTGGCGTTAAAGCCGATTTCCATTCCGTCCGCGCCGTAATCGGCCATCAATTCCTCGGTCGCGGTGCCATTATCCGGCGAGGTTACCGACAGCGTCACCTTATCACTTTCCAGGCCGATCTTGACCGCGCGGGTTTTTTCCGTCGCGATGGTGGCCACCCGGTCAACGCCCGAGCGGAACAGCTTGGGATCAACCTTCAAGAGCTTGTCATTGGCGGTCGGGATCACCCGGCTGTAATCGGGGAAGGTTCCGTCGATCAGCTTGGAGGTGAGCACCACGCCGCCTTCACCCCCGAGTGTGAAGCGGATCTTGCTGGCCGACAGATCGATCAGCACATTGCCGTCCATCGCTTCATCGAGCAGCTTGCGAAGCTCGCCCACGGCTTTTCTCGGCACGATCACATCGGGCATTCCGGCAGCGCCTTCGGGACGCGGCAGCGTGAAGCGCGCAAGGCGGTGGCCATCAGTGGCCGCTGCCTTCAACATCGGTTCGTCCTCGTCTGTCACGTGCAGGAAAATGCCGTTGAGATAATAGCGCGTCTCTTCGGTAGAGATCGCAAAGCGGGTGCGGTCAATCATCTCGGCCAATTGGCGCGCGGGCAATTCGAAACTGGTCGGAAGATCGCCCTCAACGATGATCGGAAAATCATCGCGCGGCAGTGTCGGGAGTTTGAAATTGGCGCGGCCTGCCTTCACCTCAAGCCGGTTTTCCTGCGTCGTCAGGCTCACCTGACTGCCTTCGGGAAGCTTGCGGGCAATGTCGAACAGCAGGTGAGCAGACACCGTGATTGCGCCAGGCTGTTCAACCGAGGCCGCGCTCATGGTTTCTACAACTTGCAGATCGAGATCGGTTGCCATCACCCGCACGCTGCCGCCGTCGCTGGCATCGATGAGGACGTTGGAAAGAATGGGAATCGTGTTGCGGCGTTCCACCACCGATTGCACGTGGGAGAGACACCGCAGCAGCGTGGCGCGTTCAATCGTAGCCTTCATAGCTTTCGCCTATCGTTTCCCTATATGGCAAAGGAGCGAAGGAATCGCTCCCAAGCGCAAGAAAGTCCGCCCAAACCTTAGCGCAGATGAACAGCCGGGCAAGCTTCGGTGAAAGCAGCGCAACACGCGGTTGGGGATAAGGAGGGCTGCCAAGCCTCCATCAGGTGCGCAAGGCGCCTTTAGGGCGCATCCAGTATCAATTGCAGAGTGAGCACCTTGGCATAGGCGACTGTGAAGGCGGTGGCCTGCTCGATGATCTCAGGGCTGCGCAGGGGGGGCTGCATTTCAACTAGGCGCATGAGCACGGATGCCAGCGCGTCATCGGTGATGTCGCCTGCTTCGGTGAATACCTCCTCGCCCCCAAGTTCGGTGACAATCTGCTGGAAGGCGTCTTCGATCATGGCCACCGGAAAGCCGGCTTCGGACAGTCGGGCGAACATCCCGCCAGCCAGACTGCGGAAGAACAAGTATTCGATGTAGATTTCCTGAAACGGCTCCGCCAACTCAGCGCTGCTGGCGCATTGGTTGGCGTAGGGAAACATCTCGGCCAGCGCCTCACTGGCCTGATCGTCTTCTGCGACCATCATGTTCGCAAGAAATTCATCGGCGAAGCGATCATGCAAGGCAAAAGGCGCTGAGTCGTCCAGACAGCGTCCCTCTTCCTCGGTCATGGCATGGAGCGGCGCAGCCAGCGTCAAGCCCACTGCCGCGCTCAGCGCCCAAAGACTTATCCGCATCACCATGCCTTACCTTGCGCCTCCCGCCCCTAGCCCAGCATCGCCATGCCGCCGTTCACATGCAGCGTTTCGCCCGTGATGTAGGCGGCCTCGCGGCTGGCGAGGAAGGCAACCGCTGCGCCGATTTCCGCGCCCTCGCCCATCCGGCCCATCGGGATGCGGCCATTGATCGCGGCTTTCTGCTTTTCATCAAGCGCCGAAGTCATCGCGGTGCGGATGAAGCCGGGCGCGACGCAATTGGCCGTGATCCCGCGGCTGGCGACTTCCTGAGCAAAGCTTTTCGTCATGCCGGTGAGGCCAGCTTTCGCTGCGCAGTAATTCATTTGGCCCGGATTGCCGGTCGCGCCCACTACGGATGTGATGTTGATGATGCGGCCAAAGCGCGCCTTCATCATCGGCTTGGCAGCGGCGCGCATCAGGCGAAAGGCGGATTCAAGGTTGATCGCGATCACCTCGTCCCATTCATCGTCTTTCATCCGCATACCCAGATTATCGCGGGTGATGCCGGCATTGTTCACAAGGATATCGATGCTGCCCAGCGTATCAAGCGTTGCTGGGATCAATTCTTCGACCTGGACCTTGTCCGACAGGTTGCAGGTAATCTCGACATGCTCGCCGCCGACATCCTCGATCAATTGTTCGCGAAAGCTGCGCAGCTTTGCCCCGTTGGAACCCGACAGGGCAACCCGCGCGCCCTGCCGCGCCAGCGCTTCGGCAATCGCAGAACCAATCCCGCCCGATGCGCCGGTTACCAGCGCGTTCATGCCAGCCAGTTGAAACATAGTCTGTGTCCTCTCTTACCGGGCCGGGCTGGCGGCGGGCGTAAAATCGACGCGGGCCAATTCGGTGATTGTGCCGCCATCAAGCCGCCCCTCAACCAGTTCATAGCCCATGAGTGCGAATATCCTGTCGTCATAGAAGATCGGGCGGGCAATGCCATACCAATCGACACAGGATGCAAGGCAGTTATCCGCAACCGCGCGCGTCGCGTCGGCGTTAAGCTCGCCCGCAGGCGACAGCGCACGATCATCGCGGCGCAGGAAGAAAATGCCGCTGCCCGCGCCCAGAAACCGCGCATTGGGATGGCGCAGCGCCCGTGCCACCGGCAGGCCGAGCGTGCCGCTGGCCCCATCGCTGCCGGGATCGGCGCGGTAGAAATAGGCGTGGGAGCGGTTCTCTCCCTCGCTCGTCCCCGGCAGCGCATAGGCATCGAGCAAGCGCGGCGTTCCATCCAGCGCCAAGGGCTGAAACACCAGCGCGCGATCATCGCTTTGCCCGATGGCAATGGCGTCGCGGCCCATCTGATCGATGCGTATCAAATCAAGCGCGGCGTCCAGTTCAGTGAGACGCCGATCTTTCAGGCCAACAACGCGCAGCTTGGGCGGGGGCTTGGGCAAAGCGCGCCCCACCCGGTGATCATAGCGGCTCACCACATCGCCCGAATAGACGAGGTGCTAGCCGACAAAGCGGTTTTGCAGATTGTAGAAATCATTGCCGCCCGGCAGCGGTTGATAGAGCGATTTGGCCGCCATGCGCGAGCCATCGCCAAAGCGCGCCAGTGGCAGGCGCAGCAGCGCGAGCTCGCCTTGCCTCACTTCGGCCTGCCACATCGCCTCGCCCCCGCCATCGGCGCGCACCAGCACATTGAGCACGCCATCGTTTTCAAGAAAGCTGAACTGATCGGTCGGCGCGCCCACCACGCCCACGGCTTGCGGGGCTTTGCCGTCCAAGGGAATGCGATAGGCCATGGCGCGCAAGTCATCATCCCTGTCCCAGCGCGTCTGGAAAATCTCGCCCGTCCAGACATAAACGGCATCGCCTGAAACATAGAAATTGCGCGAATCCGAACCCAGCACTGCGGTTGAACTGCAGGACAGCCGCACTGCTGCCAGATCGCAGGATGTCACCGCATGGATCGCCTCAATATTGGGCCGCTTGGCCCGGCGCAGCATTTCGGCGACATAGATCCGGCGCGGATTGGCGAGGATTTCAAAGCCTGCCTCCGGCCCCTTCTCGCTCCAGCGGCGCAGGGCCGGCAGGCTGCCAGCATAATCCTCCTCGCCCGGATAGACGTCATGCGGGGTATAAATCACCAACCGCGTGCCAATCAGTCGCGAGGCGTAATTGCGGCTCGAATAGTAATCATTGGAACGCAGATGGTGCGTGTCGACATAGGTGAGCTTGCCAGCATCGGAAATGCGGAAGCGGTTGATCTCGGTTCCCGCGCGGGCATAGTTGAACCCGATCACCACCACCAGATCGCCGGTGATGAGCATTTCATCATACCACGCCCCGCGCCCGCCGCTGTCAGAAGGCGGGAAGGCATCAATGGTATCAACAGGCTTCATACCCGCATGGGCCGTATCAATTGTGAACAAGCGGCCACGGCGCAGCACCACCAGATGACTGCCGTGGGTTTTGACGATACCGCCTTCATCGACGCCTTGGGTCTGGTTGTTGGTGATCGAAGGCGCATCCGGGCTGCGCGATGCGGAAGGGCTTTCCATGGCCGGCGCGGCCATTGCGACAGGCGGCGGCGGTGGCGGCGGCACGGCGGCATAGACGCGCTGTTCAGCGCGATGGGCGCGTTTGAGGAATGCCTTGAGTTCAGCCTCGCTGGAAAAGGCCCGCATCGTCGATTGCGCCTTGGCCGGTTCCACCAAAGGCCCCGCCAAACCCAGCAGACACACCGCGCCTGCCACCACACCCCGCATCCGCATCATCGCGCCCTCCCCTTGCGCCTTTGACATGAGAGCAAGGACTAGGTGCGGGCAAATGTGCGCCAGATGAACGGGGGGTCTCCCAATACCCGATGACCTTGGCTCACAGGGTATTGGTCAAGCCTGAGCGGCGCCCCGGCATTTCCAGCGCGTGATGCGTCAGCATCTTAGCGCGCTGGCATCAGCCAATGCTTTTGGCGAAAGCCTCAAGATCAGACATAGTCACAAGGCTGATGCTATCGGCCTCTTTCACTGTGCGTCCCACCATTGGGGACAACACCTTCGCGCCCAGCTCGACAAATTGCTGGGCGCCATCAGCGTTCATCTGGAGCACACTTTCGCGCCAGCGCACTTGACCGGTCACCTGTTCGACCAACAGCGCGCGTTCTTCATCGGGATCGGAGACGCGCGCGGCTGTCACATTGGCATAGACCGGCAAGGTCATGGCGCCGGGCGCTGTCACTTCCAGCGCTTCGGCCATCGCATCGGCAGCAGGCCCCATCAGCGAGCAGTGGAACGGAGCGGACACCGGCAGGATCACCGCGCGCTTTATGCCGTGCTCTTTGGCGAGTTCGGCCGCGCGTTCAATCGCTCCGCGATGGCCGGAAATCACAACTTGCGACGGGTCGTTGTCATTGGCGACCTCGCAGACTTCGCCTTGCGCGGCAGCAGCAGCAAGCGCCGCCGCCTTCTCCATATCCGCGCCGAGCAGAGCCGCCATCGCACCCTTGCCGATGGGAACGGCTTCCTGCATCGCTTTTCCGCGCAGGCG
>MEDW01000050.1 GCA_001724215.1 Erythrobacter sp. SCN 62-14 | reverse complement strand
CGGAGGAAATCGCCGACACCGAAGGCTTGAAGCAGGTCTCCGACACTGGCGCGATTGAAGCCGCCATTGACGAAATCCTCGCCGCCAATCCCGACAAGGTCGCCGATTACCTCGGCGGCAAGGACAAGCTGTTCGGCTTCTTCGTCGGCCAGACGATGAAGGCAATGCAGGGCAAGGCCAACCCGGCGGTCGTCAACCAGCTGCTCAAGGACAAGCTCGGCTGATGTGTGCGGCCTGATGGGCCTCGCCATCATCCTCATCCAGCCTGAAATTCCCGGCAACACCGGGGCGGTGGGGCGCACCTGTGTGGCGCTGGATCTGGAGTTGATCCTGATCCATCCGCTGGGCTTTGACATCAGCGACAAACGGGTGAAGCGTTCGGGGCTCGATTACTGGCCCCATGTGCGCCTTACGGAATATGCCTCGTGGGAGGCCTTTCTTAGCGCCCGCCAGCCCCGGCCCGATCAGCTTTTCCTGTTCGAGGAATTCGGCGCGCGGAATTTCTACGAGCCCGACTACCCGGACGACGCCATGCTGGTGTTCGGTCAGGAAACCAAAGGCATCCCGCGCAGCATAATTGATTCCCACCCCGATCGCTTGTTCAAGCTGCCAATGCGTTCGGAGGTGATCCGCTCGCTCAATCTCGCCAACACCGTGTCGGCTGCTGCCTATCAGGCATTAAGGGGTAAGCTTTAGGCCGCTGTCAGAAGGCGCTGAAAGTAAAAGCGATACCGTCTGCTTCAATCACCAGCCTGCGCCCATCAAGCAATAGGGTGTAACGCTCGGCACCGGACAGGCCGCTTGCCAGTTGTTCGCCAAAACTGGGCTGTGGGCACAATGCGCGTGTGCTGGCCACCGGGCCAATGGTGATGCTGCCTGCCCCAGCGCGCGGGTCCTGCGCGCTCCACGAGGCATTGCCGCGGTTGCAATCGAGTTGCAGGGACGCCCGCCCGCCGTCCTCAAACGTGATGGTGTGGCGTTCCGAAAGGGCCGGGGTCAGCCGCGTGGAACTGCCCGAAGTGTCAATATCGGTAAGCCGCCAGGTCGCGCCCGTCAGCGGATGAGCCATGTCGGGCAAGGTTTCACAGGCTCCCAAGATGGGCGTGATCGTGGCCAGCAGCAGAGCGGCGCGCGCGGCGGTGTGGTGCAACATAATCCCCCCTTGTCTGCGCGAGCATTAACCGCTGCTTGCCGCCAAAGCAAAGCCGCCGAAACGCGTGTGCGTTCCGGCGGCGTGAACTTTGCGATAAAGGCTGAATCAGGCGCGCGTGCCCGACAGCGGCATTGCGCCAAAAGCGCCGGCATTGACCGCGCCGGTGATGGTGTCGCCATCAACAGTTGCTTCGCAATCGAGCGTCATCGGCATCGGCACAACCATGTTCATCTTCCAGGTGAGGGTGTTGCCGGCAACCTTGCCTTCGGCCACATCCATCGTGCCCATGCCGCCTGCCATCTGGCCGGTGAAGGTGTCGCCATCCACAACCACGGTGAGCGTGCCGCTCTGATCGCCCATCGGGCTTTTGACGACAGTGTTCCAAGTTCCTGCAACAGACATTCTTCTTCTCCTGATAGTCCGTTCCGGCCATCGGGGCAGCCGGAAGGTGAGGCTGGCGCAGCGGGACAACCCCGCTTACGCGAAACTCTGGGGCTGGTATTTACACCAGTGTCAGCGGGCTTCAACCACGATTGCTAACTTGAGTGCGCCTGCGCGCATTCTTCAGCACGTCCTTGCGCCAGAAATGCACAGGTTTCAGCTTGTGGCCCACAAAAAGCTCCATTTGATCGGTGTATTGGGGGCTTTCAGGCCGGGTGGTGGCAGCGCCAAAAGGCTGGATCGATTGCGATTGCACCGGCTTCCCGGGATGCCATTCAACCCATTGGATAAAGCTGTCCCCATGCACGAGATGGAGCCGCCCGTCGGGATCAACCTTCCATGTGGTTGACGCGCGCAGAGTGTCAGAGCCGCCATCGAGCGGCAGATCAACCTCGCCTTGGCGCAGGCGCAACAGATCGCCCATTGGCGGATCAATCCGACCGAAATGCTCCATCAGGTGGGCACGCGCCGCCTCCAGTTTCTCGGTCACATCGGGAGCAGGCTTGTTGCCATATTCGGCTGACATGAAATCGCGGATCATCAGCAGCGCCAGCGCGTCGGCGGGATGCTTGCCATTGGCGGCAAAATCCCAGGTCATCAGCAAGTCGCGCGCCTTGGCCAGATCGCCGCTTGCCGACATGGCTGCCAGCGCGTCCCATAATTCCGCAATATAGCCTGCGCGTTCATAGCCGGTGTCATATTTGATGCGCGCAAGGTTATCGCGATCGAGCAGATTGGCCTTGGATAGCAGCCGATAGGCGCGGCGTGAGCGATTGGTCTGTTTTGTCTCAATCCCCAGCACCGGGGAGAAATCGGCCGGGTCCAGATCACTGCCAGCGCCCGCAGCGGTCCATGGCTCGTTGTTGGCGTTGTAGAGCCAGCCCGATGCAGGGTTAATCAGCTTGGGCAGCCGGTCATAGGACACCGCGCCCTGCCAGATGAGGTCTGATCGGTTGCCCGGCAGGACGCTGCGCCAATTGGCTGTGACCTCGTCCAGTTCGGGCCGGTTGGGCAGAGCTGCATTATAGACATAGGCGATGTTGCCCGCCTTGTCGGCGTAGATGAAATTGGTCGACGGAATCGCCATGCGCGCAAGCTGCCCCTGCCATTCATCGAGATCGCGCGCCTTGTTGAGGCGGTAATAGGCATCCAGCTGGTCAATCCGGCCAATCCCGCCATAGCGGATGGCAAAGGCGCCGTTCTGGTTGATAATAACCGGGCCGTGTTCGCTGCGGTGCACAGTGCGCGGCACAGGTAGCACGATGGGGCCCATCTTGACCGGCAACACCACCTCGCGGCTCTCCAGATCGCGCCATTGCCCATCGAGCTTGTAACGCTTGCCACTGGCGTCGAGTTCAAGTTGGTAAACATCGATCATATCGGGGCGGTTGACGGTGTTGGTCCAGCCCAAGTCTTCATTATGGCCGAGGAAGGGGAAGGGGGAGCCGGGGAAATTGGCGCCGGCAAAGTGCCAACCTTCGCCGCTTTCCACCACGAGTTCATACCACGCGACCCCGCCGCGCAAGGGCTGGTGCGAGTTGGAAATCAACGTGGTTGGCCCGCCGGTGCGATCGGGCCGCGCAGCAAAGGCGTTGGAGCCCAGATGCTCTGCCGCCTCGCCAAAGGGCAGGGCCAGCGGGCGATAGGGCGCAGGCTTGGCCGCTGACACGCCCGATCCATCGCCGACGCTCTCACGCGGGAAGCCGGGAATGTCGGGGCCGTGTTCATGCCGCAAAGGCTCACCCGCCACCAGCGGCCCGATCACGCCATCAAGCCCGAAAAAGAAGGGTTGGCGCAGGGCGAAGCCTGCCGCGATATCCTCGCCATTGACCGGGAAGAGATCGGCCAGCTTCAGCTCTTCGGGGTGCGCTTTGGCGTAGTGATTGAGGCCGGCTGCATAGGCTTCGAGCAAGGCTCGGGTATCAGCTGGCAATTTGGGATACTCGCGCGCCGCCGTGCCGCGAGCATCGATCAGGTGATAGACGAAATCGGCCTTGGCGCCGTCCTCGCCTGCAATCGCGCCATAGCGCCCGCGGCTCATCGCGATGACATCTTGCAGGGTGAAAAAGTCGTCCTCGGCATGTGCCACCGCAACGCCAAAGGCGACATCGGGATCGGTGTCGCCGTAAATATGCGGCACGCCGAATTCGTCTCGGATAATCTCCGCGCTGTAGGTGCGCGCTTCGGGCGCTGCGGCTGCGTGGGCGAAAAATGGCTCCCACGTTGCCAGTCCCGCCACCGCCAAGGCGCAGGCTCCGGCCAGCCCGATTGCGCTTTTCTTGACCCAGATCATTGCCGTGCCTCTCTCCCATGCTGCACTTTGCAGTCATGGTGCGGATGCTGCGGCGCGAGGTCAAGCCACACCTCTTGCGCGGTGCGCGGCGCCCTCCCATCTCAGCGTGTGGCTGATAGGGAATCAAAAAAGCCACCGCTGAGCTCTTGTGTTGCATATAAGCAACACTATCTAGCCGGAGTAACCTTTGGAGGGGTTTTGAAGCGATGAATCTCGAAAAGTTCACGGACCGGGCAAAAGGCTTTCTGCAGTCCGCGCAGACTGTGGCGATCCGGCTCAATCACCAGCGGATCACGCCGCTGCACATCCTGAAAGCGCTGCTCGAAGACAGCGAAGGCATGGCCGCTGGCCTGATTGCCCGCGCAGGCGGCGAGGCTTCGCTCGCGGCAGGCGCAACCGATGCAGCGCTCGCCAAGATCCCGGCTGTCACCGGCAGCGGCGCGCAGGCGACGCCGGGGCTGGATAATGACGCGGTGCGCCTGCTCGATAGCGCAGAACAACTCGCGGACAAGGCAGGCGATGCCTATGTGACAGTCGAACGCATCCTCACCGCGCTGGCGCTGGCGCCCGGCGCTGCGGGTGAGGCGTTGAAGGCTGCCAGCATCACACCGCAAGGATTGAATGCTGCGATCGAAGCCCTGCGCGGCGGCAAGAAAGCCGACAGCGCCAATGCCGAGGCCAATTACGATGCGATGGAGAAATTCGCACGCGATCTGACCAAGGCCGCGCGCGAGGGCAAGCTTGATCCGGTGATCGGCCGCGATGAAGAAATCCGCCGCACCATCCAGATCCTCGCCCGCCGCACTAAGAACAACCCTGCTCTGATTGGCGAGCCCGGCACCGGCAAGACCGCGATTGCCGAAGGATTGGCGCTGCGCATTGCCAATGGCGATGTGCCAGATAGTCTCAAAGGGCGCACTCTGATGAGCCTCGACATGGGCGCATTGATTGCAGGGGCGAAATATCGCGGCGAGTTTGAAGAGCGTCTGAAAAGCGTGCTTGATGAGGTCAAGAACGCGGGCGGCCAGATCATCCTGTTCATCGATGAAATGCACACCCTGATCGGGGCGGGCGCATCGGAAGGTTCGATGGATGCCTCGAACCTTTTGAAGCCTGCCCTCTCGCGCGGGGAATTGCATTGCATCGGTGCAACCACGCTTGATGAATATCAGAAATATGTTGAGAAAGACCCGGCCTTGCAGCGGCGCTTCCAGCCGGTGTTCATTGCTGAACCCAGCGTTGAGGACACGATTTCGATCCTGCGCGGTATCAAGGACAAGTACGAACTCCACCACGGCGTGCGGATTACGGACGCGGCAATTGTCGCCTCGGCGCGGCTGTCGGATCGCTATATCCAGAATCGCTTTCTGCCCGACAAGGCGATCGACCTGATGGATGAAGCCGCATCGCGCATCCGCATGGAGGTGGAGAGCAAGCCCGAGGAAATCGAAGCGCTCGACCGGCGGATTATCCAGCTCAAGATCGAGGAGCAGGCGCTCCAGAAAGAGGATGATGCGGCATCGAAGGAACGCCTCGCGGCCTTGCGCGGGGAACTCGCCAATCTGGAGCAGCAGAGCGCCGAACTCACCACCCGCTGGCAGAATGAACGCGACAAGATCGAGGCGGAAAGCCGTATCAAGGAAGAACTCGACGCCGCGCGGCTGGAACTGGAACAGGCGCAGCGCGAAGGCGATCTCGCACGCGCAGGCGAGCTTTCCTACGGGCGCATTCCCGAGCTGGAAAAACGCCTCGCCGAAGCGCTCGCCCAGTCCGAAAACGCCATGCTGCGCGAGGAAGTGACCGAGGAGGACATCGCTGCCGTCGTCAGCCGCTGGACCGGCATTCCCATCGACAAGATGATGGAAGGCGAGCGTGAGAAGCTGCTCCAGATGGAGGAGATTATCGGCAAGCGCGTGATCGGCCAGAGCCAAGCGATTGAGGCCGTGTCCAAGGCCGCGCGCCGCGCGCGTGCTGGCCTTCAAGACCCCGGACGGCCTTTGGGAAGCTTCCTGTTCTTGGGGCCCACGGGCGTTGGCAAGACCGAACTGACCAAAGCGCTCGCGGGCTTCCTGTTCGATGATGACAGCGCGATGGTGCGCATCGACATGAGCGAATTCATGGAGAAGCATTCGGTCGCGCGGTTGATCGGCGCGCCCCCGGGCTATGTCGGCTATGAAGAGGGCGGGGTGCTGACCGAAGCGGTGCGCCGCCGCCCCTATCAGGTGGTGCTGTTCGACGAGGTGGAAAAGGCGCACGGCGACGTTTTCAACGTGCTTTTGCAGGTGCTTGATGATGGCCGGCTGACGGATGGGCAGGGCCGGGTGGTGGATTTCAGCAATACGCTGATCATTCTGACCAGCAATCTTGGCAGCCAATATCTCGCTGACCTTGCCGATGGTGAGGATGTCGCCAGCGTCGAGCCGCAGGTGATGGACGTGGTGCGCGCCCATTTCCGGCCCGAATTCCTCAACCGCTTGGATGAAATCATCTTGTTCCACCGCCTTGCACAGGAGCACATGGCGCCGATTGTCGCCATTCAGGTGGGCCGGGTGCAGAAGCTCTTGGCCGATCGCAAAATCACGCTTGATCTCACCGAGGCGGCGCTACGTTGGCTCGGGCGGGTCGGCTATGATCCGGTCTATGGCGCAAGGCCTTTGAAGCGCGCGGTGCAACGCTATCTGCAAGACCCGCTCGCTGAAATGCTGCTCGAAGGCAAGCTGCCCGATGGCGCCACGCTCAAGATCGACGAGGGCGATGGCAGATTGGCGATGCAGGTGGCCTGATCCATCAAGTTGATGCCGCCAATAAAAAAGGCCCCGGTTTCCCGGGGCCTTTCTTTATGCGTCTGACCGGGATCAAAAACGCAGGCTAACCGCAGCCGCATAGCGGCGGCCGAGCGCATCAAAGGTCGACGGGAAGGTGTTACCGCTGTTGAATGCCGTGGCACCGATGTTGAACCCGACAATCGGCGGGCGATTGTCGAACAGGTTCGTGGCTGTGAGGGTCACCGTCACATTTTCCATTACGTTGAACTGCGCAGTCAGGTCGAAATAGGACTGAGCAGGAATGTTCTGGAAGTTTACATCACCTGCAACAGGCGAAACGCCGATGAAAGCACCGCCCTGAGTCTCGATATCCAACGGCTCCTGCTGGAGGCTGGTCAAATAACGCCAGCGCAGCGACAGCAGGGCATCGTCGCCAAATAGGAGGCTTGCACGATTGTCGAACACGAACTCAGGCTGCAGCGAACCGCAGTTGACCGAGAAGAAACCAACGCATTCACGATCGACCGAAACTGGGTTGGTCACGTCTGAGCGGAAGCGGTTGCTGTTGGTCCATGTGCCAGTGATGCCCAGATTAAGACCTAAGTAGCTCGACAGCGAGGTGCTGTAGTTGATAGCCAGATCCACACCATCTGTCTTGATCTGACCAAGGTTGCTCAGGCCAAGCAGCAGACCGCGCACTTCGTCTGGCGAACCATCGAGACCGCCCGCAGTGCGACTGCGCTCAATCCGGCTACAGGCCGGGTTGGCGAAGCTTAGATTACCACTGTTAAAGCAACCATCAATAAGGTCGCCAATGGCCGGAGCGGTGATCGCTTGATTGAGACGGATATTGAAGTAATCCAATGATACCGTCAGGCCAGGAATTGCCTTGGGCTGCGCCACAAAGCCAACGGTCCAGGTGTTTGCGATTTCAAATCCGAGGCCGGTATTGCCCGAATTTGTCACATTGATCTGGCCCGCTGCCGGGTTGAGGATCGAGCCAATGGCTGCCGCCGGCGCACCTTGGGCGATACAAACGGCGGCCAATTGTGCGTTGGCAAGAGGTGCAGCCCCGGCACAGGGATCAACAGAAAGGTTGTCAAGGCCGGTGACCTCAGGAAGGAACAGCTCGCCGATGTTCGGCGCACGCGCAGCGCGCTGATAATTGCCGCGGATGCGCAAGCCATCGATTGGTTCCCAAGAACCGCCAGCCTTCCAAGTGAATTCGCCGCCCACCACATCAATGTCGGAATAGCGGCCACCTAGTTCGAGCGTGAGGCTTTGGAAGCCTGGGACGTTTTCGAGAAGCGGAATGATCAACTCGCCAAATACGTCGGTTGCTGCGTAGCTGCCGTCAAATGCCAGCGCAGCACCGCCGCCGCCCACGACTTCACCCGGGGTCGCCGAGATCTGATCGGGGACCTGACGAGCGGTGTACTTGCGGTAGTCTGCACCCACCGCAAAGGCGACCGGGGTGGACGCGATAGCAAAGGGAAGGTCACCCGAGACGAGGCCGTTTACGGTCGCGAGCGAGGTGAAGTTGCGAACCGTCGGGCTGGCGCCAAAAGCAAAGGCGAGAGCTTCTGGTGAACCCAGATTCCCCTCGATGCCGAACAGGTTGATTGGGGCACAGCCGCCTGATTCATCAATACAACGCACGCCACCAGTGCCGTTGGGAATGGCGAGGACAGCCTGTTGGAGGCGACCTAAGGTCGCAAAACCGCCCTGAACAGCGGTATTTTCCGATTCGCCGTAGGTGCCCGAGACATCCCATTTGATCGAGCTGCCCAGGTCACCACGCAAGCCGAACACAGCGTTGAACAGGTTGGTGGTAAAGTCGCTGGTGCGAACACCCGCTTCAGTCGAACGACGACGAACCTGCGTCCCGAATTCGATATAATCCGGGTTACTCATACCGTTCGGCAGAGTCGGACCGAATGGCGTGTTGCGAGCTGCGGCGAACTGCGCCGGCGTAAGACCAAGGCGATCACCAAACCGCTGCGCAATCGCATCGGGGATGAACGGGTTGTTGAGGTTCACGTCATAGGTGTTGAAGAACGCACCACCCGGAGCGATTACAGTCGAGACGCTGGTGCGGGAGAACATGCCTTGCGTGTAAAGTTCGATGCCGTCGGTGACTTCATAATTCGCCTGGCCGAACAGGTTGTAGCGTTCAAACGGCGTCTGGAAAAGGTTGAATGGGTTGAAGTTAAACGGGCGGTCAAATGCACCAATATCGGTGCCAGCTGCATTGATCTGGCCCTGCACAGCGGGCCCCGGCCCTAGCGGGCCAACGATGAACGCGGGGACCGCCGCCGACGAGCCGCTGCGGTCACCGCTGAAGGAGTCGACTGCGACCTCGGAAAAGGAACGGCTGCCCTGCAGCACCTGAGCTTGGTTCTGATATCCAAGGCTGAACACTGCATTGCCGCGACCATCAGCAAAGTTACCCCCAAAGGTCAAATCGGCGCGGAAATTTTCGCCATCACCACGCTCAGTTATTTGGTTGCTGACATCCAGCTGGACGCCTTGAAAGTTCTTTTTGGTCACGAAATTGACCACGCCCGAGATCGCGTCAGCACCATAGGTGGTGGTTGCGCCGCCGGTCAAAATGTCGGTGCGCTCGATCAGCGCAAGTGGGATACTGTTTAAGTCTACCACGCCGCCGGTGTCAAATGGCACTATGCGGCGGCCATCAAGCAACACAAGGTTGCGCTGGCTGCCAATACCGCGCAAGTTGACGAAAGAGGCGCCGGGGTTGCCGTTGTTTACTGCAGAACCAATGTCGGCAACCGCACTGGGAAGTTCGCGCAGAAACTGCTCAGCCGTATTGACTTGACGCAGTTGGAGTTCGGTTTCGCTGATCACCGAAACCGGGCTGGCCAGTTTCAGATTTGGATTGGTAATTCGCGAACCAGTCACCGTAATGGCCCCGGTTGTTTCGGAGTTCACTGCTTCGGCAGTGTCTTCCTGATCTTGCGCAAACGTCGGCGCAGCCATGAGCGCAAGGCTTATGGCAAACATACCGGCGCCTGAATTCAGTGCAGTGGCGATCTTCATAATATTTTGTTTCCCATTTCACGGCGCATTCCGAAGCACGGTTGCTGCGGTGCGCTAGTTTGAAAAGCGTGACCTAACAAATGCGAAGGAAGCGTATTTATCGGCGCGCCGATGCGCCAGAGATTTCGTGACCCACTCCCATTCGCAACACAAAGATTGCCCCATTGCGGTCCGGCGGCCAACCCGTTCCGTACTATGGCCAGAAGAAAGCTTGGTCACCGTAACATAGGTGCAACACTTTTGCTAAATGATGTACTAGGGGTCGGACTTTCTTTTTTTAACCTTGCGGTTGCGATGTGACATAAAACCTACACCCGAGCCAGTACGCGTTCTCGTTGGGCTTTGCCAATTGATCTTCGCGGCCTGCGCGCTAGTCGTAGTGGGATGAATGATGACGCTTTTCTCCCCATGCCCCAGCGTGTGATCGTGGCAGGCGCCAGCGGCACGATTGGCCGGGCGGTGGTGCAGGAATTGGGCGCGCGCGGCGTGGTAGTCACCGCGCTGATGCGGCCGGGCAAGGCGCGGCCTGCGCCGCTTGCGGAACTTGCCGCAGCCCGGCCAGTGATGGTCAACCTTGGCGATGCACGCGGCCTTGCGGCGGTGTTTGCCGAAGCGCAGCCGCAAGCGGTGATTTCCTGCATCGCCTCGCGCAGCGGCGCGCCCAAAGATGCCGATCTGGTCGACCGCCAGCACAATCTCGTCCTGCTTGCCGCTGCCAAGCAAGCGGGCGTTCAGCATTTCGTGCTGCTTTCGGCCATCTGTGTGCAAAAGCCGCTGCTCGCCTTTCAACACGCCAAGCTGGCGTTTGAGGCTGAACTGCGCGGCAGCGGCATGGATTACACGATTGTTCGCCCGACCGCCTTTTTCAAATCGCTTTCGGGGCAGGTCAAACGGGTCAAGGCGGGCAAGCCCTTCCTGATTTTCGGCAATGGCGAGCTTACCCGCTGCAAGCCGATCAGCGATGCGGACCTTGCACGCTTTATCGCTGATTGCCTTGTCGATCCGGCGCGCCGCAACGCCATTCTGCCAATCGGCGGCCCCGGCCCGGCGATCTCCTTGCGCGAACAGGGCGAGTTGATTTGTGAACTTGCCGGCCAGCCGCCGCGCTTCCGGTCTGTCTCGCCAAAGCTGTTCACCCGCGCCGAACGCCTGCTGGCGCTGGGGGAAAAATGGTCGGACTGGTTTGCCGAAAAAGCCGAATATGCCCGCATCGCTCACTATTATGCGACCGAAAGCATGTTGGTGCTCGATCCGATCAGCGGTGAATATCGCGCTGATTTGACGCCCGAATATGGCAGCGAGACCTTGCGTGATCACTATCGGCGGTTGCTCGAACAGGGATAATGCCAAGGCTCACTGACGTGAACCGATACGCCCCTCCCGCCCACCCGGTCACCAATATTACCAAAAGGATATGGTGGCCGGGTGGGCGGTAGGTGTGAGTCAAGCGGGGCGAGCTTGGGTATGATGCATCCGCTCGCGGCAAGGCTTGGCAATCGAGGCATTGTGCAAGTGGCGGCAAAAGGTGCATTATCACCGCCACCGCAAGGGAGTGCCGATGGATCGCCGCGACCGCCTGATTGCCCGCGCCAAACAAGGCTACCGGCTTGCCTATGGAGCAGAGCCGTCGCGTTTTTTCGCGGCGCCGGGGCGGGTCAATCTGATTGGTGAACACACCGGCCCAAGCGGCGGCTATGTTCTGTCCTGTGCGATCAATCGTGATACGATCATCGCACTCGGGCCTGCTGACACGAATGAAACCGGACGCAAGCTTCACGTTGTGGCCATTGATATGGGCAGCGCGCGCTGCGCGGTGGACCTCGAGGCGCCGAATGCGCGCGGCGACAACAGCTGGGAAAATCATGTGCGGGCGATTGCCGCCAAGTTGCAAGAGGCGCGCCACGCCTTGCGCCCGGCGCGGCTGGCGATTGCCGGAGATATTCCATTGGGCGCAGGGCTTGCCTCCTCGGCATCGCTCGGGGTGGGTATTGCGCTGGCCTTATCGGATTACAACAATCTTAGCCTGAGCCCACACAAGCTGGCCGAGATTGCTTACAGCGCCGAGCAGGAATTTGTCGGTTCTGCCGCCAGTATTGCCGATCACCTCGCGATTGCCTGTGCCAGCGATGGACGCGCCTTGTTGATCGACTGCGCCCGCCTTGAGCACATGCCGATCCCGATTGCAGCAAAGCTTGCGATCATGGTGATCGACACCGGCATCCGGCGCCCGCACGGCGATGATGTTTTTGCGGTGCGGGCCGTGCAATGCGCGGCTACTGCCCAGCATTGCGGGGTGGCATCGCTGCGCGATCTGACGCCCGATGAGCTTCGCCGGCAAACCGCCGATCTTGATCCGCTGCTTTATGCCCGTGCACGCCATGTGGTGTAGGATATCGCACTGGTCGAACCTGCTGCCATTGCGCTCGCCAGAGGCGATGTGGCGCTCCTGGGCGAAGTGCTGGCGGCTTCGCAGGCGTCGCTGTCGCGTGATTATGAGGTGTCGCTGCCGGCGATTGATCGGCTGGTTGACCTGATTGCCAAGGCGCTCGGATCAGCTGGCGGTGTTCGCCTTACCGGTGAGGGCTTCGGCGGTTGTCTGGTGGCAGCGGTTCACGAAGACGCATCCGATATTGTGCATGAAGTGATTGAAAAGCGATACAATCCACGGGCCGCATTGCCTGCGCGGGCCGAGGTTATTTGCGCCAGCTCAGGTGCGGCTGTGGTGCGCCAGATAGCCTGACCGCGCGGGCACAGCGGAAAGGCCCTGCAAAGAGGCGATTTACAGATATAAAAATATCTTTATATCCCCTTGGTGATGACGCTTGATGAACTCTTCAAGGCACTGGCCGATCCGACCCGGTTGCGTATTGCGCGGCTTTTGGGGGCAATGGAATTGGCCGTGGGTGAGCTTGCCCAGGTGTTGGGGCAAAGCCAGCCGCGCGTCTCGCGTCACGTTGGCATCCTGTGCGATGCTGGCCTTGCCGAACGGCGGCGCGAGGGGAGCTGGGTGTTCCTGCGTCAGGCGGGCGCGGGCGACGACGCCAATCCGGTGACCAGCGCGGTCCAGCGTCTGCTGGCCACTGCGGAAGCCGAAATGCCTGATTTTGCAAGCCAGTGCGAGGCGGATCGGCGCAAGCTTGCTGCGATTCGTGCCACCCGCGAAAGTGCCGCTGAACAATATTTTGCCCGTCACGCCAGCGAGTGGGACGAATTGCGTGCGCTTCACACCGCGGACGGCGAAGTTGAGGCTGCGCTGATTGCAGCCCTTGCGGGCGCGCCTTTGGGTGTGGTGCTTGATATTGGTACTGGCACCGGGCGCATTGCGGAATTGTTTGCTGACAATGCCGAACGGGTGGTGGCGCTCGATAAGAACCTTGAAATGCTCAAAGTGGCGCGCGCCAAGCTGCAGCATCTGCCCGCCAGCCGGATCGAACTGGTGCAGGGTGATTTTGCCGAATTGCCCTTTGCCGCGGCGAGTTTCGACACGGTGCTGCTGCATCAGGTGCTGCATTTCGCACAGGAGCCGGCCGCTGCGCTGGCCGAAGCCGGGCGAGTGACCCGGGCAGGCGGGCGGATTGCGATTGTCGATTTCGCCAGCCATTCGCGTGAGGAATTGCGCACCCGCCACCAGCACGTCCGGTTGGGTTTTTCGGATCACCAGATGGCTGATCTTCTGAAGTCTGCAGGTTTTACAAGTCAGCCGTCGCACGCGCTGGGCGACGGCGAATTGATTGTGAAAATCTGGATCGGTGAACGCCGCGCTGCTGCGGCCCGCCCGGTCAAGCCCCGTTCCCCTCTCAGCAACCAGGCCCCGCAATGACCCCGACGCTTGATCAATTGCATGAATATCGCACCGCGACCGATACGCCGCTGTTTTCCGGCCTGCCCGGCGATGTGGCGGTGAGTTTTGAATTCTTTCCGCCCAAGTCGGAAAAGATGGAGGCGCAATTGTGGGACGCGGTGACGCAGTTGAAGCCGCTTGACCCGAGCTTTGTCTCGGTCACCTATGGTGCAGGCGGTTCAACTCGCGAGCGCACCCATGCCACCGTGGCGCGGATTGTTGCCGAGGCCGGGCTTCCGGCGGCTGCGCACCTCACCTGTGTGGCGGCATCCAAGGCGGAAATCCGCGAAGTGGCCGAACATTATTGGGAAGCAGGCGTGCGCCATATCGTTGCCCTGCGCGGCGATGCAGGCGAACCCGGCGCGCCTTTCACCCCGCACCCGGAAGGCTATGCCAGCGCTGCTGATCTCGTGAGCGGGCTGAAAGAGATCGCCGATTTTGAAGTGAGCGTGGCCGCTTACCCCGAAACCCACCCCGATGCAGTCAGCCCCGAGGCCGATATCGACAACCTGAAGCGCAAGCTGGATGCAGGGGCCACCCGCGCGATCAGCCAGTTCTTCTTCTCGGCCGAAACTTTCTTCCGCTTTCGCGACGCTTGCGCAGCGCAGGGTATCACCGCGCCGATCCTGCCGGGCATTTTGCCGGTCACCAATGTGGCGCAGGCGAGAAAATTCGCGGCGGCTTGCGGCGCGGAAATCCCGGCGTGGATGGATGGGCTTTTCGAAGGGCTCGATGAACGCCCCGGCGCGCGGCAATTGATTGCGGCCACCATCGCTGCCGAACTCTGCCGCCGCCTCTATGCCGGCGGCGTGCGCGATTTCCACTTCTACACGCTCAACCGCCCCGAGCTTGCCTATGCAATCTGCCACCTGCTCGGCAAGCGTCCCACAGGAGAAGCCGCATGACTGCCCGCGAACGTCTTGTCGCCGCAGCGCGCGAGCGTGTGCTGATCTTCGATGGTGCTTTTGGCACCCAGATCCAGTTGAGGAAGCTGACCGAGGAGGATTATGCGGGCGATCTGGGTCTGCCCGCCGATCAGAAGGGCAATAATGATATCCTTGCATTGACGCGGCCTGACGTGCTGAGCGACATCACGCGGGCCTATTTCGAGGCAGGTTCGGACATTGTCTCGACCAACACCTTCTCGGCCAACCGCATTTCTCAGGCGGATTACGCGGCGGAAGGCCTCGTGCGTGAAATTAACGTCGCCAGCGGCCAGCTCGCCCGAAAGCTCGCTGAAGAATTCGAGGGCAAGGATGGCCGCCCCCGCTTTGTCGCAGGCGCCATCGGGCCGACCAACAAGACGCTGTCCTTGAGCCCCGATGTCGAGGATCCGGGCTTTCGCGAGATTGATTTCGATTACCTCGTCGATGTCTATCTCGAACAGGCGCGCGCGCTGGTCGAAGGGGGGGTGGACTTCATCCTCATCGAAACCGTGTTCGATACCCTGAACGCCAAGGCGGGGATTATGGCGGTTAAGAAATTGGAGCGCGAGCTGGGGCGCGACATTCCGGTGATGATCTCGATGACGCTCACCGATCTTTCGGGCCGCAATCTGTCGGGGCACACGGTCGAGGCGTTCTGGTATGCGGTGCGCCACGCCAAACCGCTGACGATTGGCCTTAATTGCAGCTTTGGCGCGGAACAATTGCGCCCGCATGTCAAGGTCTTGTCGCAGATCGCCGACACGCTGTTGATGGTCTATCCCAATGCGGGCCTTCCCAATGAGCTTGGCGAATATGACGAAATGCCCGATACGACGGCGGGCCTCGTCAAGGATTGGGCCGATCACGGACAGGTCAATATTCTAGGCGGGTGCTGCGGGTCTTCCCCGGCACACATCGCAGCGATTGCCAAGGCCGTGGCGAACAGCCAGCCGCGCCACGTGCCCACGCCCGAACCCGCGATGAAACTCGCCGGGCTTGAAGCCTTTGTTGCGGCCTGATTATTCCTGAGAGACCCGAAGTGACCCAATCTTCCTCCTCCCGCTTCATCAATATTGGCGAGCGCACCAATGTGACAGGCAGCGCCGCCTTTAAGAAGCTGATCTTGGCAGGCGATTACGCGAAGGCGGTCGAAGTCGCGCGCCAACAGGTCGAAAACGGCGCGCAGGTGATCGATGTCAACATGGACGAAGGGCTGCTCGATGCGGTCCACGCGATGACGACATTCCTGAAACTGATCGCTGCCGAGCCCGACATTGCGAGGGTTCCGGTGATGATCGATTCGTCGAAATTCCACGTCATCGAAGCCGGGCTGAAATGCGTCAGCGGCAAGCCCATCGTCAATTCGATCAGCATGAAGGAAGGCGAGGCCCAGTTCCTCGAACACGCGCGCATCTGCATGGATTATGGTGCGGCGGTGGTGGTCATGGCTTTCGACGAGGTGGGGCAGGCCGATACCAAACAGCGCAAGGTGGAAATCTGCAAGCGCGCCTATGATCTCTTGGTCGCAGAAGGCTTCCCGCCCGAAGACATCATCTTTGATCCCAATATCTTCGCAGTGGCGACCGGGATTGAGGAGCACAATAATTACGGCGTCGATTTTATCGAGGCGGTGCGGACCTTGCGCGAACTGTGCCCCCACGCGCATTACTCCGGCGGCCTTTCGAACCTCAGCTTCTCCTTCCGCGGCAATGAACCCGTGCGCCGCGCGATGCATTCGGTGTTCCTATACCACGCGATCCCGGCAGGCCTCGACATGGCGATTGTCAACGCGGGCCAGCTCGACGTTTACGACCAGATCGACCCGGCCCTGCGTGACGCCTGCGAGGACGTGATCCTCAACCGTGATCCTGACGCCACGGAACGCCTCATCACGCTCGCCGAAAGCTTCAAGGGCAAGAACGTCGCGGATGAAAAGGCCGCTGAGGAATGGCGCGGCTGGGCGGTGGAAAAGCGGCTAGAGCATGCGCTGGTCAAGGGCATCGACGCGCATATTGTCGATGACACCGAAATCATGCGCGCCGCCATCGCCGCCAAGGGCGGCCGCCCGATCGAAGTGATCGAAGGCCCGTTGATGGACGGCATGAACGTCGTCGGCGACCTGTTCGGCAGCGGCAAGATGTTCCTGCCGCAGGTGGTCAAATCGGCGCGCGTCATGAAGAAGGCGGTCGCCCACCTCATCCCCTTCATCGAGGCGGAGAAAGACCTCCTCCCCGAAGAAGAGCGCCGCGCCAAGGGCAAGATCATCATGGCGACGGTGAAAGGCGATGTGCACGATATCGGCAAGAACATCGTTGGCGTGGTGCTGCAATGCAACGGCTATGACGTGATCGACCTTGGCGTGATGGTGCCGTGGCCGACGATCCTCGCCGCCGCCAATGACAACAAGGCCGACATGATTGGCCTCTCCGGCCTCATCACCCCTTCGCTGGACGAAATGGTGACAGTGGCCGAGGAAATGCAGCGCGCCGGGATGACCATGCCGCTGCTGATCGGCGGCGCGACCACCTCGAAGGTCCACACCGCGCTCAAGATCGACCCGGCCTATGATGGCCCGGTGATTCATGTGCTCGACGCGAGCCGCGCGGTGGGCGTCGCCTCCAAGCTATTGTCCGATACCCAGCGCGAGACTTACGTCGCGGAAATCGAAGACGAATATATCGCGGTGCGCGATGCCCGCAGCGGCAAGGGGCAGAGCGAATTGCTCTCCCTTGCAGACGCGCGCGCCAATGCTTTCCCTTGCGATGTGGCGCAAAAGCCGGATGCGCCTGCCCAGCCCGGTCTGCACGTGTTCGACGACTGGGATCTGGCGCACCTTCGCGATTTCATCGACTGGACGCCGTTCTTCCGCGCCTGGGAACTCCACGGCAATTACCCTGCGATCCTGACCGATGAAGTGGTGGGCGAAACCGCAACCCAGCTGTTTGCCGATGCCAATGCGATGCTCGACCAGATCATCGCGGAAAAATGGCTGACCGCGCGCGGCGTGGCGGGCCTATGGCCTTGCGGGCGCGATGGGGACGATATCGTGCTCGATAGCGGCGTGCGCCTCCCCATGCTGCGCCAGCAGGTGAAGAAGTCGCGCG
>MEDW01000049.1 GCA_001724215.1 Erythrobacter sp. SCN 62-14 | reverse complement strand
GGTAGTTCAAAAAGAACGCCAGCGCGTGCAGGAATTTCGCGCGCCCCGCGCGCGCGCCACAAGGATTACCGCAAAGCTCCGGCCAGCAGCTTGTGCAGCTTGGAATGAAGCGCGTCGTTGGCGGCGAGCACTTGTGCCGAATGGATGGGCGCGCTGCGGCCGCGGAAATCAGAGACGAACCCGCCAGCCTCGCGCACCAGCAAGCAGCCTGCCGCGGTGTCCCAATCCGACAGGCCGCTTTCCCAGAAGCCATCAAAGCGCCCCTGCGCCACATAAGCAAGATCAAGGCTAGCCGCGCCGAACCGGCGAATACCCGCCACTTCCGGCCCGATCGCGCCGAAGATCCGGCTCCATTCAGAAAAATCGCCATGGCCAAAAAACGGAACGCCGGTTGCCACCAGCGCATCGGTCAGGCGCGAGCGGGCAGAAACCCTCAGGCGGGCATCATGCAGCCAGGCGCCGCGCGATTTTTCGGCCCAGAAGGTCTGATCGGTGATCGGCTGATAGACGACACCTGCCACCACATCGCCCCAGCCTGAACCATCAAGCTTGGGCTCTTGCACGGCGATGGAAATCGCAAAATGCGGAATGCCGTGCAAGAAATTGCTGGTGCCGTCCAAAGGATCGATAATCCAGCGTGGCATCCCCGGATCGCCTTCGATGACGCCAGCCTCTTCCAGCACAAAGCCCCAACCGGGCCGCGCGGCCAGCAGTTCGTCATAGAGCGTGCGCTCGGAACGCATATCAGCCTTGCTGACAAAATCCGCCGGGCCCTTGCGGCTCACCTGCAGGTGTTCAACTTCGCCGAAATCACGCCGAAGGCGCGCGCCTGCTTTGCGCGCGGCGCGTTCCATCACACGGATAAGCCCGGAAATCGCTGCCATCGTCCGCGCTCAGCCCGCCTTGCCGACGTAGCTTTGCTCGTAAACGTCGACCACGATGCGCGTGCCGCTTTCGATATGCGGCGGAACCATGATGCGCACGCCATTATCGAGCACGGCCGGCTTGTAGCTGGAGGACGCGGTCTGGCCCTTCACCACCGCGTCAGCCTCGACGATGGTGGCTTCGACCTGGTTCGGCAGTTCGACGCTGATCGGGCGCTCGTCCCACAATTCGAGCATCACTTCCATCCCATCCTGCAGGAAGGGGCGGGCATCGCCGAGAAGGTCAGACGGCAGATTGATCTGCTCGTAGGTGTCCTTGTCCATAAACACAAGCTGATCGCCGTCTTCGTAAAGGAACTGGTAATCCTTGGTGTCCAGCCGCACTTTTTCCACCGTGTCGGCGCTTCGGAAACGCACATTGGTTTTGCGGCCATCGATGAGGTTCTTCATCTCGACCTGCATATAGGCCCCGCCTTTGCCGGGTTGGGTGTGCTGGATCTTGGCGACTTTCCAGATGCCGCCTTCATATTCGAGGATATTGCCGGGGCGAATATCGACGCCGCTGATCTTCATGGGATGTGTGAGCCTTTGCTTGGAGCTTCGCGAAACAATCGCGTGAAGCACCGTTTGCGAGGAAATGGTGCGGCGGCCCATAGCGAAGGCGCAGCGCCTCGGCAAGCGCAGCAAGCATTGCGCACCAGAGTGCCCCATAGTAGGGCGCGGGCCGCGCGAGAGGCTTGGCCTTGGCGGCCGCGCCGTTTAAGGCTTTGCTTACCATGAAACCGCATCACATACTGCTTTTGGCTCTTTGCGCTGCGGGGCTTGCCGCAACGCTGCAAGAGCCTGTCCACAGTCAAGACCGCACGGCTGCCCGACCGCAACCGGGGCGCGGCGCAGTGATCGGCGATATGCTGGGCACAATGCAGCATGGCTTCTACCAATGCGCCCTGCCCGGCGATGCCAGCGGCGAAGCTTTTGTCGAATTGCCCGGCGAAAGCTTTCGCATCGGTCAGGGATCAAGCTATGTGAGCGAGGCGGGCAGCGGGGTTTATCTGATGCACGGCACCAATCTGATCTTCACGCGCGGGCCGAAGAAAGACCAGCGCTTTCGCCGCATGGGCGCCAACACCTTGCAAGTGCTGAAGGATGACGACACGCTCGGCCGGATGATCTGCTCGCGGCTCGGCGGGGTCGATTGAAGGGTACAATCTTTCGTCCGCTTTGACACAGGTTGAGGCAAAAGCTGCTGTTCGGCTAGCGACCCCGAAGCGGAATTGAGCATATCGTCGATGCCCGCTTGGCTAAAACGGCTGCCGATAGCGAGGGCGAGAGCGGCATGATCAAAGCGCGAGCCGATATCGCCGCATATGGAAATCGCCTCTTGCATAGAGGTCAGTGTCGGGCGGCACCGCGTATGTTCCTTGATAGCTGGCCCCGGCCTTTTCTAACGTCCGGCAAGATGCAGCGTTGTCAGGTCGGCAGGTGATCGATATTTCCTCAAAGCCGTGCTGACGCGCAATTGGGCGTAATTCCCTTAGTGCTTGGCTCGCATAACTATGCCCCCGGTGTTCGGGTTTGACGTTGTAGCCGACATGGCCGCCATACAAGCGAATGTGGTCAGTGTCGCCGAGGCGGAGCTGGATCGTGCCGACCACCTCTCCGTCGACGAGCATGTCGTAGAACTCGGCGCGTGCCCAACCTCTTTCCGGAACGGCCTCTGTCACCTTCTGCAATTTTAAGGTCAACATACAAACTAACTCGCACGCCGAGCTGCTTGTGACCACCATGCCGTTTTACCCGCACGTTCGGCAATAACCGCTTTTTGTGAACCGGACCCTGCCCCGTCCAACGCTATCGCGGGTGGGTGTAGCTCTAAAAGCGCAAGGTCGCAGGGCCACCCAACTCGCGCAATCGGACCGCATAACGACGCCTCCCGAAAACGGACGCTATGCACCCTGCCGCAGGAAACCTTTAGGGCCGCATCACTTTGGCAAAAGCCTTGATCGCAGCGACTTCATCTCCGGCCCAGACTGCGCCTGACACCGCGAGGAAATCCGCGCCTGCCTCCACCAGCGGCGCGCAGTTTTCGGGCGTTATGCCGCCGATGGCCACGCAAGGGATTTCGAACAGGCCTGACCACCATTCAAGGATTTCCGGCTCAGGAACCTCCGCATCCGGGCCCTTATCCTTCGTAGTGGACGGGTAAAACGCACCGAAAGCGACATAATCCGCCCCCGCCTCGCCCGCTTCCATCGCCATGTGGCGGCTTGCGTGGCAAGTGACGCCGATCTGCGCCTCGCGGCCCAATGCCTCGCGCGCTTCCTTGGGCGAGCCATCGCCTTGGCCCAAATGCACGCCGTCAGCCTTCAACCGCTTGGCGAGCGCGACCGAATCGTTGACGATAAAGGCGACGTCATGCGCCGCGCAGATGGCTTGCAGGGGCGCGGCCAGCGCGGCGGCCTCGTGCTGGTCGATGCCCTTCACCCGGAACTGGAAGGCCGCCACCAAGCCTTCTCCCGCCGCCAGCGCCCGTTCAAGCCGCGTGGGAAAGTCCCCGCCGACTTGCAAAGGCGAGATCAGGTAAAGCTGGGTCGGCGGGATCAGGCTCAAGAGTGGGTCTTTCGGTTTGCTTAGGCGACGCTCGCCGCTGCGATCTGGTCAATCGCCTTGCCGAGCACGGCGTCGAATTCCGCATCCGACTGGCCCTTGCGCAGGTCTTGCAGCAGACCGCGGCTGAAGCTCGCAATCATGCCGGGGTTCTGCGCCAGACGCTCGCAGGCTTCGTCAGTCGAAAAACCGCCTGAGAGCGCCACAACACGCAGCACGCGCGGGTGGCTCACCAGCGGGGTGTAGAGGCCGGGCGTGACCGGGATTGACAGCTTGAGCATCACCTCGCGGCCCTCGGGCAGCGCATCCAGATGCTTCATGATTTCAGCAAGCAGGATTTCCTCGCCCGCTGCACGATCTGCGGCGGTGATGTCATATTCGGGCTCGATCATGGGCACGAGGCCCGCATCAAGGATTTGGCCCGCCACTTCGAATTGTTGGGCGACAATCGCGGCAATGCCAGCGGGGTTGGCCGACTTGATGACCGAGCGCATCTTGGTGCCGAACATGCCCGCCGCCACCGACTTTTCAAGCAGCGCAGGCAGTTTGCCCATCGGCTTCATCAGCTGAACGCCATCCGCTTCATCGGCAAGGCCTTCGTCCACCTTGATGAAAGGCACCACGCCGCGCGCCTTCAAAGCCTCGGCGGTGGGCTGGCCATCCACCACGCCATCCATGGTCTTTTCAAACAAAATTGCGCCGATCACCTTGCCGCTGGCAAAGCTCAGCGCGGTGATCACGCGGGCGCGCATGGCATGGATGGCGCCGAACATCTCATCATCGCCCGACCATTCGCTGTCGTCCACGCCATAGCCGCGCAGCGCCTTGGGTGTGGAGCCGCCCGACTGGTCGAGCGCGGCGATGAAGCCCTGCCCGGTGGTGATGCGCTCGATCATTTGTTGCCTGTCCATGCCCAAATCCCCATAGGTCCAAGAATCGCTGAAATCAGCCGTTCACGCGACGCCTGCATACCTATGCAAAGCGTGCCCCGCGCGCTTTAGCGAGGGCCTCGCTATGCCGCAACTGCACAATCGCGGTGCTGTGGATCAGCGCTTGGCAAGCCGCCGGATGATGCCGGTAAAGCTCAGGGCCGGTGCGCCGTCGCCGGTAATCAGCCCGCGCACAAAGATCGTCTTTCCGCCCCCACGCGTGACTTCGCCGCGCGCCTCGACCAGCGCGCCCGATTGGATTGGCCCCAGAAAATCGCCTGCCAGATTGAGCGTCACCGCGTGATCGCCCTGAAGCGCATCGGTGGCGATGGCAAACAGCGCGAAATCGGCAAAGGTCATCATGCAGCCGCCGTGCATAAAGCCGCCGCCGTTCATATGGCGATCTTCGGCACGGAAGGCGCTGACATAAGAGCCATCCTCCTCGCGGCGGTAGAAAAACGGACCGGAGCGGATTTCGAAGGGGTCGCCCTCCCAGTATCGCCACCCGGCGAATTCACCCTCCTCGCGCACGTTGAGGGCCCCATAACTTGTCTCAACCGCTTCGCTCATTATCGTGTCCACATCTGCAAGCGTCGCACCGCGTCCGCCAGTCGGTTGTCCACCTCAATCCGTGCAAGACTGCGTTCAGCCAGCCTCCACCCGCGACCGAACATCCCGCGTTGCCACAGATCGGTGATCAGGAATTCGCCGCGCCAGGTGGTGCGCCCTACCTCAATTTCGAGTTCGCCACCGGTCGAACACCACACCAATTGCTTGTACGGGCGCACCAGCATTGTGCGTAAGGAAAAAGCGCGCAGCACGAGGCCCTTGCGCGCTGCCTCGATAAAGCTCGGCCGGTCGAGCACTTCGGGCGGGAGCGTGCCCATCATGCACGTGAAATCGCGATGGAGCAGCGATTTGAGGGCCCCGCGGTCCTGCGCCAGCCAGGCGCGCATCACCTGAAGTTCGGCCTCCTGAATTGCGCTGTCGACATCGGCCTTGGCCATTAATCAAGGCTCCAGCGCGGCCACCCCCGGCAGGACTCGGCCTTCCATCCATTCGAGGAAAGCTCCGCCAGCGGTTGAAATATAGGTGAAATCCTGCGTGACGCCTGCTTGAGCCAGTGCTGCCACAGTGTCCCCGCCACCCGCCACGCTGATCAGCGAACCTTCAAGCGTAAGCGCTGCTGCCGTGCGGGCCAGCGCGACAGTGGCGGCATCAAAGGGCTCGATCTCAAAGGCGCCAAGCGGTCCATTCCACACCAGCGTGCGGCAAGTCTTGAGCACATCGGCCAGCGCTTCGGTCGCTTGCGGGCCGACATCGAGGATCATCTCATCCGCGCCGACTTCGTGGACGTTGCAGACCCGCAAGGATGGCGGATTGGCAGCGAATTCGCGTGCCACCACCACATCATAGGGCAGGTGGATGGTGCAGCCCTTGGCGTCGGCTTCGTCCATGATGCGCGCGGCGGTTTCGGTCAGATCGTGTTCGCACAGGCTCTTGCCGACATCCACCCCGCGCGCGGCAAGGAAGGTGTTGGCCATGCCGCCGCCGATGATGAGATGCTGGACGCGGCCCACCAGATTTTCCAGAACAGCCAGCTTGGTCGAAACCTTGGCCCCGCCGACCACCGCAGCGACCGGCGTTTGCGGTGTGCCAAGCGCTGCATCCAATGCCTTGAGTTCCGCTTCCATCGAGCGGCCCGCATAGGAGGGCAGGAAATGCGTCAGCCCTTCGGTCGTCGCATGGGCGCGGTGGGCGCAAGAGAAGGCATCATTAATGAAGAAATCGCCGTGCGCGGCAATGGCTTGGGCAAGCGCTGCATCATTGGCTTCCTCGCCCGGCCAGAAACGGGTGTTGTCGAGCAGGCCAATATCGCCTGCGCCGAAAATCCTGAGGCTCTTGTCCACCACTGGCCCTGCGAGTTCGGGGATGAACATGACCTCGCGGCCCAAGACCTTCTCGACATCGCCCACCACCATGCTGGTAGATAGCATCGAGGAACGCTTGCCGCCCGGCCGCCCGAAATGGGCGAGCATCAGCACCTTCGCGCCGCGATCGGCCAGTTCGAGAATGGTCGGCTTCACCGCCTCGACCCGCGTGAGATCGGTGGCTGAACCATCCTTCATCGGCAGGTTGAGATCAACGCGCACCAGCGCCACCTTGCCGGTAATATCGGCGGGCAGATCATCGAGAGTTTTGAACTTGGGCATTGCTATCTCCTCACCCCCTCCCATCGTCCCGGTTGAACGGTTGCCAGGGCCAACCTTTGGCGGGAGGGGCAGCGAGACTTGCCAGCTTGCTGGCTAGTCATAGCGGGGTGGGTTCTGTGCCACAGTTCCACCCCTGCCCCTCCCGAAAGCGGGAGGGGAGAAGCTATCAAAGGAACTTGGCCATCACCCCGGCAGTGTCGATCATCCGGTTGGAGAAGCCCCACTCATTGTCATACCAGCTTACCACGCGGGCAAGCTTGCCTTCCATCACGCTGGTTTCAAGGCTGTCGACAGTGGAGGACGCCGGGTAGTGGTTGAAATCGCTCGATACCAAGGGCTCGTCGGTGTAGTCGAGCACGCCCTTCATCGGGCCTTCGGCAGCGGCCTTCAATGCGGCGTTGATTTCCTCAGCAGTGGTGTCGCGGCCCGGCACGAACACCAGATCGACCATCGACACATTCGGCGTCGGCACGCGCACGCTCGAACCATCAAGCTTGCCCTTCAGTTCCGGCAGCACCAGACCCACCGCACGCGCTGCGCCCGTGGTGGTGGGGATCATGTTGGCAGCGCCAGCGCGCGCGCGGCGCAGATCCTTGTGGATCTGGTCCAGCATCCGCTGATCATTGGTGTAGGAGTGGATCGTGGTCATGAAACCGCGCTCGATGCCCATCGTGTCGTTCAGCACCTTGGCCACAGGAGCGAGGCAGTTGGTGGTGCAGCTGGCGTTGGAGATAATGTCGTCGTCAGCCGCCAGAGTGTCGTGGTTCACCCCGTAAACGATGGTCTTGGAAACGCCGGTGGCAGGCGCGGAAATCAGCACGCGCTTGGCCCCTGCGGTGATATGCGGGCGGCTCGCTTCGTCCGACTGGAAGAACCCGGTGCATTCGAGCACGATGTCGACGCCCATTGCGCCATGCGGCAGCTTGCCCGGATCGCGTTCAGCGGTGACGGCGATGCGCTTGCCATTAACGATGATCGCATCAGCCTCGGCCGAAACCTCTCCAGCAAAACGGCCATGCACCGAATCATAGGCAAACAGCAGCGCGTTCGACTTGGCATCGGCCAGATCATTGATCGCAACCAGTTCAAGATCATGGTCGCTGCGCTCAAGAATGGCGCGCGCCACAAGCCGCCCGATGCGGCCAAAACCATTAATGGCAACCTTGGTGGCCATGAGTAATCCTCCTGCTTAGTTGTTCAATTTGTTCTGGATTTTCGGAACGATTGCCTCGGCCGTGAAGCCGAATTTGGCAAACAGATCGCCCGCCGGAGCCGAAGCGCCAAAGCGATCAAACCCGATATTGAGGCCGTTTGTGCCGGTGTAACGCTGCCAGCCGAAAGTGCTCGCCGCTTCGATTGAAACCATCAGCGCATCGTGCGGCAGAATATCGGCGCGGTAGTCGGCGGGTTGTTCGTCGAAGAGTTCGGTCGAAACCATCGAGACCACGTCCACGCCCACACCCTGTACTTCCAATGCAGCTGCGCAATCCACCGCCAGCGCGACTTCCGAGCCGCTCGCAAGGATCACCACCTTGCGCACCGCCTCAGCAGCCTTGATCCGGTATGCGCCGCGTGCCGAAAGGTTCTCGCCTGCATCCGTCAGGCGCAGTTGCGGCAGGTTCTGGCGGGTCAGCGCGAGCACGCTTGGGCGCGATTTCTCACGCAGGGCAATCTCCCAACATTCCGCCGTCTCGACCGCGTCCGCAGGGCGCATCACCAAGACATTGGGCATGGCGCGCAAGGAGGCAAGGTGTTCCACCGGCTGATGGGTCGGGCCATCTTCGCCAAGGCCGATGGAATCATGCGTCATCACATAGATCACGCGGGTTTCCTGAATGGCCGACAGGCGGATCGCGCCGCGCGCATAGTCGGTGAAAACCAGGAACGTGCCGCCATAGGGGATCACCCCGCCGTGCAGCGCCATGCCGTTCATGGCGGCGGCCATGCCAAATTCGCGGATGCCGTAATAGACATAGCGGCCCGCATAATTGTCGCGATTGAACGTTGCGATGCCGCCGGCCAGCGTGTTGTTCGAGCCCGTCAGATCAGCGCTGCCGCCAATGGTGTCGGGCAGCAGAGGATTAAGCGCGCCCAAAGCGATTTCGCTCGCCTTACGGGTGGCGATTTTCTGGGGGTTCGCCAGCAATCCGGCGATGTGATCGGAAAGCGAAAAGCCTTCCGGCAGATCGCCCGCCATCCGGCGCGTGAGTTCTGCACCCTTGGGTGAGGCAGCAAGCCGCTGGCCCCAAGCCTTGTGCTCATCAGCCCCCCGCGCACCCGCAGCGCGCCAATCGGCGAGGATATCATCCGGAATCACGAAAGGCTCATGCGCCCAGCCCAATTCCTCGCGCGCGGCGGCGACTTCGGCGGCGCCCAGCGGCGAGCCGTGGGTGGCGCTGGTGCCCTGCTTGTTCGGCGCGCCCTTGCCGATCAGCGTGCGGCAGGCGATCAGCGAGGGGCGCGGATCGGCCTTAGCCTCGGCAATGGCGCGCTCGATATCGGCAAAATCATGCCCATCGCACGCCGTGACGTGCCAGCCGGTCGCGGCATAGCGCGCTGCGACGTCCTCCGAGGTCGAAAGATCGGTCGCCCCGTCAATGGTGATGCGGTTATCGTCCCACAAAACATTCAATCGCCCAAGGCCGAGATGGCCGGCCAGACCAACCGCCTCGTGGTTGATGCCTTCCATCAGGCAGCCATCGCCGGCAATGACCCAGGTGTGGTGATCAACCAGCGCATCGCCATAGGTCGCATTCAGGTGCCGCTCGGCCATGGCCATACCGACCGCCATGGCAAGCCCCTGCCCCAGCGGTCCGGTGGTGCATTCAACCCCGTCGAGCAGGAAATTCTCGGGGTGGCCTGCACAGGGGCTGCCCAATTGTCGGAAATTGCGGATGTCGTCGATTGTCGGGCGCTGATAGCCAGACAGATAAAGCAACGCATAGATCAGCATCGAGCCGTGACCTGCCGACAGCACAAAGCGGTCCCGGTCCGCCCAATCGGGCGCACTGGCGTCGAATTTGAGGTGGTTGGCCCACAAGACGCTTGCCACATCGGCCATGCCCATCGGCATCCCGGGATGGCCCGAATTGGCAGCTTCGACCCCGTCCATTGAAAGCGCACGGATGGCGTTGGCCATGTTCTGCAAACGGGCGGTGTCGGTGACCATGGAAGCGATACTTTCCTGCTGCTGTTGGGCCCGCATACGGTCTGCGGGCGATTCGATCCCTGTTTGTATGCGCGTGCCATTGCCGACAGGCCCGGTGAGGTCAACCTTGCGTGCGGTTTGGTGACTGTGCCCATGCCTTTGAGCGGGCGTGGGACTTGAACCCATTTATCAACAGCCCCGTCCAAGCCTTTGCGCAGGCGTCAGCTTATTGGTATTTGCATGATCCATGGACGAAAGCCGGACACAGCAGGCCATGGCGCGTATAGAGGCGGCCCTTGCTCGCATTGCTGCGGCCAGCACGGCCGCTGATGACACGCCCGCGGCCCCTTCTCCCAAAGTGATCGAACTGATCAACACGCACGAGAAACTCCGCGAGGAAGTGGCCGATGCGATGCGCGATCTCGACGTCCTGATTGAACAATTGGAAGGCTGAGCGGCGCGCGATGAGCACGGTTAATCTCACGATCGGCCCCAAAACCTATTCGATCGCCTGCGCCGATGGCGAAGAAGCCCATATCGAGGCGTTGGGTGCTGTTATCGCGGAAAAATACGCCCAATTGGGCAGCGCGCGGGCGCCATTGGAAGCACAGAATATGCTGTTTGCCGCGCTGTTCATGGCTGATGAACTGGCCGAAGCGCGTCGGCAGGTCGCAGCAGCAGGGCCTGCCCGGCTCAAGGAAATGGAAGCCCAGGTTACGCAGCTTAAGCTGGTTGAAAAAGCGGCCCAGGAAGAAATCGCCCGGCTGAAGGTGCAGGCGGCCAAGCCTGCTCCAGCCAGCACGCAGGTGGATATGTTTGGCAGCTCTGCTGTCGATCAGAATGACGAGATACTGGCGCAAAGCCTCGAAGCGATTGCGGCCCGCGCCGAGGCCCTGGCGGCGACGCTTGAAGCAAAGGCTGCAAACGCCTAGATAGCAGAATGGCGGGACTGCCCGGCACGAGCCGATTGAATATCCCTGAGGCTATAAGCAATCCAATGGGAGTTGTCCCTGTCCTTGTCTGCTGGTTCGTCCGGGAGACTTGGGCATACGGCGCCCACCTGACGTTAAAGGCGTCAGAGGATTTCTAGCGCAAACGACCCATGGTGGTTCCGCCACGTTTTTGTTTTGAGCATCCTCGCTCACACGCCCTTCGGGCGCGTCGCTGCGGGCGGCCGGTCGGCATTGCGGCCCCAAGGGCCGAATTGGTTTTCCGTGTGCCATCCGACGCGCGATCCTCGCTAGACGCGCGGCAGAGCTGCGCCCGCTGCGGGCGGGCGCCCAAACCCCTTGGCGCCCTTGCGGCCCTGCGGGCCGAGGGCTACCGCTCCTAATGATGACCGAAATCACCAAATCTGAACTGCGCAACCAGCTGCGCGCCGCGCGCCGCGCGCATGTCGAGGCGCTGCCCGATTCGATCCGCGCGCTGCTGTTCCATCGCCCGCCTGCACCCTTGCTTGCACGGGTTGGCGATGAAGCGGTGATCGGGCTTTATCATGCAGGGCCCTATGAAGCCCCCGCTGGTGGCTATGCGCGGTTCTTCCACGAAGCAGGCCACACGCTTGCCCTGCCCCGCTTTGCCGCGCGCGATGCAGCGATGCAATTTGCCCGCTACAGCGACCCTCATGGACAGAGCGATCTGGCCCCCGGCCCTTTTGACATGATGCAGCCGGACATGAGCGCCGAGCCGTTGATCCCCGATGTGCTGTTTGTGCCGCTTGTCGGCTTTACCGCTGGCGGCGCGCGGCTTGGTCAGGGCGGCGGGCATTATGATCGCTGGCTGGCGGAACATCGCCCCCCTCTGGCGGTTGGGCTCGCATGGGATGCGCAATTGTGTGTTGCGCTGCCCACCGAAGCCCACGATGTGGTGCTTGATGCCATTATCACCCCCACACGGATTTACGGACTGGACTGATGCGCGAAACCCCGACCTGGCGAATCCCGATTGGTATTCTGGGCCTGTTTATGGGCCTGATGCTCTACGGCGTTATAATCGCCCGCTATGCGCCAAGCGTGATCGGCTCGTGGTCTGGCGGGGCGCAGACAGTGGTTTACGTGGTGCTCGGCCTGATCTGGCTGCTGCCCTTGAAGCGTTTTTTGATCTGGATGGAAACGGGCAAGTGGAGCGCCGAGGCCGTATTGCGGACAAAAGAAAAGGCGGACTGACGCCCGCCTTGTTCTTCATGTCAAACCACTTGTGAAACAAGTGGCGCGAGTGACGGGGCTCGAACCCGCGACCTCCGGCGTGACAGGCCGGCGCTCTAACCGACTGAGCTACACCCGCGCATTTTGTTTTCCGTGAAGCATCCGCCTTGCGGCGTCCGCTTCGTGGAGCAGCGCCATTAGGGCTGTCGCTTGAGGCTGTCAACGCCTCTTCGCGCCCTAATGACGCAATATTTTTTCAGTCCACCAACAGCAGCGCCGGGCTCTCGATAAGGCGCTTGATAGCCTGCACAAAACTCGCTGCATCATGCCCGTCAACCACGCGGTGATCGCAGGAAATCGAGATGTTCATCAGCTTGCGCTTGGCGATTCGCTCGCCGCCCATCCCGTCGGGGATGAACATGGGGCGCTCGATAATGCGATTGGGGCCAATGATTGCGACCTCTGGGCGGTTGATGACCGGCGTCGTGGCAATGCCGCCCAAGGGGCCGAGCGATGTGATGGTGAGCGTTGAGCCGGAGAGTTCTTCCGAAGTCGCCTTGCCGCTGCGCGCGGCTTCCGCAAGCCGCCCGATCTCGCGCGCGAGTTGCCACAGATTGCGGCTTTGCGCATCACGAATCACCGGAACCATCAATCCGCTATCTGTCTGCGCCGCCATGCCAAGATGCACCGCGCCATAGCGCGTCACCACGCCCGCTTCATCATCATAGCGCGCGTTGATCATCGGATAGGCGGGAATGGTCTTGCAGATCGCGGTGATGAGCAAGGGCAGCATGGTGAGCTTGGGCTTATCGCCGCGGCCTTCATTCAATTGCGCGCGCAGGGTTTCCAGATCAGTGACGTCGCATTCCTCGACATAGGTGAAATGCGGAATGTGGCGCTTGGCCGCCGCCATGTTCTGCGCGATGCGCTTCCTGAGGCCAATGACCTTGATCGTCTCGTCGCTGCGCGCCTTGCCCGCCGCAGCAAAGCCGCCGCCTGCACTATAGGCGAGGAAGGCATCGAGATCGCCGTGACGCACGCGGCCATCTTCGGCAGGCTTTACCTCAGCCAGATTAATCCCCAGATCGCGCGCGCGCTGGCGCACCGCGGGGCTGGCGAGGACTTTTGCTTGCGAGGCCTTGTGGGCGGGGCCTTGCGCAGGAGCAGGGGCTTGTGCCGGTTCAGGCGCTGCGTCTGCCTCCTCAACCGCATTTACAGGCTCAGGAGCCGCAGCCGCATCGGACATTTCATCCTCGACCTGCTCAGCAGCCGCCTCTGCTTCGGCTTCGCCCTCAGCCTCGGCCTCAGGCGCACCCTCGTCCTCGACCTCGATCACCAGCAGCATCGCGCCCACGGCGATCACATCGCCAACCTCGCCCGCGACTGCCGTGACAACGCCTGCGACCGGGCTTTCAATGTCAATCGTCGCCTTGTCGGTCATCACATCGACAAGGTGCTGGTCTTCCTCGACCCGGTCGCCGACACGCACGTGCCATTCGACGATTTCCGCCTCGGCAACGCCTTCGCCCACGTCGGGCATGTTGAAAGTGAACTTGGCCATGGTGCGGTTACTCGCTCAAAAGCTTGTCGATGGCCTCGCCGATGCGGACAGGGCCGGGGAAATAGGCCCATTCGAGGCTGTGGGGATAGGGCGTGTCAAAGCCGGTGACGCGTTCAACCGGGGCTTCGAGATGATAGAAACAGCGTTCAGTGACGAGCGCGGAGAGCTCTGCGCCAAAGCCGCTGGTGCGGGTTGCTTCATGCACGATCAGACAGCGGCCGGTTTTCTCGACCGAGGATTCAATCGCCTTGATATCAAGCGGAACCAGCGTGCGAAGATCAAGAATATCGGCATCCACACCCTTGGCCGCGCACACCGCCTCGGCCACATGCACCATCGTGCCATAAGCGAGCACCGTCAGCGCCTCGCCCTCGCGAACATGGCGCGCGCTTCCCAGCGGGATCTTGTAATAGCCTGTCGGAACCACGCTATCGGCGTGCTTTTTCCACGGCTCCACCGGCTTGTCATAATAGCCGGTGAAAGGGCCATTATAGATGCGCTTGGGTTCAAAAAAGATCACCGGATCATTGTCTTCGATCGCGGCGATCAACAGCCCCTTGGCATCATGAGGGGTGCTTGGGATAACAGTTTTGAGGCCTGCAACATGCGTGAACAGGGCCTCGGGCGATTGGCTGTGGGTCTGTCCGCCGAAAATCCCGCCCCCAAAGGGCGAGCGCACCGTGATCGGCGCGATGTAATCACCTGCCGAACGATAGCGCAGCCGCGCTGCCTCGCTGATCAGCTGATCGAGGCCGGGGTAGATGTAATCGGCAAACTGGATTTCCGGCACGGGGCGAAGGCCATAGGCCCCCATCCCCACCGCAGCGCCAATAATCCCGCATTCGCTGATCGGGGTATCGAACACGCGGTTCTTGCCGTGCTTGGCCTGAAGGCCGGCCGTGGCGCGGAATACCCCGCCGAAATAGCCGACATCCTCGCCCATGATGATCACATCAGGATCGCGCTCCAGCATGATGTCGAGCGCTTCGTTGATCGCCTCGATCATGTTGAGGCGGCGTTCAGTCACCGCTTCGGTTTCCATCTGTTTGCTCATCCGAAGGGCCTTTCAACGCCGAACTTGGCAATGCGTTCGCGGATTGCTTGCTCTGCCTGTTCTTCGAGATGCCAGGGAAGCTCCTCGTAGACATCTTCGAACATGGTGTGGAACGGGTGGTGGAGGCCATGGCCGAGGATGCCATTCTTCTCGGCTTCTTTGGTGGTTGCCTTGACGCGCTCGGCGCATTCCAGATCCATCGCTGCGTCGCGTTCTTCATCCCACTCGCCTATCGCAATGAGATGATTTTTCAGACGATTGATCGGATCGCCCAAGGGCCACTCCTCGCGCTCCTGGGCGCTGCGATAGCCGCTTGGATCATCCGAGGTGGAATGGCCTTCTGCCCGGTAGGTGAAATATTCGATCAGGGTCGGGCCATGGTTGGCGCGCGCGCGGTTGGCGGCCCATTGCTGGGCTGCAAAGCAGGCAAGCGCATCATTGCCATCCACCCGCAAGGCGGCAATGCCATAGCCGAGCCCGCGCGCGGCAAAGGTGGTGCGTTCCGCCCCGGCAAAGCCCGAAAAGCTCGAAATTGCCCACTGGTTATTGATCACGTTGAGGATGACAGGCGCGTTGTAAACGGCAGCAAAGGTGCAGGCCGCATGAAAATCGCCTTCCGCAGTGCTCCCCTCGCCCACCCAGGTGGCCGCAATCCGGCTGTCGCCCTTGGCAGCGCTCGCCATCGCCCAGCCAACAGCCTGCGGGGTTTGGGTCGCAAGGTTGCCGGAAATGGTGAAGAAGGAGTGCTCACGGCTCGAATACATGATCGGCAGCTGGCGGCCCTTCAGCTTGTCGGCGCGGTTGGAATAGATCTGGTTGATCATGTCGATCAGCGGATAGCCGCGCGCGATCAGGATGCCCTGCTGGCGGTAGGAGGGAAACACCATGTCATCGCTGGCGAGCGCCATCGCGGCGGCGACTGAGGTCGCCTCTTCGCCGGTGCACTTCATGTAGAAGCTGGTCTTGCCCTGCCTTTGCCCGCGAAACATGCGTTCATCAAAGGCGCGCACCAAAGCCATGTGGCCAAGCATGGTGCGAAGCGTATCGGGGCTGAGTTTGGGATCCCATGCCCCGTGCGCCAGATTATCCTCGCCCAGCACCCGCACCAGGCCATAGGCGAGCGGCGCGATATCGGCAGGCTTGACGCTTTCATCCGGGCGCGGCTGACTACCGGCTGCGGGAATCGGAATATCCGAGAAATCGGCCTTGTCGCCGGGACGGAATTTGGGCTCGGGGACATGAAGCTGAAGCGCCGGGCGATTGCCCGCGCTCTGAGCTCCGGCGGGCGGCGGGGTTTCGGCCGGTTCGGCCATGGCAGCGCTCTCCCTGTGGCATGGCAAGCGCACCCTAAAAATGACACGGGGCGCCTTACAATCATTGCTTGAAGGCGTATTTTTATTTCAAGCGCCCGGCGTGGTCAAGCGGCGCGCGCGCTTTTGTCTCACACCGCAACAGGGGCACTGATCGGGGGCAGGGGCGTGTAATCATGCACCACGAAATCCTCGATCGAGTAGTCGAAAATTGTCGGCGGGGTGCGCGTAATTTCAAGCGTTGGGCGCCCCTGCGGCTTACGGCCAAGCTGTTCGGTGATCAGCGCTTCGTGGTTGAGGTAGAGATGCACATCGCCCCCCATCCACACCAGCTCGCCCGGTTCCAGCCCCGCCTGCTGTGCCAGCATCCGGGTGAGCAAGGCCGCCGACCACAGATTGAACGGCAGCCCCAGCGCCACATCGCAGCTCCTTTGATAGAGCAGGCAGTTGAGGCGATTATCCGCAACGTGGAATTGATATGTTTTGTGGCAGGGCGGCAGCGCCATCTGGTCAAGCTCGGCCACATTCCAGCCTTCGATGATGTGGCGGCGGCTGCCCGGATTGCTGCGCAGGCTTTCGACCACGTCTGCCACCTGATTGATGCCCTCGCCCTTTTCGTAAAGGCCATCTGCGCGGTAGCGATAGGTCGGCCAATTGACCCATTGTTTGCCGTAAACCGGGCCTAAATCCCCCCAGCGCGCCGCAAAAGCTTCATCATGAGCAATGCGCGCGACGAAATCGTCAAGCGCGATGGCATCGCCGGTTTCTTTCACATAGCGCGCATGCGGCCATTCGTTCCAGATCTTGACCCCTTGCAGCACCAGCGGGCGAATATTGGTTTCGCCGGTCAGAAACCACAGCAATTCGCGCGTCGCCGTTTTCCAATAGACCCGCTTGGTGGTGATAAGCGGCATCGCGCCGCCTGCCAGATCATAGCGCAGCATCGCCCCGCAGATCGAACGCGTGCCGATGCCGGTGCGGTCAATCCGTTCAGAGCCGCCTTCCCAGATGGCGCGCATCAGATCGAGATATTGTTGTTCGGGATGCGCGGCGGATTGGGGCGCAGGTGGAATCGAAAGGCTTGCCATGGCCAAGACGTATAAGCTGCATTTGCCTGCTTGCCACCCTTTCGATCCGCTCCTATAGGGCGCGCCTTGCCTTGGCCCGTGGGGATCGCGAATCCATCATCGGGCCGGATTCGGTCGGGGAGTAGCTCAGCCTGGTAGAGCACTGTCTTCGGGAGGCAGGGGCCGGAGGTTCGAATCCTCTCTCCCCGACCAATTATCTTCACACTACATTGAAATATCATGTTTTTCCTGAAAATTCTGTTCAGGAATAGTGGCTGAGAAGGTCAGCAATCCAGCTTGCTGCATCATCGCGGCCGCGAATATCAGCCACAAATTCCTGCCCGCGCGCGGCGGATTTCAGGCGCCCTTGCCCCAACCAGCGCTCCGGTGGATGATAGGTCAGGCCTGTCCCGTCCGCAGAGGGATCGAGCCAGCACGGAACTTGCCACAGGCTTGGCAGGCGGCTCTCCGGCGCTGTGAGGATAGCGGCGCGTTTGAACAAGCCGCTTCCGGCAAAGCTTTGCCCTGCCAGGGTAAACCCGCCTGATGCGGCATAGACCGCGTTGCGCAAGCTCCAACCGGGGCGCACATGGGGATGATCGCACAGCCACGGATGGCGGGCGAGCGCGGCTGTCCCGTCATCATCAATTCTGCAGACGTCGCCGACATGCAGCCAGCCAAACAGCGCATGGCAACGCCGCCCGGTGTAGCGCCAGCCCCCCTCTGCGCGTTCGGCCGGGCGATAAAGCCCCCAGAACA
>MEDW01000048.1 GCA_001724215.1 Erythrobacter sp. SCN 62-14 | reverse complement strand
GGAAGATTCAGTCGTGATGGCGGGTCTGAGACGCGCCGGCCTCAATAATCTCGGCCGCACGACCTGTCCTGAATTCGGCCTCGCCTCGATCACCGAAAGCCGGATCGCCGGCATCACGCGCAATCCCTGGGATCTCACGCGCACGCCGGGCGAATCGAGTGGCGGCTCCTGCGCCATGGTCGCCGCCGGCGCGGTGCCGATCGCCACCGCGAGCGATGGCGGCGGCTCGATCCGCAGTCCCGCCGCGCATTGCGGCCTCGTCGGCTTGAAGCCGACGCGTAACCGCCTGTCGCCCGGCCTCTATCCCGCCGATCCCGTCGCCGGCCTCGCGGCGAGCTTCGTCGTCACCCGCAGCGTGCGCGACAGCGCCCTGGCACTCGATCTGACACAGGGCTGGAAGCCCGGCGATGCCTATGGGCTTCAGCAGCCCGAGCAGACTTATGTCAGCGCGCTCACACCGCCGAAGAAGAAGCTGCGCGTTGCCTATGCGACGACCGCCTGGACGGGCGTCACGGCGGACAAGGACGCGATCGAAGGCGTCGAGAACGTGGAGGTTCGCCCGATGGACCTCTATGACACGGCGACCTACCGCGATGCGCTGGAGGGCAGCGATTACATCTTCTACACCCATCCCTTGCAAGCGCGGGCTGATCGCGCGGTGTTGGTGGGGCAGGTCGGCAAGGCGGCGGCGGAATTGGATGTAAAGCGCGTGGTGTGGAACACCTCAAGCTGGATCCCCGACAAGCCAGGCGACCCTTTCACCTATGGCGAGAACACCAAGGGCATCAACGCGCTGTGGCGTTCGGGCGCGCCGGGAACGGTGTTCGGCAGCGTCTTGTTCATGGATAACCTGCTGACTGACTGGGCGCGGCCCTTCATCGTCAAGGAGGGGCGCTATGTCTATCCGCACAACCCCAATCTTCAGGCCAACTGGATCAGCCTCGATGATGTCGCGCGGTTTATGCTGGCGAGCCTTGAGCGGCCCGATATGGAGGGCGCATGGCTCAACATCGGTGGGCCGGAGCGGCTGGTCGGCAAGCAGGTGACGCAGTGCCTCTCCGAAGCGCTCGGCAAAGAGATCAAGTATGACCCTTGCACGCCCGAAGAATTCGGCCGCTATCTGGTGGAAGCGGCAGGCGATTCCATGCCGGCCGAGGCGCGCGAGGACTTCGCCAAAGGCATTCAGGCCTTCTACGAATACAACAACACCGCGCCCACCCGCCCCTTCGAAGTCGATATGGACCACGTTTACGAACGCTTCCCCGAGCTTGACGGCAAGCTCGAGACAATGGGCGAATGGACCAAAAAGCAGGACTGGGGCGAGAGCAACTACCGGCCTGCTTTTGGGTAAGTGCCCAACATGAGCGATCTGCGATCCGCCAATGTGGCGGTGGTCACGCGCTACTATGAAGCCTTGGCGGCGGGCGATTTTGATGCGCTCGCCGCGCTTCATTCAGATGATGTGGTGTTCAATCTGGTGGGCACGACGCCGGTTTCAGGTCGCTGGATTGGCAAGGCTGAGTGTTTCGGGCCCGTTGTTAGCGTTGGAGTGATCGGCAAACTTGTTGCCGATACAATCCGGTTTTCGCGCAAGTGGCGCATCATGTGCGCCGATGATGAACGGGTCGTGGGGATCATGCAGGGGGGCGGGACGGCCACCAATGGCCACGAATACCTCCAGACCTATTGCCAGATCCTGACCATCCGCGACGGACTGATCACAGAACTTCACGAGTTTTTCGACACGGCGCTGGTCGAACTCGCGCTCAACGACAACCCGACACAAAAAGGGCCGAGCGAACCCACCCGACCCTTTGATTTCTAGGGCTTGTTAGAGTTACTCCGCCGCCTGCCTTTGTTCGCGGGCGAAGATCTCCACCAACTCCTCATCGCTCGCCTGCGTCAGCCGCTCGGCCCATTGGTGGAACACCTGTCCGCCCTTTTCATTGCGGCCGAACAGCACCTCGGAAAGCAGGCCTGATTGCAGCGCTTCGTGCTGGCGCTTGCCAGTGGCGTAGTCTTCATCGCGCACCACCACTTCGAGGAAGTTGAACTGGTCGTGGGCTGCCTGCACCTGTTCGGGGGTCTCGGGCTGGTTTTCCATCACATAGAACTGCGTGGTGTAGCTTTCGCCAACGCTCGCGCCCGGAAACAGCTGGCTGATCATCGCGCCGCGCTGCCCGCCGCCGTAGAAGCTGGCAATCGAGATGTGCGGGAAGATCGTCCACACGCCTTGCACCAGCACTTCCTGCGGCAATTCGTCGTCGGACATCGCCTCAAGATCCATCTGCTGATCGTCATCGCCCTGCACCTTGATCGCGAATTTCGACGGGGTCGAAAGGCGTTGATGCGGGCCATAGGCGAAGTAATTGGCGCGGTTGTAGAAATCGGCGCCAAAAGTGTCCTTGTGGAGCACCGGCAGGTGGTAGAAATCGAGATAGCCGTCATAGGCCGTCTTCCAGTTCGGCCCCGGCAGCGTGCGCTGGGCAAACAGCGTCCAGCCTTCAAATTCAAAGGCTTTCAACAATTCGTCATAGCCGCACAGGTAATCGGCGATGTCGAGCTTGGAATTGGGATCAAGCGTCACCCAGATCAGCCCCGCGCTTTCGTAAACGGGGAAGCGCTTCAAACAATGGGCGGCCTTGTCGACTTTTCCGAAATCCTGCGGGCTGGCCACGCCCAGAAGATCGCCGTCGGCCTTGAACGTCCAGCCGTGATAGCCGCAGGTAAAGCGGCTGGCATTGCCGCAGCCCTTGGCCACCGGATTGCCGCGGTGGGTGCACATATTGAGGAAAGCGCCCATCGAGCCATCCTTCTGGCGCGACAGCAGCAGCGGCACGCCGCAAATATCCATTGCCTTGAAATCACCCGGATTGGGCAATTCGCAACTGGGCGCAACCATCAATGGCAGGCGGCGGAAGATGCGCTGCTTTTCCAGCTCGAACAGGTCGGGATCGGTGTAGGCGCTGGCCGGAATGCGCACGATATCATCGGCATATTCCATTGTATCGGCCGCACCATGGGCCACCAGATTGCGGGTCATGGCGACCAGTTCTTCACGCGACATCACATCCTCCCGAGTTCCATCTTGGAGCCAAGGATGGGCGCTGGTGCGCCTTGCGGCAATGCTCACTTTTCAGGGGAAGGCTTGCGCGCTTTTGACAGTGGTGTGGGCGCAGGCTCGCAATAGGCTCGCAGCGAACAAGAAAACAGCTTTGTGGGAGAACGAGATGGCGGGCAGGGTTGCAGGCAAGGTGGCGCTGGTCACCGGCGGCGCGATGGGGCTGGGCAAGGCCGATTGCGAAGCGCTGGCGCGCGAGGGCGCGAAAGTCATCGTCACCGACCGCGAGGTGGAGCTTGCCCATCAGGTCGCCGAAACCATTGGCGGCGATGCGATGGCTTTGGACGTGACGCGCGAGGATCAATGGCAAGAGGTGATGCGCAGCGTTCAGGAACGCCACGGCGGGCTTGATATCCTCGTCAACAATGCGGGCAATGTGATCTTTGAAAGCATCGAGGAATGCTCGCTCGATCACTTCCGGCTGCATCTGGATATTCATGTGGTGGGCACGTTTCTGGGGTGCAAATATGCCGTGCCGCTGATGAAGCATCGCCATCAGGCCATCGGTGGCGGCGGGTCTTCGATCATCAACATGGCCTCAACGGCGGCGCTGCTGGGCTATGGCAATATCCCTGCCTATGCCGCGGCCAAGGCAGCGATCACCGGCATCACCCGCAGCCTCGCGATGGATTTTCAGGACAAGGGCTATGGCATCCGTGTCAACGCGCTGGCGCCGGGCGGGATTGAAACCCCGATGGTGATGGGGGTTTCGGGCCGTGCGGGCACTGCGCCGCTGGAGATTCCTGAAGGCCCGCTGGCAGCCGATGCGCTGGGCCACCCCAAGGATGTGGCCGCTTGCGTGCTGTTCCTGGCGAGCGACGAGGCGCGGTTCCTCAATGGCCTGACGATCCCGGTGGATAATGGCCTTAACGCGCGCCCCCATCACTGAGGGGGCTGAACAATCCGGCGGATATCGCTGGTATGTGCTCAGCCTGCTGACGCTGACGAGCCTGTTCAGCGTAGCCGACCGGCTGGTGTTCGGCATTCTGGTTGAGGATATCAAGGCCGAGTTTGCGCTTTCGGATTTTGAACTGGGCTTGCTGGGCGGGCTGGCCTTTTCGGCGGTCTATGTGTTCGCAGGCTTCCCGGCTGCACGGCTGGCGGATCGTTCGACGCGCAAGAATATCGTCGCCGCCGCGATCAGTTTCTGGAGCCTGATGACAGCGGCCTGCGGGCTGGCGACGGGGTTCTGGACTTTGTTTCTCGCCCGCACCGGAGTGGGCGTGGGCGAGGGCTGTTCGGGGCCTTCTTCGCAGAGCCTGATCGCGGATTTTTTCGCGCGCCATGAACTCGCCAAGGCAATGGGGTTCCTGACATTGGGCTCGACGCTCGGCACGGCTTTCGGGTTGGTGGTGGGCGGGCAATTGGCCGAGATCTTCAACTGGCGCTGGGCCTTTATCTTGATGGGCCTGCCGGGGCTGGTGATCGGCGCGGTGCTTTATCTGACTGTGCGAGAGCCGCAGCGTGGGCGGTTCGCTCCGGCGGGGTCAAGCATTGCCCAGCGCCCGCTCGGCGAGACGATCCGCAGCCTTGTTACCAACCGGGTGTTCATGGGGCTTGCCGTTGGCTGGGCGGTGCAAATTATGATCGGCTATGCACTCGCCTTCTGGATGGCGGCGGTGATGCTGCGCCAGTTCGATATCTCGACTGGCAATGTCGGGCTTTATCTCGGTCTCGCCTTTATCCTTGGCGGGATACCGGGGCCGATCTTGGGCGGGCATATCACGCAGGTCATGACCAATCGCGATGAACGCTGGCGCGCGCTGGTGCCGGGACTTGCGACTGTGGGCTGCGTTGCGCCGCTGGCGGTAAGTCTTGCTTCGGATGCGTTTTGGCCGTTTTTGGGATGGTTTGCGCTTGCTTACGGGATTTATGTGGCAAGCCAGGCGGGCATCATGTCGGGCATTCAGGCGGCGGTCGAACCATCCGAGCGCGGCTTTGCCGTCGCCATTGCGTTGTTCTTCAACAATCTGGTGGGGCAAGCCTTGGGCCTTGCCGTGGTGGGCGGGGTGAGCGACTGGCTTGCGCCCACCTATCAGAACGATTCGCTTGCCCTTGCGGTCTTTGCGGTGTGCCTCGTGTCGGGTGCGCTGGCGATGGGGGTGTTCATCTGGACGGCGCTGCAGATGCGTCCGAGCGGTTACCTCGCCAGAATGGGTAGGGCTTGATGCGTTTCTGACCCCCCGCCCGGCCACCAATAGTACCACTATGTTGTGGTGGCCGGGCGGGGCGGCGGGGCGGGAGGTCTGACGCTCACAAAGTGAGCACAAAAACCTAAAACCCCGGGTGGATCGACATCGCCCCGCCATCCACCAGCATTTCCGCCCCCGTCATGAAGGGGCACTCATCGCTTGCCAGAAAGGCAATCGCCGCCGCCGTTTCGGCCGGATCAGCCAGCCGGTTCATCGGCGAGGTCGCTGCCACGGCTGCCAAGAGCCCCGGCATCTGCGCTTCGGCAGCATCGAGAATGCCGGTATGGGTCGCACCGGGGATCACGGTGTTGCAGCGGATATTGAGACCTGCCTTCGCGCACCATGTGGCAACTGACTTTGACAGCACCCGCACCGCGCCCTTGCTCGCCGAATAGGGCGCATCGCTCGGCAAGGGGGCAATCGCGGTGGTGGACGCAATGTTGATGATCGCGCCTTTTGCCCCGCCCGGATTGGCGCGCATGGCCGCAATTGCGGCGCGGCAGCCCGCCATCGTGCCGGTGAGATTAACCGCCAGCGTGCGGTCCCAGGCCGCGAACATCGCCTCATCATCGAGATCGCCAATCCCTGCGCCCGACACCATCCCGGCATTGTTCACAAGGATATCGAGCCGCCCGAAAGCCTCCACCGCTTGGCCGACGATCTTCGGCCACAAGGCGCGGTCCGACACATCCTGCACCGCGAAGCGCGCGCCCACCTCAGCGCACAAGGCCGCGCCGCGCGCCTCGTCCAGATCCGTGCCAAGCACCTCGGCGCCGTCCGCCCGCAGACGCCGCACAGCCGCCGCGCCAATCCCGCTGGCGCAGCCGGTGACGATGGCGACCTTGCCGGAAAGGTCGGGCATTATTCGCTCTGCTGCCAGATAGCAGCGCTGGGCCGTTGATTGTGGAGTGCGATAAAGCGGGCGAGGTTGTCGGTCCCCTCAGGCAGTTTCCAGCCCACCGTGAAGCCGAAATTGGCAAAGCAAAAGACAATCAGATCAGCAAAGGTGAAGCGGCCGAGCGCGAAGAAGTCCTTATCCCCCAGCGCTGCATCAAACCAGCGCCACTTGGCATCGGCCATCGCCGAAAGCTCCGCGCCAGCCTCGGGCGAGACGACAGCCATGCGCGGTTCAAACATCGCCCGGCCTGCGCCGGCGCGAAAACCCATCGTCATCGGCACGACCACTTCCTGATCGAACAGGCGCACCCATTTGCGCACCTCCGCGCGTTCCAGCGCGGTCTGCCCGAACAGGTTGGGGGTGGGGTAATGTTCCTCGATGAATTCGCAGATCGGCCAGCTTTCGGTGAGGCAAGTGCCATCATCCAGCTCCAGCGTCGGGGTTGTGCCAAGCGGATTTTTGGCGGTGTAATCCGCGCTTGAACGGTTTTCGCCGGTGATGATGTCATAATGGACGCGCTCAAAATCCGTGCCTTCGACCAATCCCTTCTCCATCAGGAACATGCGCGCAAGACGCGGATTGGGGCCAAGGCTGGAATGGAGTTTCATCACGGTTCTGCTCTCCTCGGTGCATCACTTTTCTCGCCAACATTAGGCAAAGGGCTCTTGCCCGCCACCCTCATAAATGCGCTAGGGGACTTCGCTGCCATGAGAGAGGATGAGGCGCCCTTATGAATTTCCAACTCACCGATGAACAGCGCGAGCTGCAGGAAGCCGCCCGCAAATTCGCCCGCAGCGAGCTGCCTGCTCTGGCGCGCGACATGGAGGAAAAGGATTATCCTGTCCCCCATGACATGCTCAAAACCTATGGCGAAATGGGTTTCCTGGGCGTCAATTTGCCGACTGAATATGGCGGGCTGGGCCTCGGCCACCTCGAAGCGCTCTTGGTGCTGGAAGAATTCGCCAAGATTTCGAACGCGGTTGCCTTCCCGGTGTTCGAGGCGTTGGTGGGCCCGGTGCGCACCATCGAACGTTTCGGCTCGCCTGAAATGAAAGCGCGCATCCTGCCTGAAGTCATCAAGGGCGAGAAGGTGGTCGCGGTGTCCATGTCCGAACCCGATGCCGGGACCGCGCTCACTGATCTGAAAACCCGCGCGGTGCTGGATGGCAATCATTACGTGGTCAACGGCTACAAACGCTGGACCAGCGGCGGCGGCCATTCGGATTACTACGTCACCTATTGCCGGTTTTCAGATGAACCGGGCGCCAAGGGGATCGGCGCGATCCTGCTCGAAAAAGACGCGCCCGGAATGCAATTCGGCAAGCGCGAGGAATTGATGGGCTTTCGCGGGATTGCGACGGCCGATTACGCGATTGAGGACGTGCGCGTTCCGGCCGAAAACGTCATCATTGGCGCAGGTGGTTTCGGCAAGCTGATGAGCGCCTTTGGCCTTGAGCGCTGCGGCAACGCCACGCAAAGCTTGGGCGTGGCAGCGGCGGCTCTGGAAGCGGCGACGCAATATGTTCAGGAACGCGAGGCTTTCGGCAAACCGATCATCGACTTTCAGGCGGTGCAATTGAAGATCGCCGAAATGGCGATGAAGGTCGAAGCCGCGCGCCTTCTCATTCACCGCGCCGCCGCCAATGCAGCGCATCAGGATGATGGCCTGCCGACAGTCTATGAAAGCTCGGTTGCCAAATGCTATGCCAATGAAATCGTGCGCGAAGTCACCGCAATGGGAATGCAGGTGATGGGCGGATATGGCTATCACAAGGATTACGGCATGGAACAGCGCCTGCGCGATGCCTTTGCCTGGGGGATCGCCGGCGGCAGCATTGATGTCCAAAAGACCAATATCGCTGCAGCGCTGGTGGGCCGCCGTTTCGACCAGCGTCGTTAGCGCGTCCGCAATTCCGCTTGCACAGCGTTACTGTGTTGCTCATGTAAGGCAGCATGGACAACGCGCTCGCACCCCATGCCACCTTGCTCGATGATGAGGGGGCGCTGACGCGGCTGCATCCCAATTACACCTGGGCCTTGCGGGTGGGGATGTTGCTGCGCCTCGTGCCATTGGTGATTGCGGCGCTGGTGGTGGAGGTTGTGCTGGCTGAGGCGGCCCAAAGCGATCCCGATCTGGCCGCGCTTGCGCTGGTTCCGCAAGGCGGGCTGTCGGGCGCGGTTATGCTGGCCGTGCTGTTGCTGCTCATCTTCGTGCCGCAGCGCCGTTACAACGCACGCGGCTATCAGATGAGCGCTGATCGGCTGCGCGTGGTGCGCGGTGTGTTGTGGCATTCCGATACCGTGGTGCCTTTGAGCCGCGTCCAGCATATTGATGTGCACCAAGGCCCGGTGGAACGCTTTTTCGGCATTGCCACGCTCACGCTCCACACCGCTGGCACGCATAATGCTTCGGTGCATCTGCCCGGGCTGGGCGCTGATCTGGCGCGCGCAATGCGCGAGGATATCCGCGCCCACATCAAGCGCGAAAGTCTGTGAGCAGCCACTTGAGCACCCCGCGCCGCACTGCGCCGACCAGCGTTGTGATCGGCGCGCTGGGCAGTGTCCAGAATGCTATTCTGCCCGCGCTTGCGATTGCCTTTTCGGGAATTGGGGGATCGGGGCGATTTGGGGTCGCGATTGCGGTGGCGGCGGCGGCCATCGTGATCGGAACCGGCCTTGCCTATCTCGGCTGGCGGCGGCTGACCTATGTCGTGGGCGAGGCGGATATTCGCGTCGAAAGCGGCATCGTCAGCCGTGCGGCGCGCTCGGTCCCTTATGAACGCATTCAGGACGTGAGCCTTGCTGAACCGCTGCTCGCGCGGTTGTTCGGCCTGGTTGCGGTGAAGTTTGAAACGGGGGCGGGCGGGTCTGAGGATATTACCCTTGCCTATGTCACCACCGCCGAAGGCTCTCGGCTACGCCAGCTGGTGCGCGAGCGGCGCGATGAGGAAGCAGTCGCCAAGGCTGCTGCGCTTGCTGCGCCCGCGCCAAGCGAGGAGCCTGCTGGACAAGTGCTCTTTCAAATGAGCCCGCAGCGCCTGATCACTTTTGGCCTGTTCGAGTTTTCGCTGGCGGTGTTTGCGGTGCTGTTGGGCCTGTTGCAATATGCCGACAATTTCGTTGACATCTCCTTGTGGGATGCGCGGGTGTGGGAACGCTGGCTCTCGGAACAAAGCACCTGGGTGGCCCGGATTGGTCCGGCTGCGCAGGTGGTGGGCGCGATTGCGGCGGTCTTTGTCCTTGTGGTGATCGGTTTTGCCACTGGGCTTTTGCGCACCATCACGCGCGATTGGGGCTTCGTGCTGGAACGCACAGCGCGGGGCTTTCGCAGGCGACGCGGGCTGTTCACCCGCACCGATGTGGTGATGCCGGTGCACCGCGTGCAGGCGCTGGCGATCACCACCGGCCCGCTGCGCTACCGCTTTGGCTGGCGTTCTTTAAGTTTTGTGAGCCTTGCCAGCGACAATGAAAGCGCCAGCCACGCGGTTGCGCCTTTTGCGCGGATCGAAGAAATCGCCCCGATTGCCAGCGCCGCAGGGTTCCACCTGCCGGATGAGGCGACCGGCTGGCAGCGCTCCAGCATCGCCTATCGCACCGACAAGGCGATTGGTGCAGCTTTGCTGTTTGTGGTGGTGGCGGGAGTGCTGGCGCTGTTTGCGCCTGCTGGCTGGTTCCTGATCCCGCTGGGCGCGGCTTTGGTGGCTGCGGCTTTGAGCCTTTACGAGTGGGAATTGCGCCGCCGTCACGCGATTGATGACAGCCAGATCTTCGCGATGCACGGGCTGCTGGCCCCGCAATTGCAGATCGCAACGCGGCTCAAACTCCATTCGGTCGAGATCGCGCAAGGCCCGCTGGCGCGCCTGCGCGGTTATGCCACTTTGCACCTTGGCCTTGGCGGCGGCGAGATGGCGATCCGCGGCCTGCCACTGGCGCGGGCACGCGAATTGCGCGCCAAGATTCTCACCACCATAACCGCCACCGATTTTGCGCATATTTGAATAGCGCGCTTGCCCCTTGGCGGATAAAGCGCGAGCCCTATGAGCACCGCCCGCCTGTTCCTGTCCGACAACGCCGCGCCCGTTCATCCCGCTGTGTGGGAGGCGATGCGCAAGGCGGATCATGCCGATAATCCCTATGATGGCGATGCGCTTTCGGCTGAACTCGACGCGCGCTTTTCGGCGCTGTTCGGCCGCGAATGTGCCGCGCTGTGGGTGGCAACCGGGACGGCGGCGAATTGTCTGGCGCTGGCCACGATGTGCGCGCCCCATGGCGGCGTGGTATGTCACCGCGAGGCGCATATCGAGGTCGATGAAGGCGGCGCGCCGGGGTTTTTCCTGCATGGCGCAAAGCTGATGCTGGCAGATGGCGAGGGCGCTAAGCTGACGCCTCAAGGTGTCGCCGCTGTCATCGATCCCGTCCGCAACGACGTGCATCAGGTGCAGCCCCATGCGCTCGCGATCACGCAGGCAAGCGAATATGGGCGCAGCTATTCTCCGCAAGAACTCGCCGCGCTCGGCGCTTTTGCCAAGGAGCGCCGCTTGGGCCTTCACATGGACGGGGCGCGCTTTGCCAATGCTGCGGCTTTCCTCGGCGGCAGCGCCGAGCAGGCGGCGCGCGCGGCGGCAGGCCCGGTCGATAGCCTAGCCTTCGGCTTCATCAAGAATGGCGGCATGGGGGCCGAAGCCGTGGTGCTGTTTGACCCTGAGGCCGCTTCACAGGTGCGCTATCGCCGCAAGCGTGCAGGCCACCTGCAATGCAAGGGCCGCTATCTGGCAGCGCAAATCATCGCCATGCTCGACAATGACGTGTGGCTAGCCAACGCTGCCCATGCCAATGCGGCCGCTGCAGAAATCGCCAGCGCTTGCGGGGAGCGGCTAATGCACCCGGTTGAAGCCAATGAGCTGTTCGTGCGGTTGACCGCTGCCGAGCGCGCGATGCTGCGGACTGAGGGCTTTGCTTTCTATGATTGGGGCGCAGATGCAGCCCGGTTCGTCACCGCATGGAGCACGAAGGATGCCGATGCGAGCGCGCTCGCCAAGGCGATCGCGGCCCTATGAGCGCTTTCCAGCAGGCGGGTGCGCCGCCTTCCATGCTCAGCGCGCGCGTGCTGATCCCCTTCATGCTGACAGGCACAATCTGGGGTTCCACCTGGTTTGTTATCACCGGGCAGATTGATGGCGTGCCGGCGGCGTGGAGCGTGTTTTATCGCTTCCTGCTGGCGACGCCCGCGCTGTTTCTGGTGGGCGTGTTGATGAAGAACCGGCTGCGGCTGACGCGGCCAGAGCATAGCCTCGCACTAGGCGTCGGGATTGCGCAGTTTTCGGGCAATTTCCTGTTTGTCTATAATGCCGAACGCTACATTACTTCGGGTATTGTGGCGGTGATGTTTGCCCTGCTGATGGTGCCCAATGCGGTGTTCGCGCGGGTGTTCATCGGGGAGCGGGTGCAGGGCGGCTTCATCACTGGCAGCCTTGTCGCCATCGTTGGCGTGGCTCTGCTGCTGGTGCACGAATGGGAAGTTGCGCCGCTTGGCGGTAATGTCGGGCTGGGGATTGCGCTGGCGATTGGCGGGATGCTGGCCGCCTCGATTGCCAATGTGGTGCAGGCCAATCCGACAGGACGCGGCGTGCCGATGGTGAGCCTGCTCGCCTGGGCGATGCTTTACGGGACGATCTTTGATCTGGGCTTTGCTTGGGTGACGGCAGGCCCGCCGCAAGTGCCGGGTGAGTGGCAGTTCTGGGCAGGGACGGCTTACCTTGCGATCATCGGATCGGTGGTGACTTTCCCACTGCATTACAATCTGGTGCGCGAGATTGGCGCAGGCCGCACGGCCTATAACGGGATCGTGACAGTGTGCGTGGCGATGCTTTTGTCGACCCTGTTCGAGGGTTATCAATGGACCGCGCTGGCGGCGGTTGGCGCAGGTTTGGCGCTCATCGGCATGGGGCTGGCGCTCAGATCAAAGCAGAAGCGGTAGCGGGGCAAATCCGGCCCGTAGGGCCGCAAGGGCGCCAAAGAGACTTCGTGCCCGTCGCGCCTTATGGCGCGGAAGCCAAGGGCGCGGATGCGCCCGCCGGCGCTTGAGGCGAAAACAAAGACTCTAACCCTTCAACATAGGTTGGATAGCGCGGTTGCCAGCCGAGCACGCGTTTGGCCTTGCCATTGGCGACCCGGCGGTTTTCCGCATAGAACCCGCGCGCCATTTCGGAAAGGTTGGCTTCCTCTAGGCTTTCGAGCGGCGGGAGCGCCACGCCCAGCAATCGGCAGGCGTGCTCGGTCACTTGATTGCCGCTGCATGGGCAATCATCGCCGAGATTGTAAGCGCCCGGAGGGGCATCCTGCGTGAGTGCAGCCACCACTCCGCTTACAATGTCATCGACATGGACGCGGCTGAACACTTGTCCCGGAAGATCAATCCGCCGCGCTTGTCCGGCCCGCACCCGGTCAAGCGCGCTCCTTCCGGGACCGTAAATCCCCGGCAGGCGGAACGCGCGCGCGCCCAGCCTCAGCCACGCGAGATCCGCCTCGGCGCGGGGCTGGCGGCGGCCAGCACCGGTCTCGGCGATGGTCGGCGTGGCTTCATCCACCCATGCGCCCTGCTGGTCGCCATAGACGCCGGTTGAGGAAAGGTAGAACAGCGCCTTATCTTCAAGCGCCTCGCCATAGGCGGCCAGCACCGGATCATCCCCGCTCGCGCGGTTAGGCGGGACGGAAGACAGGATGTGGCTCGCCGCATCAATCGCTGCGCGCACGGCCGCACCATCGGCAAAATCAAGATTGCCCGCGCGGCCCGTCGCATCGACCTGCCAGCCTTGTGCGCGCATTTCATCGGCCACGCGGCCCGCGGTGTATCCCAACCCGAAAATCAGCAAATGAGGCATGAGGTGCTTCATGCGGTTGGACAGGGGCGCGAATCAATCTAAATCGTCACGCCATGGACAGTCTTTCATCTCCCCCCACCGCCGAAGCCCCCGCTCTTATCCGCCGCGAGGATTACGCGCCTTACCCGTGGAATGCGCCGACCACGCGGCTCGATTTCGAGCTTGGCATTGCCCGCACCACCATCACCGCGACCCTCAGCCTTGAACGCAACCCCAAGGCTGCACCCTCGCCGGAATTGCGGCTCAATGGCGATGGCCTCACGCCGCTCAGCGTCAAGTTGGATGACGCAGACGTGCAATGGCGCATGGATGGCTCCGATCTCGTGCTGACCCTGCCGGACGAGACGCACAGCCTTGAGGTCGTCACCGAGATTGACCCATCGGCCAACACGCAATTGATGGGGCTCTATGCCTCGGGCGGGATGCTGTGCACCCAATGCGAGGCCGAGGGCTTTCGCCGGATCACCTTCTTCCCTGACCGGCCCGATGTGCTCTCAACCTATTCGGTGCGCATGAGCGGCCAGAGGGCGGCCTTTCCGGTGCTCTTGTGCAATGGCAACAAGGTGGCCGAAGGGGAAGGCGAAGGCGGCACGCATTGGGCCGAATGGCACGATCCTTGGCCCAAGCCGTCTTACCTCTTCGCGCTGGTCGCAGGCGATCTGGTGGCCAATTCCAAGCCCTTTACCACCCAATCAGGCCGCACAGTCGAATGCAACATCTGGGTGCGCAAGGAGGATCTCGCGCGCACCGATCATGCATTGGAATCGCTGCATCGTTCGATGAAGTGGGACGAAGAGGTGTTCGGCTGCGAATATGACCTTGATCTCTATAACATCGTTGCCGTCTCCGATTTCAACATGGGGGCGATGGAGAACAAGGGCCTCAACGTCTTCAACACGAAGTATGTCTTGGCCGATCCCGACACCGCCACCGATGCCGATTTCGATGCGGTCGAAGGCGTGATCGCGCACGAATATTTCCACAACTGGTCGGGCAACCGCGTGACCTGCCGCGACTGGTTCCAGCTCAGCTTGAAGGAAGGCTTCACCGTGCTGCGCGATCAGTTGTTCAGTCAGGATATGCGGGGTGAGGCGGTGAAGCGCATCGAAGACGTGCGCATCCTGCGCGCCGCCCAGTTCCCCGAGGATGCAGGCCCGCTCGCGCACCCGATCCGGCCGGATTCCTACCGCGAGATCAGCAATTTCTACACCGCGACTGTCTATAACAAAGGCGCCGAGGTGATCCGCATGATGCGGAGCATGGCAGGGGTGGAGCGGTTCCGGGCTGGCACCGATCTCTACTTCGCGCGCCACGATGGGGAAGCTGCGACCTGCGAGGATTTCGTGCGTGCGATCGAGGAAGGCGCAGGGCTTGATCTGGCGCAGTTCCGCCTGTGGTATAGTCAAGCCGGCACCCCGCGCGTGGGCGTTTCGACCAAGATCGAAGGCGATAGCCTTGCGGTCACGCTTACGCAGACCATCCCTGCAACCCCCGGCCAGAGCGACAAGCAGCCGATGGTGATCCCCTTGCGCGTCGCGGTGCATTCGCGTGGGCAAGACGCGCTGGGAGCAGAGCAGCTTATTACCCTCACCGAAGCGAGCCAGACCTTCCACCTGCCGCTCGCAGGCCCTGATCCGGTGCTTTCGATCAATCGCGGCTTCACCGCCCCGGTGGTGATTGAACGCGAGCTGGCGGCAGACGACCTCGTCTTCCTTGCCGCGCGCGATGATGATCCCTTCGCCCGCTTCGAAGCCTTGCAGGAACTGGCTGTGGGCCATCTTGTGGCCGTGGCTGCGGGCACGCTGGAGGCCGAAGCGAAATCGGCGGGCGAGGCGGCGTTGATCGGCGCCATGGCAGCCATCCTCACCGACACTGCGCTCGACGATGCAATGCGCGGTGAGTTGATGATGCTTCCATCCGAAACCTATCTCTTCGAAGTGATGGCAACGGGGGAGCGCAAGGCTGATCCCGGCGCGATCCATGCCGCGCGCGAGGGGCTGAAGGCAGCGATTGGCGGAGCGCTGGCCGCAGAGCTCGAAGCGCTCCACGCCCGCGCCAGCGCTACGCCCTATGACGACCCGAACGGGCGCGGGGCGCGCAAGATCAAGACGCAGGCGCTCGTCTTCATCGCTGCCGCCGATCCGGCAACCGCCGCCACCATGGCCGCCGCGCAATATGATGCCGCCGACAACATGACCGACCGGCAGGGGGCGCTGATGGTGCTCGCCAGCCTCGATTGCCCGGAGCGCGAAGAGCGCCTCGCGCATTTCCTCGCAGCTTACGAGGACAACGCGCTGGTGGTGGACAAGTGGTTCACCCTGCAGGCGCTCTCGCTCCACCCGCGCGTGATCGAACAGGTGCGCGCGCTGGCTGAACACCCGCAATTCACCATCCGCAACCCCAACCGCGTGCGCTCGCTCCACATGGCTTTTGCCGGCAACCCCAAAGCGTTCCACGAGGCGAGCGGCGAGGGCTACCGGATGATCGCCGACCTCATTCTTGAACTTGATCCGATCAATCCGCAGACGGCGGCGCGCTTTGTGCCCGCGCTGGGGCGCTGGCGGCGGATTGAGCCGGTGCGTGCCGCGCTGATGAAGGCGGAGCTGGAACGGATCATGGCGGCCGGCAACCTGTCGCGCGATACCTTCGAGCAAGTCAGCCGCAGTCTCGAAGAGTGAACATGGCCGACACCCCGTTCGATATCGAGCGCGCGCCCAATCTGGCAGGCGTGCCGCACGGATTTTTCGGCAGTGCCGGGGGCAAGCACCAGTTCGGCTTTGGCGGCCCGGGAGATGCTGCGGCGATCTGCGCTTTGCGCGCGGCAGCGGCCGATACAATTCTTGCGGGCGGGGTGCTGGTTGCACCGCATCAGGTGCATTCAGCCGAATGTCTGACTGTAACCGCGCCGTGGGCAGATCGGCCGGAAGGGCGGCCGGTGGCTGATGCAGTGGTGACGGCTGTACCGGGCCTGGTTTTGGGCATTGTCACGGCCGACTGTGCGCCGGTGCTGTTTGCTGATGTGGAGGCGGGAGTCGTTGGCGCTGCCCATGCCGGTTGGCGCGGTGCTCAGGGCGGGGTGCTGGAGGCGACCATAACGGCCATGCAGGCGCTCGGTGCAAGTTCCGGCAGAATTGTTGCTGCGATCGGGGCGACAATAGCGCAGCCAAGTTACGAGGTCGACGAGCGCTTTCGCCGCCACTTTGCCGGCGCGGACGAAAACCACTTCAGACAGGCTCCGGTGCGTGACGGGGTGGCTCGATGGTGGTTTGATCTTCCGGGCTATGTTGCTGAAAAGCTGGAAAATCTGGGCTTGGGAAAGATTCACGATCTGGGGCGGGATACTTTTGGGGACCCTGCGCGTTACCACTCGTATCGCCGGGCCTCATTGCGGCACGAAGCGGACTACGGACGCCTAATCAGCCTGATCGCGCTGGGATAATTGGGCCCCTTTCGCGCCAAGACAAGCCCGGCATGAATAAAACACGGTTGGAATCTTGGTTGTTTGCCGTTAGGGCCCGCGCGTTCCGCCCGTGACCGGCCTGTTTCAGTCAGGCTGTTGCGGACGGTAAGGGATCTAGCAGTGTTCCATTTCCGGCAGGCCCTCGCAGGTCTTTCCGGGCAGTTCAAAACCGCGCCGTGCCTGGGGGTTCACTCTCAGCGCGGCCAGATGAGCAGGATATGAAGACGATGGCTGACATGGGCGGCGCCGCTTCGGCAAACAGCGCCACGGAAATGTTAGAAGACGGCGTGCGTCGCCGCGACTGGATTCACATTGCGGCGCTCAGCACGGCTGGTGTTGGTGCGGCCTCGGTGTTGATTCCGCTGGTTTCGCAGATGGCGCCCTCGGCTGACGTGCTCGCGGAAAGCACCACCGATGTGGATGTCTCGGCCATTCAGCCCGGTCAATCGATCCGCTCGGTGTTCCGCCGCCAGCCCTTGTTCGTCAAGCGCCTGACGGCTGCTGAAATCGCTGAAGCCAACGCGGTCAATGTGTCGAGCCTGCGCGATCCGGAAACGCTGGCTGACCGCACTTTGCCCGGCAACGAAGATCTGCTCGTCACCATGGGCGTGTGCACCCACTTCGGTTGCGTTCCGCTGGGTTCGAACGAGGGTGAGAACAAGGGCGATTTCAACGGCTATTTCTGCCCCTGTCATGGTTCGCACTATGACGTGGCCGGCCGCATCCGCCGTGGCCCGGCGCCGCTCAACCTTGCGGTGCCGAATTACGAGTTCAAGTCTGAAGGTGTCATCCGCGTCGGGTGATGCTGCGTAGCTGTTTCAAGAACATAATCGACCTTTTTCGCTAACACCGATCAAAACCGAGGGAACGCCATGAGTTTCGCCTGGGCCAAGCAATACGAACCGAAGACGCCGCTCACCAAGTGGCTTGACGAGAAGCTGCCGCTGCCGCGGCTCGTCTACAACGCGGTGGGGGCCGGTTATCCGGTGCCGCGCAACCTCAATTACATGTGGAATTTCGGCGTCCTCGCCGGCGTCTGTCTGGTGATCCAGATTGTCACCGGCGTGGTTTTGGCAATGCACTATGCCGCCAACGAGGAAGTCGCCTTCGCCACGGTTGAGCACATCATGCGCAACGTCAATTATGGCTGGATGCTGCGCTATGCCCACGCCAATGGCGCAAGCTTCTTCTTCATTGTGGTGTATCTCCACATCTTCCGCGGCTTGTTCTATTCATCCTACAAGGCGCCGCGCGAGATGATCTGGCTTTTGGGCGTCGTGATCTTCCTGCTGATGATGGCGACTGCCTTCATGGGCTATGTGCTTCCCTGGGGCCAGATGAGCTTCTGGGGCGCCAAGGTCATCACCAACCTGTTCTCGGCCATTCCGTTCTTCGGCGA
>MEDW01000047.1 GCA_001724215.1 Erythrobacter sp. SCN 62-14 | reverse complement strand
GCCGCTGCTTACCAATCAATGGGCCAATGTGGTGCGCTGGGAAATGCGCACGCGGATGTTCCTGCGCACCAGCGAGTTCCTCTGGCAGGAAGGCCACACCGCGCACGAGACCCGCGAAGATGCGCTCGCCGAAACGCATCGCGCGCTGGAGATGTATCGCGCCTGCGCCGAGGACGACTTGGCGCTTTCCGTGATTGCGGGCGAAAAGCCCGAGAATGAGCGTTTTCCCGGCGCGGTCGAAACGTGGTCGATCGAGGCGATGATGCAGGATGGCAAGGCGCTGCAAGCGGGCACGAGCCACTATCTCGGCACGAACTTTGCCCACGCTGCTGGCATCCAGTATCAGGACCGCGAGGGCGCACAGCAATATTGCCATACCACCAGCTGGGGCGTTTCGACGCGGCTCATTGGCGGGGTTATCATGACGCACGGCGATGATGACGGCCTGCGCGTGCCGCCCGCGATTGCGCCGCACCAGATCGTAATCATCCCGATGCTGCGCGATGCACCGGAAGATGCCGCGCTGATCGACTACTGCGAGCAGGTGCGGGCCACTCTCGCAACGCAAACAGCACTTGGCGAGCGCGTGCGGGTGCTGCTGGATACAAAGCCCGGCAAGGCAGCGGCCAAACGTTGGGACTGGGTGCGCAAGGGAGCGCCCATCATCATCGAGGTCGGCCCGCGCGATATGGCAGACGGCAAGCTTGCGGTGCTGCGCCGCGATGCCTTGTGGAACACAGGCAATGGCAAACCTGCCTTCACTTATCCGGCGCGCGAGGAATTTGTGGCGGGGGCAGGGGAATTGCTCGAAGCGATTCAGCAGGCGCTCTACACCGAAGCCCGCGAGCGGCGCGATGCCAACATCACCCGCGGGGTGAGCGAATGGCAGGCCGTCATCGATCATTTCGAGAAGGGCGGGAAATATCCCGGCTGGGTCGAGGTGGAATGGTCGAGGCCAACCGGGGCTGCGCTGGAGAAGGTCGTTGAGCAGCTCAAATCGGCCAAGCTGACGATCCGCAACGTGCCAAGCGGAGCGCCAGCCGCCAGCGGACCGTGCATTTTCACCGGAGAGCCAGCGGCAGAGCGCATTCTCATCGCACGCGCCTATTGATCTGCGACGCGGGCGCCTGCACTAGGGGAGCGATGACAATCCGCACTCTTTTTGTCGCCGCCGCCGCTCTCGCCGCTCCGGTCGCTGCTCAAACCCATCCGGCAGACAATGTTTCGGCTGACCGGCTGCGCGCTGATGTCGAAAAGCTGGTGAGCTTTGGCACGCGCCACACGCTTTCATCGCAGGATGATCCGGTGCGCGGCATTGGCGCAGCGGTCAATTGGGGGCTCGATGAATTTCGCCGCATCGGAGCAGAGTGCGGCGATTGCCTTGAAGTGCTTCCCGTTGGCGAAGTTGTCACCGGCCCGCGCATTCCTGAACCAACACTGGTGCGCAATGCGGTTGCGATCCAGCGCGGAAGCGAGCGGCCGGATGAAGTCGTGATCGTGCAGGGCCACATCGACAGCCGCGCCTCCGATGTGATGGACGCGGCCAGCGATGCGCCCGGCGCCAATGATGATGGTTCAGGCACAGCGCTGGTGATCGAGGCTGCCCGCGTGCTGTCCCAATCAAAATATCCCACCACCATTATCTATGCGCTGCTGTCCGGTGAGGAGCAGGGCCTTTACGGCGGGCAGATCCTTGCCAATTGGGCAGAGGCCCAGGGCTACACCGTCAAGGCCGTGCTCAACAACGACATTGTCGGCAATTCCTGCGGCAGCGATGGCTATTGCGAACCGGACATCGTGCGCGTCTTTTCCGAAGGGCCGCGCGCCGATCTGACGGAGGCCCTGCGCGCCAGCCAGCGGCGGTTCGGCGGGGAGAACGACAGCCCCAGCCGCAATCTGTCGCGCTGGGTGGCAGCGATTGCCGATACCGAGGCGAGCGATTTCAAGGTGCGGCAGATCTGGCGCACCGACCGGATGGGCCGCGGCGGCGATCAAGTTCCCTTCCTCGACAAAGGATATCCGGCAATCCGCTTTTCAGTGGGCGTTGAGGATTACGACCATCAGCATCAGGATGTCCGCGTAGAAGGCGGCAAGGCCTTTGGCGATACCATCGACGAGATGGATTTTGATTACCTCGCTCGCGTCACGCAATTGAATGTGCGGGCGCTCGATGTTCTGGCGCGCGCGCCGATGCCGCCCAAGGTGCGCGTCGATGCCGCGGTGCGCACCGACACCGAAGTGAGCTGGGATCTGGTCCCCGGAGCAAGTTCTTATGTGGTGGTGCGCCGCCGCACCGATGAACCCGGCTGGGATATCACCACCGCCAGCACCCTGATCCCGCGTGCGCGCACCGGAAGGCAGACCCTGATCCTCAACAATATCCGCGGCGATGACTGGTTGTTTGGCGTCTCTGCCTGCTACGCGGATGCCTGTTCACCCGTGGCAAGCGGTGTGCCCGGTGGGGCGTTTGAGCCTGTGGCCAAGGATTAATCCTCGTCATGGCGAGGCCTTTCGGGGCCCCGACAATCCAGAACCTGCCGGGCCACTCTGGATTGCTCCGCCTTTGGCTCGCAATGACCAAGCGAATAGGTTAGGGGCTACACCATGCCCAAACCTCTCAAACGCGCACCCGGTATGCCAACTGCTGCCGAGGTGCTCGAATTCATCCAGTCCTCCGATAGCCCCGCCGGCAAACGCGAAATCGCTAAGGCGTTCGGCCTCAAGGGGCAGGAGAAGATCAAGCTCAAGGCGCTGCTCAAGGACATGGCCGAAGAAGGCCTGATCGACGGCAAGAAAACCGCCTATCACCGCATGGGCGGCGTGCCCAAGGTAACGGTGCTGCGCATCATCGAGGTGGATGAGGGCGACCTGATCGCCATTCCCGACAATTGGGCCGAGGATGCGCCGGGCAAGCCGCCGCGCCTCACCATCCGCGAGCCGCGCGGCAAGGGACCGAAAGCGCGCGGCCCGGCGCTGCGGCGCGGCGACCGGGTGCTGGCGCGCACTGAGGAGACGGAAAGCGGCTGGTTCGCCTTTCCGATGAAGAAGCTGCCGGCGCGCACCGAAGGCCTGATGGGCGTGGTCGAGATTGACGGCAGCGGCAAGGCCTGGCTTGCCCCCATCGACAAGCGCGTGCGCCAATCGGCGCGCATTGCCGAAGTGGGCGAGGCCGAGGAAGGCCAATTGGTAATCGCCGAGCGGCTTGGCCGGTCAGAGCGTGCAGGCGTGCGCGTGGTCGAAGTGATCGGGGATCCGCTCGCGCCCAAAAGCTTCAGCCTGATTGCGATTGCCAAGCACGGCATCCCGCACATTTTTCCGGATAGCGCGATCAGCGAAGCCAAGGTGGCCGCCAAGCTGCCGCTGAGCGCGGAGAAACGCGAAGACCTGCGCCATCTTCCCATTGTGGCGATTGATCCGGCCGACGCGCGCGATCACGACGATGCGATATGGGCCGAACCGGATGGCGAGGGCGGGTTCAACGCGCTGGTCGCGATTGCCGATGTGTCGTTCTACGTCCGCCCCGGATCGGCGCTCGACCGCGAGGCGAGGAACCGCGGCAATTCGGTCTATTTCCCCGACCGCGTGGTGCCGATGCTGCCTGAAGTGCTTTCGGCCGATGTGTGCTCGCTTAAGCAAGGCGAAGATCGCGCGGCGATGGCGTGCCACTTGCGGATCAATGCAGCTGGCAAAGTCACCAAGTTCCGCTTTACCCGCGCGCTTGTAAGGATTGCGCACAACATCGCCTATGAAGATGCGCAAGGCTTGGTGGATAGCGGCAATCCGCCCGAATATCTGGCGCACCTGTGGGAAGCATGGCGGGCGCTCGCCGCGGCACGGGCGGCGCGCGATCCGCTTGATCTTGATCTGCCCGAACGGCGCGTGGTGCTTGATGACAAGGGCCAGATCGCGGAGGTCGCCATCCGCGAGCGGCTCGATGCGCACCGGGGGGTGGAAGATTTCATGATCGCGGCCAATGTCGCCGCCGCCATGGCGCTGGAGGCGAAAACCGCGCCCGTGGTTTACCGGGTCCACGAAACCCCGCAGCGCGAAAAACTGATCGCCTTGCGCGATTACCTCGCCACCATGGGAAAGAAACTCAGCCTTGGCCAAGTCATCACGCCGGGCCTGTTCAACCGGATGCTGAAAGACATCACCGACGAGGCAGAAAAGGCTCAGGTGATGGAGGCGGTGCTCCGAAGCCAGATGCAGGCCTATTACGGCCCTGCCAATGCGGGGCATTTCGGGCTGGCGCTGGCCTCCTACGCGCACTTCACCTCGCCCATTCGCCGCTATGCCGATTTGCTGGTGCACCGCGCGCTGGTGGATGCCTACAAGCTGGAGCAGCCTCAGCCCGATAGCGCCTTGCCTGCCACCAGCGGTCTGTCCGAGCGCGACCGGGCCAGCTTGCAGCAGGTTTCCGACGCCATCAGCCAGACCGAGCGCCGTGCGATGGAAGCAGAACGCGATACGATTGATCGCTATGTCGCAGCTTGGCTGTCCTCACGCGTTGGCGAAGTGTTCGATACGCGCATCACGGGCGTGCAGAGCTTCGGCTTTTTCGTCACTATTGTGGGGCTTGGCGGCGATGGGCTGGTTCCGGTCTCGACTTTGGGCGCGGAACGTTTCCGCCATGACGAGGCAGCCCAAGCTTTGGTGGGAACCGACAGCGGCACCACCTATGCGGCAGGCGACCGGCTCAAGCTAAAACTTGCCGAAGCCAATGCGCTCACCGGCGCGCTCAAATTTGTGCCGGTGGACAGCAACGGGCAGGCGATCGAGCCGCGCGGAGTGCGGCCCGATGAGCGCTCCAAAGGGCCCCGCAAAGTCGGCGGCTATATCGCCGGCAAGCGCGGGCGGCCCGGCAATATCCGCCATCAGGGAAGGCGCAAATAGCGGGGTTTTCTCAGGCGCCGTAATCGGCAGGAATGATGAACAGCGGGCAGGGCAGGTTGCCCGCAACGCTGGCAAAGTGGCTCACTAATGGCCCCGGATTGCTGCCCTTGGCCGCGCCCAAGACGAGGGCTGCAATATCGGGATGCTTGGCAAGATAATCGCTCACAATCTTCTGGCTGCTGCCCACCATCACCGAAATTGTTGGCATGATGCCGCTTTCCGCCAGCAGATTGCCTGCCACTGCATGAGCCAGCATTTCCGCTCGGTCGCGCGCTTCGGCCTCGATCGTCGCCTGCACGCCGCCGAACGCGCTGAAGCTCTGCTGTGCGACCAGCGCCAGCAAATGCACACCGCCGCCGCACCCGGCCGCTTGGCCTGCAGCAAAGCGCAAGGCTGCTGATGCTTCATCGGTTTCGTCACTGATTACCAGAAAAGTGCGCATTGTCGGCCCCTCAACAGCGATCTATCCGTGCATTCGTATGGTTTGGCAAGACCATGCGCACCAAGCCTTGCGGGGGCAGGCCAAATTGGCCACAGAGCCCGACCAAGGTGATCGTCTGTCTGTTCGGGAGCGCTTATCCATCATGGCTGTTGAGATCAAAATGCCCGCCCTTTCCCCCACGATGGAAGAGGGCACGCTTGCACGCTGGCTGGTGAAAGTCGGCGATACCATCCAGTCGGGCGATATCATGGCCGAGATTGAAACCGACAAGGCGACCATGGAATTCGAGGCAGTCGATGAAGGCGTGCTGACTGAAATCCTGATTGAGGCCGGCACGGATAATGTCAAAGTCGGCACGGTGATCGCTCGGCTTGCGATGGAAGGCGAGGAATCAGCGCCGCCGCCTGCGCCCCCCTCTGAGCCTGCGCAAACGGCCCCGCCGCCTGCGCCCGCCGCTGAAGGTCCCGCCGCCACCCCGACCGCGCGCAAGCTGGCTGAACAAAACGGCATTGATCTGGCCAGCCTCACCGGCACCGGCCCCAAGGGCAAGATCACCAAGGAAGATGTCGAAGCTGCAATTGCAGCAGGCGGCGGTGCGCCTGCACCCACACCTTCACCAGCCCCCGCAGCTTCGCCTGCGCCCAAGTCTTCTGCTTCGGGTGAGCGCATCATCGCATCGCCGCTCGCCAAACGGATTGCCGCGGACAAGGGCATTGATCTGGCGCTTGTCAAAGGCACAGGCCCCAATGGTCGGATCGTGCGCGAAGATGTCGAAAGCTTCGACCCGGCGAGCGCGCCTGCGTCCGCAGCAGCACAGGCCCAAAGCGAGCCCAAGCCCAGCGCCGCGCCCGAAGTGGAAGGCGGCGCGCCGTTCACCGAGGACAAGCTTTCCAACGTGCGCAAGGTCATCGCGCGCCGTCTTACCGAGAGCAAGCAGACCGTCCCGCATTTCTACCTCACCGTGGATATCCGGCTCGATCCGCTGCTCAAACTGCGCTCGCAATTGAACGCAGCGCTGGAACCCGATGGCGTGAAGCTGTCGGTCAATGATTTCCTCATCAAGGCTTTGGCGCGCGCGCTGATCCGCGTGCCGCAATGCAATGTGAGCTTCCACGGGGACACCCTGCGCCGTTACGAACGCGCCGATGTGTCGGTGGCGGTGGCCGCGCCTTCGGGCCTGATCACGCCGGTGATTACCGAGGCGGACACCAAGAGCCTCAGCGTCATATCCACCGAGATGAAAGCGCTGGCCGCCAAGGCGCGCGAGGGCAAGCTGATGCCGCATGAATATCAGGGCGGCACGGCAAGCCTTTCGAACCTCGGCATGTTCGGGATCAAGCAGTTCGATGCCGTCATCAACCCGCCGCAGGGCATGATCCTCGCGGTCGGGGCGGGGCAGCAGGCGCCCTATGTGGTGGATGGCGAACTCGCCGTGGCGACTGTCATGCACGCGTCGGGAAGCTTCGATCACCGGGCGATTGATGGCGCGGACGGGGCGCAGCTGATGGAGGCGATCAAGCAGCTGTGCGAAAACCCGATGGGGCTGGTGGTGTGAAACGAAGATTCGCTAATTGGATTAGCGGGTTCAGGCAGCCAACCAAGGTCAGCCTTACAGCACTGTTGTTTGTCGCATTTCTCGCAGGTCTTTTCGGTGAAGGCCTCAAGCTTGGTGGCAAGGTGCTTGAAGAACAGTGCGCCGCTAACGAGTCAGCAGTCGCCAACCTTGAAATCCTTACTGCACTGCACGCAATCGAACTTCAGTTCGTAGAGCAAAAAAATGGTACGCTCGTCGAGCGAATCTCAGAACTACCGGACAAAGACGAGGAAGTCGGAAAAATTTCGGAAGAGGTAAGGGTAACAAGCAAACAAATTGCTGCTCAAAAACGTTCTCTTAGTGATACACGACAAAACGATTTGCCAAGGCTAAGTGATCAGACTTCAGAGATTTGTTATAAAGCCAGATTTTTCGATAGGCTTGCAAGCTTCGTGTCCGGAATTTTTACGTTAATACTGACAATTTACCTGTTCTATCTCGGGATCTTGGTTTCTGACTTGTCATCAAGGCAGCAGAGACAGGTTAGAAATGATGACAGCGACCATGGAATTGCCCCTGACTGACCGCGACCCCCAAATTCGCGTCACCGCCATGCCGGCTGACACCAACCCCTATGGCGGGGTGTTTGGCGGGTGGCCTACTATGGGGGCGAGCCTTGCTCGCCTGTCCTACTCGCGCCGCCTCTGTCATGCCCATGAGCCAGACCTTTCACCCCACTTTCAAGCCGCCTTGCGTGCCCCATCGCCGGGGACAGTTTTTTTGACTTAAGACAGTGTCTCACTAGTCTTAATATTAAGCCAAACGAGGGATTATCTGAATGTCAGCCTTTTATGATGTGATCGTATTGGGCTCTGGCCCCGGCGGCTATGTGGCAGCGATTCGCTGCGCTCAGCTTGGCCTCAAGACCGCGATTGTCGAACGCGAGAATTTGGGCGGCATCTGTTTGAACTGGGGCTGTATCCCGACCAAGGCGATGCTGCGCTCGGCCGAAATCTATCACTATATGCAGAACGCCAGCGATTATGGCCTCGTGGCTAAAGGCATCGAGGCGGACCTCGCCGCGATTGTGAAACGCAGCCGCGGGGTGGCGAAACAGCTCAATCAGGGCATTGGTCACCTGATGAAGAAGAACAAAATTGCGGTCCACATGGGCGAGGGACGTTTGACGGGCGCGAACAGCCTCAGCGTTAAGGGCGAGAAGGGCGAGAAGGGCGAGGAAAGCCTCACCGCCAAGCACATCATCGTCGCCACCGGAGCGCGGGCGCGCGACCTGCCCTTTGCGCCTGCTGACGGCAAGCGGGTGTGGACCTATCGCCATGCGATGACGCCTGCTGAACTCCCGGAAAAGCTGCTGGTGATCGGCTCTGGCGCCATCGGCATCGAATTTGCCAGCTTCTACAATGATCTGGGGAGCGAAGTGACAGTCGTAGAAATGCTCGACCGGATCGTGCCGGTCGAGGATGCGGATGTTTCAAGCTTTCTTGAAAAGAGCCTGAAAAAGCAGGGTATTTCGATCATGACCGGCGCGGGCGTTGAGGATATCAAGGTCACGGACAAGGGCATCACCGCGAAGATCAAGGACAAGGCGGGCAAGCTTGCCACGTCCGATTTCACCCATGTCATCGTCGCCATCGGGATTGTGCCCAACACCGAAGACATCGGGCTTGATGGCCTTGCCGAGATGGAGCGCGGCTTTATCCAGATTGACCCTTACGGCCGCACCAAGACCAAGGGGCTGTGGGCGATTGGTGATTGCACGCCGGGGCCGTGGCTGGCGCACAAGGCCAGCCATGAAGGCGTGACCTGTGCCGAAGCCATTGCGCAGGAAATGGGCAACACCGATGTCCACCCGCATCCGCTGGATCGCAGTGCCATTCCGGGCTGCACCTATTGCCATCCGCAGGTTGCCAGCGTGGGCCTTACCGAAGCCAAGGCGCGCGAAGGCGGGCGCGAAGTGCGAGTCGGCAACTTCCCCTTCATCGGCAATGGCAAGGCGATTGCGCTGGGCGAGGCCGAAGGTTTCATCAAGACCGTGTTTGACGCCAAGACCGGCGAGCTTCTCGGCGCCCATATGGTCGGAGCCGAAGTGACCGAGCTGATCCAAGGCTACACCGTGGGCAAGGTGCTGGAGACGACCGAGGCGGAACTGATGCAGACTGTGTTCCCGCATCCCACGCTGTCCGAAATGATGCACGAAAGCGTGCTCGACGCTTATGGCAGAGCGCTGCATTTCTGATGCAAAAAGGGCAGGCCCAGCGCTTGTGGCCGGACCTGCCCTTTCAGAAAGGCTAGGAGAGGTTACACCGCGTAACGCAGGATCGCAGCCAGCGAGCCTTCGCCCGGAATGTCGGCGCGGCGCACCGCGTGGACAGTCCCGCCCGACTGGATCACGCGCGCGGCGATTTCATCGACAATGCCATAGCTGGCAGCGCTTTCAGCTTCATCGAAGGTGACAGCGCCGGTGGTTTCATCGACCAGGCCCGGCAGCGCCTCGTCCATGTCAATCAGCAGCGTTTCCACCGCGCCAAAAGTGGCAGCGCGGGCAGCGTCAGCAATCTGCTTGGTGGCGCGGCCTTCGTTCTCGCGCGCGCTGAAAGTGTCGCGCACATCGGCGATCAGCTTTTCGTGCAGACCATCAAGGATCGGGCGCGCCGCCTCTGCGATCTCGGCAGGGGTCATGGTAGCAGGGCTGGTGTCGATGCCGTCTGCGGCAAGCCCGCCAAAGCTGCAGACCGAACGGAAGATGCTGTTCATGGGCTGAGTAGCGGCCAGAATAAGCGGTTCATGCCGGCCAGCGAGCACCGGGCGCAGCACCGCATCGATCCGGCGGGCATAGGCGCGCAAGAGCACCTTTTGTCCTTCGCCGCCGCCTTTGCGCTGGGCGTAGCTGCGCGAATTGACATTGGCCGTGCCCGCAAAAGAGGCCGCATCCTTGGGCATATCTGGCACGCGCACTTCGACCGCCGGCATATCGGCGCTGACTTCGATAAGGCGCACCGCGTTTTCTTCGAGCGCGAGCACAAAGGCGTGCTGGCCAAAACCGGCAGCGCGCAGCAACGGCTTTACATGGAAGCGATCGGAGACCTGCACCATGTCTTCAAGCGTTGTTGGCAAGCGGAAGGAGCGCAGGCTCGTGGGCGTGACAAACAGCACCAGCGAATTGGCCTGGAACTTCCAGAACTCGTCATCATCCTGCAGGTCGTGGATCTGCTCTTCCACAGCCGCGATGGTGCGCTTGTCCACGCCGACCGCCTCAAGCTGCTCAACCGCTTGCTTGGCGAGATTGCCAAGCTGGATGCGCGCCTTGCCGGTGTCTTGCGTGTGCGCGGTGGTGGCGAGCACCAGAGTAACGCTGGCAGCAGAGCGCACCGCGATCAACTCGTCCAATTCGCTGCGGGTGGGAATGTCGACGTAAAGCATGGGTTCTCCTTGAAAAGATGCCCATGCCTTGACCACAGCCGCGTGCCGCAAGCAAGCAATACCGCGCTGCCTCAGGAGCCAATTCGCCGCGCCGACAGATGGCTGCGATGGGCCGATATGCGCGCAAGGAGTGGCGGACAGGGTGGGATTCGAACCCACGGTAGGCTTGCACCTACGGCGGTTTTCAAGACCGCTGCCTTAAACCACTCGGCCACCTGTCCGCATTCGCGCACGCCCTCTAGCGAGTGTTCATGCACCTGTCACGACACTTCGCGCATTGGCGATCAGTGGGATTTGTGACAGACATGATTGTATGATGATCCGTGTTCTTGTTGCTGGCTTGCTGGCTTGTTCACTCGGTGTCGGTGCTGCGCCGCTGGCTGGTCCTGCGCCAGCAAGCGCTCAGATGGCCGAGGCCATGCCCTTTGCGACCTATCTCGAGACGCTCAAATCGCGCGCCCGCGCCGAGGGCGTGAGCGAGGCGACCATCGCGCGCATGACGGCAGGAATCACCCCCAACGAACGCGTCATCCAGCTGGATCGCAATCAGCCCGGTAGCGGCACGGCGAGCGGCTTTCCGCGCCTTGCTCCCTACATTGCCACCCATGTCAATTCCGAGCGGATCAATTCGGGCCGCCGCGTCTATAATGAGCATCGCGGCGAGCTGTCCCGGGTTGAACAACAATATGGCGTGCCCGCCTCGGTCATCATCGCGATTTTCGGACATGAAACCAGCTATGGCCGGGTAAGGGGCGATTTTGACCTTGCGCGCAGCCTGGCAACGCTCGCCTGGGAAGGGCGCCGCCGCGAATTGTTTGCCAACGAATTCATTGCCCTGCTCAAAATTGCGGACAAGGGCTTTGCCCGCTCGCAGCTTGTCGGCAGCTATGCCGGGGCCTTTGGCAATCCGCAGTTCCTGCCGAGTGTTTACCTGCGCCTCGCCGTCGATGGCGATGGTGATGGCCGCGCGGATATCTTCACCAACCGGGCCGACACCTTTGCCTCGATTGCCAATTATTTCCGTGATGCTGGCTGGCGCGCAGGCGAGCCGTGGGGTGTGCGCGCGGTGGTGCCGCAGGGCTTCAATCCGGATCTCTATCGCAATCGCATGGCCTCGCCGGTATGCCCACGGGTTCACGAACGCCACAGCCAGTGGAAGACGATACGCGAGTGGCGCAGCCTTGGGGTGGAGCCGTTCCGGATGCTGCCCGATGAAACGCTTGCCACCATCTTCCAGCCTGATGGACCGGGAACGCCTGCCTGGCTGCTGACGGGCAATTACCGCGTGATCCTCGAATATAATTGCTCGAATTATTACGCGATGAGCGTGGGGCTTTTGGCTGATGAAATCGTGAACTAGTGCTCGGCCAAGCCTCGCCATCTGGCGTGCTTGATCCTATGGACAAAGGCGCGATGAAAGCGATGCTCACCCGTCTGATACGCGCAGGCCTGACGCTTGCGCTGGCCGCAAGCCTTGCAATGCCTGCCGGCGCTGCCCAACGCAGCCTGCCGCCGATTATCCCCGGCGTGCCGCCTGCCGAAAGTGCGCCCGTGGCGCTGCTGGTGGATGTAACAAACGGACAGGTGCTGCACGCCCGCAACCCAGATCGCCGATTTGCCCCGGCCTCGGTAACCAAGGTCATGACGCTCTATCTCGCCTTCGAGCTGATGGCAGAAGGCCGCCTTCAGCCTGAGCAGGTGATGGAGATGAGCCCTGCCATGTGGCGCGACTGGCGCCGCAAGGGATCGAACATGGCGCTCAATCTTGGCGACCGGATCTCAGTGCGCGATCTCTTGATGGGCATTGCCAATGTCTCAGCCAATGATGGCTCGGCAGTGCTGGCCGAGGGCTTTGCCGGGTCGGTGCCGGCGTGGACGGCAGCAATGAACGCGAAGGCAAGCGAATTGGGCATGAGGGGCAGCTTTTTTTCCAGCCCCAATGGCTGGCCCGATCAAGGCCAGACCTTCACCACAGCGAATGATCTGGTGATGCTGGGGCGCGCCATGATCGAGCGCCACCCGATGCTCTTTCGTGATTATATCGGCCATCCCGGTTTCGCCTTCAACGGCCTTGCCAAGATCAATCATGATCCGCTCATCGGGCGCTATCCGGGCGCGGACGGGATCAAGACGGGCTTCACCAATGAAGCCGGTTTCAACTATCTCGGAACGGCGCGGCGCGGCGATCAGCGCCTGATGATGGTTCTGGCAGGCGTGCCGGATGGGCGACTCAGAGCGCAGCTGGCGCGCAATTACATGGAGTGGGGCTTTACCGCCTTTCAACGCCCGATCTTGTTCAAACGGGGCGCGGTGATTGGCCATGCCCGCGTCCAGAACGGCACCGCGCGACGCGTGGCGCTGGTGGCAGCAGGGCCGGTGGCGGTTAATCTGCCCAACGGACACAGCGCACCGCTTGCGGCCACGATCGAATATGACGGCCCGCTCAAGGCGCCGCTTGTGGCCGGACAGAAAGTGGCTGTGCTCACTATCACAGCACCCGATATGGCAGCCGCACAGATCCCTCTGATGGCGCGCGAGGATGTTGCGCTCGCCAGCCCGTTCGAACGGGTCGCCAACGGGCTGGCCGCGTGGCTGCCATGGTAGCGCGCGGAAAGTTCATCGCCTTTGAAGGCGGCGAGGGTGCGGGCAAGTCCACACAGGCGCGCCTCTTGGCCGAAGCTCTGCGCGCGCGCGGGCAAGGCGTGGTGGTAACGCGGGAGCCGGGTGGAACGCCCGGAGCCGAAGCGATCCGCGCGCTGTTGCTCGCCCCTCCCGGAGAGGGCTGGGGCGCTCAGGCTGAGGCTTTGCTGTTCGCCGCCGCGCGCGCCGATCATGTCGCGCGATTGATCCGCCCTGCGCTGGCGCGGGGGGAGTGGGTGGTGTGTGATCGCTTTGTCGATTCAAGCCGCGCCTATCAGGGCGGGGCAGGTGGTTTGGGGGATGAGGCTGTGGTCGCGCTCCACCAATTCGGCAGCGGCGGCTTGCGGCCCGATCGCGTTGTGCTGCTTGAAGCGGACGAGGCCGTGCTGGCAGAACGTCTGGCGCTGCGCGATGGCGATGCCAGCGATGCGATTGGCGGGCGGGGGCTCGATTATCACCGCGCCGTTGCCGCCCGGTTTCGCGCCATGGCAGAAGCGGACGCGCAAGGCTTTGCTTCCGTCAATGCAGGCGGCTCTCCGCAAGAAGTGCACCAGCGGGTGATGGCAGCGCTTGCGCCCCTGCTGGAAAGCGATACGCCATGACCGCCTGGCCCAATCACACCGCCGCCTGGGCCGCGTGGCGCGATGCCTTGGCGGGTGAGCGGATGCATCACGGCTGGCTGCTGGCGGGCAAGGCAGGGCTGGGCAAGCTCGACTTTGCGGTGGCCGCCGCGCGCGAATTGGTGGCCGAACCCGGCGTGCCGCAACCGGCTGGCGACCATCCCGATATTCTGGTGCTGACCTATGGCCCCAAGGATGACAAGGCCGAGCGCGCTGCTGCCGATGGCAAGCCCTATGAATTGGCACGCAGCATCCGCATCAAACAGATCCGCGCGATGCAAAAGCGGCTGACAACGCGGCCCACGCTGGGCTCGCGCCGGGCCATTATCATCCACCCCGCAGATGATCTGGAAACAGCTTCCGCCAACGCGCTTTTGAAAAGCCTTGAAGAGCCGCCGCAGGGCACGTTTTTCCTGCTGGTGGTGAACCGCCCGGCGCGGCTGTTGCCCACTATCCGGTCACGCTGCCGGATGCTGCGTTTTCCGGTGCTGTCGGATAGCGAACTATCCGCAATGCTCGCCGACCATGGCCTGCCAACTGAACCAGCCATGCTGGCCGCTGCCCAAGGTTCGTTTGGCGCTGCGCTGCGTTATGCCGAGCAGAACCTTGGTCCGGTTGCCGCGGTGATCGAGGAGCTGCTGCGGCGCGGTGATGTGGGGCTGGCCACGCGCGGCAAGCTGGCGACACTTATCGGCCCGCGTGCCGATCGCGAACGGGTGCAGGCGGTGCTTGAACTCGCCCAGTCCCTGGTTGCAAGGCATGCACGCGAGACCACCGATCCCGCCGCACGCCTGCGCCTGATCGAGGCCCACGGCGCACTCGTGCAGCTTGCGGTGGAGGCGCCGATCTACAATTTCGATGCCGCCATGCTTCCACATGAGATCGGCAGCTTGCTTGTCGCCGCTGCCCCCGCTAGCGAAGCCGCCCATGGCTGATCTCGACACCCACCCTTTCTACATCACCACCGCCATTAGCTATCCCAATGGCAAGCCGCATATCGGCCATGCCTATGAGGCAATTGCAGCCGATGTGATCGCGCGGTTTCAGCGTCAGATGGGACGGCCCGTGCGGTTCCAGACCGGCACGGATGAACACGGCCTCAAAATGGCCCGCAAGGCCGAGGAACAGGGCCGCACACCGCGCGAATTGGCGGACGAAATGTCAGGCTATTTTAAGCAGATGTGCGATGCTTTGAACATTTCTTATGATCGTTTCATCCGCACCTCGGACACCGATCACCACCGCGCCAGCCAAGCCATCTGGGAGGCCATGGCGGCCAAGGGTGATCTCTATCTCGACCGCTACGAAGGCTGGTATTCGGTGCGCGATGAGGCTTTCTATGATGAAAGTGAGTTGGTTGAGGGCGAGGGCGGGGAGCGTCTTTCCCCGCAAGGCACGCCGGTGGAATGGACCGTGGAAGAAAGCTGGTTCTTCCGTCTCAGCAAGTATCGGGAACCGCTGCTAGACCTCTTGAAAACGCCCGGTTTTCTTGAACCCGTCAGCCGCCGCAACGAGATGATTGCCTTCGTCGAACAGGGCCTGCGCGATCTTTCGGTCAGCCGCACCAGTTTTGATTGGGGGGTCAAGGTTCCGGGATCGGAAACCCACGTGATGTATGTCTGGGTTGATGCCTTGACGAATTACCTCACGGGCCTTGGTTATCCTGATGACACTGAAATGATGCGTGAATTCTGGCCGGCAAGCCTGCATCTGATCGGCAAGGATATCGTGCGTTTTCACACGATCTACTGGCCCGCCTTCCTCATGAGCGCCGACCTGCCGCTGCCGCGCAAGGTGTTCGGCCACGGGTTCCTGCTCAATCGCGGGCAGAAGGAATCGAAGTCGCTCGGCAATGTCACCGATCCCTTGGGGCTTGCTGAAACCTTTGGCGTCGATGCGCTGCGCTATTTCCTGCTGCGTGAAGTCGCCTTCGGACAGGATGGCAGCTATTCGCCCGAAGCGATTGTTTTGCGGGCAAATGCGGAGCTGGCAAACAGCTTTGGCAACCTTGCCCAGCGCACGCTTTCGATGATCGCCAAGAATATGGATGGGCGGCTTGAGGCGTTCGAGGCGGCCGAGGCGGACGTGAGTCTACACTCAATGCTAGCCTTCGTGTGTCAGACAGAGCTGCCGCAGGAGTTTGAACGTCTGTCGTTCTCGACGGGGATCGATGCATGGTTGCGCGCCGTCTACGCCTGCAATCAATATGTCGATGAGCAAGCACCATGGGCACTCAAGAAGACTGACCCGGCACGCATGAAAGCTGTCCTCCAAACGCTGTTCAAAGCCCTGCGTGATCTGGCAATTGCCATCCAGCCGGTTATTCCTGATAAAGCGGCTGCGCTGCTCGATCAGCTAGGCATCCCGGCAGCGGAGCGAACCTATGCGGACCTACGCGACAATAAGGATTGGTTCGAACGCCTCATAGCGAGCGGTTTCACCATTGCCCCGCCGACCCCGCTGTTCCCCCGCCTTGAACTGCCCGCCGACGCTGAGAGCGCGTGATGCTAGTCGATAGCCATTGTCACCTTGAATATAAGGGCCTTGTTGAAGATCAGGCAGCCGTCATCGCCCGCGCACGTGCCGCTGGGGTAGGCGCCTTTCTCAACATCTCGACCCGCAAAAGCGAATGGGGTCAAGTGGTTGGCACGGCCACCCGCGAGCCGGACATCTACGCCAGTGTCGGCATCCACCCCCACGAGGCAGACGCCCATGCTGATCTTGGACGAGAGCCATTGCTGGCGGCAACAGCCCACCCCAAAGTGATCGCCATTGGCGAGACTGGCCTCGACTATTATTACGACAAGTCGGACAGAAACGTGCAGAAGTCCCTGTTTCGTATGCATATTGATGTTTCGCGCGAAACCGGCCTGCCGCTCATCATCCACACCCGCGATGCGGAGGATGATACCCACGCAATCCTTGCCGATGAGATGGGCAAGGGTGTCTTTCCGGCGCTGATCCATTGCTTCACCGCGTCGATGGATTTTGCCGAAAAGGTGCTCGCACTGGGGTTGACGATTTCGTTATCCGGGATCGTAACCTTCAAGAATGCCAGAGACTTGCAGGAGGTTGCGAAGATCATCCCTGATGATCGCCTGCTGGTCGAAACCGATAGCCCGTTCCTTGCGCCCGTGCCCAATCGAGGCAAGGTGTGCGAGCCGGCCTTTGTGGCCGACACCGCGAAGTTCGTCGCGCAATTGCGCGGGGTGAGCGCCGAAACACTGGCCGAACAGACCACCGCGAATTTCCGACGCTTGTTCTCAAAGGCTGCCTTGTGAAATTGATCATGCTCGGCTCTGGCACGTCCACCGGCGTGCCGCGGGTCGGCGGGCCGGATGGAGCGGGCGATTGGGGCGATTGCGACCCAGCAGAGCCCAGAAACCGCCGTACACGTGTGTCGATCATCGTTGAAAGCGATGCAGGTGCGCGTCTTTTGGTCGATACATCAAGCGATTGCAGGGCGCAGCTCTTAGCCAATCGCATTCCGTCGATTGATGCCGTGTTCTGGACGCACGACCACGCCGATCACTGCCATGGCATCGATGATCTGCGGGTCATGCGCTATGGCCGCGCGGGGCCAATCCCCGGCTTTGCCTCCGCCGAGACAGTGCGACGATTGCGCCAGCGGTTTGGCTATGTCTTTGCAGGGCAGGATGGCTATCCGACGATCTGCACAATTGATACGCTCGACCGGTTGCGGATGATTGCAGGCTTCGGCGTGGACTGGTGCCAGATGGCGCATGGCTCTGGCGAGACGACCGCGTACCGCTTTGAAGCGGATGGCAAGACTATCGGATATGCAACTGATTTTAGTGAAATATCTGATGAAATGGTAGACCTGTTCTATCGCGTCGATATTCTCGTGAGCGATTGCCTGCGCCGAGAGCCGCATCCCACACACGCTCATCTCGCAATGGCAATAGAGCTCGGTGAACGCACCAAGGCGGGACGCGTGGTGCTCAGCCACCTCGACAAGAGCATGGACTATCAGACGCTCTGCGCCGAGGTGCCGGAGTTTGTCATCGTTGGCTATGACCGGCTGGAGTTGGTGGCATGAACGATTGGTCTCAAGGACAGCTGATTTCCCTGGTTGCGCTGGTTGGCTGGCTGATTGTGGTGGCGAGCGGCTTTGCCTCGTTCCGACTCGGCGAGCGGCAAGTGGTGCGCATGAGTCTGATCTGGCTGGGGATTTTCCTTGGCGCCTTCGTGATCGTGACCTGGTTCATGGAATAGGGCACCTCCAGCGTCCCGGAATTAATTTAACATAATATATATTATCAATCTTAATCTGTGTAGGCGCTAAATAGAAATGACACCCCTCTGCTAGTGGATTGATTCCAACGTTTGGTGCCCGCGCCTGACGGCGGCGATGATCTGGTCGGGGTCGGCCTTCCAGACGAACGGCCGCGGGTCCTGATTATGCTCTTTGATGAAGCGATTGATGGCGGCCTGGAGATCGATGACGGAGTGGAACACGCCATTTTTCAGGCG
>MEDW01000046.1 GCA_001724215.1 Erythrobacter sp. SCN 62-14 | reverse complement strand
ATGGCGGATATCGATACGCCCTGCCGATGTAGCTCGAGGATCATCATCAATTCTCCAAGCTTCTTCATCGCAGCATCGCCTCCCAACAGGAGGACTATGCCCGATGTTTCCAATTTGGCCCTGTCCGGGGCGCGCCCCGGACAGGGCCAAACAAACGAAGTGGGGAATTTTCAAATGTCACTTCTGGGGCATTTTACTCCGCCAGCGACAGCTGGTGCAAGGCACCTTCCATTGGCAGGAGGGCGTGATGCGCCTCACAGCCGCGCAACTGGGTGCTTTGCTCGAGGGTCTGGACTGGCGCCGCGTGCATGGCGGACGCCGTCCGATCGCACCGCAGATTGCTGCTTGACGGGGTGCGTGCGGACTGATTGGCTTCGCCGTACATCGTTTGAGTGCGCTCATGCTCCTCGAAGCGGACCTTCCCGATGACGTCGATGCGCTGCGCGCGCTCGTCCTCGAGCAGGCCCACGAGCTGGATATTCTTAAGGTTTTTCGGGCAGAGAACGAGCGGCTGCAGGCGATCATCGATGCGCTGATGCGTCATCGTTTTGGCCGCAAGTCTGAACAGCTCGATGCGGACCAGTTCGAGCTAGCGCTTGAGGAAGTTGAAGCCGCGCTCTCGCAGGCTGAGCTCGCGAGGAGCAAGGCAAGCAAGGCGCCGAGCGAACGCCCCCGCAAGACCAACCGCGGATCGCTGCCCGCCCATCTCGAGCGGATCGAGCAGATCGTCGATGTCGAGGATAAGGCCTGCGCCTGCTGCGGCGGCGCGCTCCACCAGATCGGCGAGGATGTGGCCGAGCGCCTCGATGTCGTTCCCACCACCTTCCGCGTGCTGGTCACCCGCCGCCCGCGCAATGGCTGCCGTTCTTGCGAGAGCGCGGTCGTTCAGGCTCCGAAGCCGGCACGGATCGTCGAAGGTGGCATCCCTACCGAAGCGCTGATCGCGCAGGTGCTGGTCTCCAAGTATGCCGATCACCTGCCGCTCTACCGGCAGGCCCAGATCTATGCCCGGCAGGGCATCCAGCTGGATCGCTCCACCCTTGCAGACTGGGTCGGCCGCGCGGCATGGTATCTGCGCCCCTTGCGCGATCATATCCTCGAGCGATTGCGACGATCCGAGCGGGTTTTCGCCGACGAGACCACCGCGCCAGTGCTCGAGCCGGGTCGCAGGAAGACCAAGACCGGCCAGATCTGGGCCTATGCCTGCGATGATCGACCTTGGGGCGGCAGCGACCCGCCGATGGTCGCCTATGTCTACGCCGCCGATCGCAAAACTGAGCGCCCTGAAGCGCACCTGTCCGGCTTTGCAGGCATCCTGCAGGTCGACGGCTATGGTGCCTATGCGGCGCTGGCCCGGCGGCATCAGCAGATCCGCCTCGCGTTCTGCTGGGCCCACGTGCGCCGCAAGTTTTACGAGCTGGCCGAGGGCTCGCCGGTGGCAGCCGATGTCCTGCGCCGCATTGCCTCGCTCTACGCGATCGAGGATGAGATCCGCGGTCTATCCGCTGGCGAACGTCGCAACGTCCGCGACCAACGCAGCCGTCCGATCATCGACGACCTCTACAGGTTCCTCGAAGCACGCGGCCGGCAGGCAAGCGCCAAGAGCCGCCTCGGCGAGGCGATCCGCTACACGCTCCCGCGCTGGGACGGTCTCATCCGCTTCCTCGACGATGGCCGCGTCGATCTCGACAACAACGCCGTCGATCGCGCCATCCGGCCGCTCGCCCTCAACCGCAAGAACGCCCTGTTCGCAGGCTCCGACGAGGGCGGCGACAACTGGGCGGTGATCGCCACCCTCATCGAGAACTGCAAGCTCACCGGTATCAACCCGCACACCTCGCTGAACGCGACGCTCAGCAGTCTCGCCAATGGTCACCCTGCATCAAGGATCGACGAGCTAATGCCCCACGCTCACGTGGCCTGAAAACACCGCTTACACTGAACCCGATCTGATGAGCGACACTGCAAACAACCCGTTCCTCACCAACCGCTTCGACGACGCACTGGCCTATGCAAGCCGCATCCACCGCGCGCAGATCCGTAAGGGATCGGGCATCCCCTATATTTCGCACCTCATCGGGGTTGCCGCCATCGCGCTCGAAAACGGCGCAAGCGAAGACCAGGCCATTGCTGCCTTGTTGCACGATGCGGTCGAAGATCAAAGCGGGCGGGCGCGGCTTGACGACATCCGAATGCGCTTTGGCGATCAAGTGGCTCAAATCGTTGCTGATTGCACCGACAGCCACACAGAGCCCAAGCCCGCATGGCGTTCGCGCAAGGAAGCCTACATTGCTAGCCTCGCACACAAGCCTCCTGCCTCGCTTGCCGTCAGCCTCGCGGACAAAACGCACAATGCCGCTGCCATTAACGCCGATCTTCATGAAGCAGGCTCACAGGTCTGGAGCCGCTTCACCGGGGGCAAGGCGGGAACCTTATGGTATTATCGCGCCTTGGCCGATGCGTTCCTGAGCCATGCACCCGGAGCAGGTGCACGCCGCCTTGAGCGCGAAGTTGCACAGATGGAGCACCTCGCCGCTTTGCTCGGCTAACGGGCTTTCGGTTGGCGCTCCTACGCGCAGTTTGCTACATCCCGGCCCGCAACAGGCACGGCAAGGGATAGCTCGGTGGCAATCAGTTTCACAGTCAATGACACTCCAGTAAGCGTTGAGGCCGAGGGCGATACGCCGCTCTTGTGGGTGCTGCGCGAGGATCTTGCACTGACCGGCACGAAATTCGGCTGCGGCGTGGCGGCCTGCGGGGCCTGTTCGGTGCACGTCGATGGCAAGCTCGTCCGTTCATGCTCGCTCCCTGTCAGCGATGTTGCAGGCAGGGCCATCACCACGATCGAAGGGCTGAAATCTGCAGACGGCACTCTGCACGCAGTCCAGCAGGCATGGATCGCGGCGCAGGTTCCGCAATGCGGCTATTGCCAATCGGGGCAGATCATGGCCGCCACTGCACTGATCAAAGCGGTGGGCAGGCCGAACGAAGCGCAGATTGACGCAGCGATGACCAATCTGTGTCGCTGCGGAACCTATCCCCGCATCCGCAAGGCTATCCTTGCTGCAACGGGGCAGGCTGTGTATGCGGCTGCCTCTGCAACTATGGGCGAAGGAGCCGCATAATGGCTGACAATCCCACGCCGCACCTTGCTGAGGACACCGCCAACACTCCGGCCAAGCCGAAAAGAAAAGGAGTGAAACGCCGCGCCTTTCTTGTCGGCGGCGCTTTGCTTGTGGGCGGCGGAGCGTTCGGCCTGTATCTTGCTGAGAATTCAACGCGCAGCCGCGCCAAAGCGCTCACCGAAACAGACGGCGCGCACAATTTCCTCACTTGGATGAAAATCGCTGAGGACGATACAGTCACTGTTTATTCGCCACATATCGATTTTGGACAGGGCACGCACACTGCGCTCGGCCAGATGCTGGCCGATGAACTCGATGCCGATTGGGCCAAGGTGGTGGTTGAGCAGGCACCCGCCGACAGCGCCTTTGCGAACACGGCGCTGGTGAAAGGCTTTATGGCGGAGCTTTCCGGCATGCCGGGTGTGGTGAACGCGCTGCCTGCTGCCGTGATCGGCATGCTGACCCGCTCGCAGAACCTCCAGATCACCGGCGGTTCGAGCGCGGTGCGTTTCACCGGCCAGGCAGGTATGCGCGTGGTGGGCGCAGCAGTGCGGCTTGCTCTGATCGAGGAGGCGGCCGCGCGCATGAAAGTGCCGGCAAGTGAATTGGTCGCGGCCAACAGCACCATCTCCCACCCGGCAACCAACCGGAGTTTGCGTTACGGCGAATTGGCCCAAGGCGCCGCCAAGCGCTCGCTCACCAGCTCGCCCAAGCTCAAGGACCCCAAGGATTTCAAACTGATCGGAGCAGGCCTGCCGCGCGCTGATATCCCTTCCAAGGTCGATGGCAGCGCGATCTATGGCATTGATTTCGCCCTCCCCGATATGCGCGTCGCCACCATCGCAGCAGCGCCCGTGCGCGGCGGCAAGCTGGTGTCGGTGGATGAGGCTCCGGCGATGGCGATCAAGGGCGTTGAACAGGTCGTGAAGCTGGATGACGCCGTGATCGTCGTGGCGAAGGGCTATTGGCAGGCGGCCAAGGGGCTTGCTGCGCTGAGCCCGGAATTCTCCGATGGTGGCCATGCTGGCATGTCGACCGCCGCGATCTATGCAGCGCAGGACGAGTTGCGCACCTCGGCCAAGCCCAGCAACACCGCCGGATCAGGCGATGTTGATGCCGCGTTCAAAGCTGCCGGCAACAAGCTGATTACCGCCAATTACCGCGTGCCGTTCCTGCATCATGCGATGATGGAGCCCTTTGCCATTACCGGCCATTTCAAGGACGGCAAATTGCACCTTTGGGGCGGTTTGCAGGATCCATTGGGCGCGCGCGACCGCGCGGCCAAGGCTGCCGGGCTGAAAATGGATGATGTCGTCTTCCATCCGATGATCATGGGCGGCGGGTTTGGACGGCGCTTTCCGGGTGTGACGGAAATTCTCGACCAGATTGCACTGCTTGCCAAGCAGCTGCCATTTCCCGTCAAGCTGATCTGGAGCCGCGAGGAAGAGGTGCGCCACGGCACCTATCGCCCGCAATCTTCGGCTGCGCTTTCAGCTGTGCTCGGCGCCGACGGCAAAATAGCAGCCTGGCGCAGCGATTATGTGCAGGGCGACAATGCCGAGGCCGAAGCGGGCTTTATCTATGATGTGCCCGCCACTTCGCGTCGCCATTTCGAATACACGTCCAATCAGATCGACGGGCCGTGGCGCTCGGTCAATTCGACACAGATCGGCTTTTACAATGAAAGCTTCATGGATGAACTCGCCGCTGCTGCGGGCGAGGACCCCTACCGCTTTCGCCGCAAACACCTGCCCGCAGGTTCGCGCTATGTGGCCGTGCTCGATGAAGTGGCAGCGCGCGCGGCATGGGACAGCGCCCTGCCAGATGGTCACCGACGCGGGATCGCCATTGTCGAAAGCTTCGGCACGATTGTCGCTGAAGTCGTCGAGGTGATGATGCTGCCTGATGGCAGGCCCAAGGTCCTCAAGGCTTTCGCGGTGGTTGATTGCGGCACAGTGGTGAACCCCCTGAACGCCGAAGCGCAGATTGCAGGCGGGCTTATCATGGGACTTTCAGCGGCAATGGGCGAGGCGATTACGCTCGAAAAAGGCGCGGTGGTAGAAAGCAATTTCACCGATTATCCGCTGATCACGCTCGCCGATGCGCCGGCTGAGGTGGATGTGCATTTCATCAACAGCGGAGCCAAGATGGGCGGGATTGGTGAGCCGGGCGTGCCGCCTGCCTCGCCAGCGCTTGCCAATGCGATTGCAGCGGCCAGCGGCAAGCGCATCCGCACCCTGCCTATCATGGCGCAGATCACCGCCTGACCGAGGAGCCTCTCCTTGTGCGCTGGTCGGCGCTGGTGCTGGCAGCAGGCGCTGCGCGGCGGTTTGGCGCTGCCAAGCTGCTCGCACCTTTCTCGGGCGCACCGCTCATTCGCCGCACCGCGCAAGGCGTGTGCGCTGCATCCTTTGCCGAGGTGCTGGTGGTGACCGGAGCGCAAACGGCACAAATCGCGGCTGCGCTCGAAGGTCTTGAGTGCCGCATCCTTGCTGCTCCCGATTGGCAGGAAGGCATGGCAGCGTCCTTGCGCGCTGGGGTCGCCGTGCTTGCGCCTGAGAGCCGGGGCGTTTGCATCTTTCTGGGCGATATGCCGCTGGTTCCGGTGCATTTGTGCGGCGAACTGGCCGCACGCGCTGAGGCGGCAGGCTATGCCGCGCGGCCACAAGTGGCAGGCAAGCCGGGCCACCCGGCGGCCTTCACCCGCGCCGCCTTTAGCGATCTGATGGCGCTGCAAGGCGATCGCGGCGCCAATCGGCTGCTGGCAGAACGCGGCAGCGCGGTTGCCTATGTGGATACGGCCGATGCAGGCGCTTTGTTGGATGTTGATACGCCGGACGATCTGGCCGCTGCGCAGCGCGCATGGCAGGCGCGAGCCACTTCGGCCACCACGGACAGCGCGATTTCGCGCGGCGCTTTGGAAAAGCCGGCCAATCCGATGGGAGCGTGAAGCCGCGCGATGTCGGCCTCGCTCGCCCCCTGCCGGCGCACCCGTTCAAGGCGCCTGTCAAGGCGCGCCCGCGCGCCAACTGCGCCGACATAGAAGGCCGCGCTCTTAAGGGCAGCGGCTAACGCGCTCTCATCATCCTCGCGATCATGCGACATCACCGCAATCGCCGTCCACGGATCGGGCGCAAGAGCAGCCAGCGCGCTGACCGCGTCGCAGCGATGATAAGTGATACCGGGCAAGGGCGCATCGGGCGGGCCGCCCGGCGTTACTAAGGCCACCTCCCAGCCGAGTGTTTGCGCCAATTGTGCCGCCGCCAACGCCGCCCCGTCCGCTCCCACCAGCACGAGCTGCAAGGCAGGTTCATAAGGCCGCCTGTAAGCTGCGCCGTCCCATGAAAATTGGGCTGAGACAGGGCCTGTCTGACGCAGGATGCCATCACTGATCCAGCCCAGCGGTCTGCGCGCGCGACAGGCTGCCAGCATGTCTGCAACCGCAGGTTCGGCGATGTTGACCGGCTCCACCAGCACCGTGATGCCCGATCCGCAGGCCAGCTTTATGTCAATCCACGGGCTGCCCTCGCCATAACGCAGCAGGCGCGGCGCACCTGTCGCCATTGTTTCGCGGGCATGGCGGGCGACATCATCCTCGATGCAGCCGCCCGAGAGAAATCCCCAGTGCATCTCGTCCGAAATGAGCATCTGCGCGCCTGCATCGCGCGGGGCAGAGCCTGCCACTTCGACCAGTGTTGCCAGTGCAAACCGCTCGGCCCCCGCGGCCGCCAATTCGGCCAGAGGCGCGCGGATATCGTCAATTTGCGCGGCAAGGCGCCAAGTGGTCATGCAGCGTTTGGCCTCTGTGGGTGAGGTGCCTGCTTTAGGCGCGCGGGCGCTGCGCGGCAATGCTGATAGCAAGTTTTACGGACGTGAACCCATGCACTCTCACCCTGCCTCCCGGTTGTTTGAACCTGCCCGGCCACCTTTTCCTCTTGGCATCATAGGGCGGGGCGGCGCGGTGGAGGGCAGGTGTGCATCCAGCTCCAATGGGCTTGAGTGTTACGCTTCGCGCACACGTCTCAGGAAAGTCTGAACCTGCTTGCTGAGGTGGCTGGCCTGGTCCTGCAGATCAGTGGCGCTGGTGAGCACCTGAGCGGCTGCAGCACCGGTTGAAAGCGACAACTGGCGCACATCCTCGATATGTCCGGCCACGCGTTCGGTGCCACGCGCCGCCAGATCGATCGAGCGTGCAAGATCCTGTCCTGCCACCGATTGCTGATCCACCGCGCTGGCGATGGAAACAGCGGTGGTCTCCAACTGCTGCACTTGCCCGGCAATTGCGCGCAGGGCCTTGACGCTGGCCCCTGTGGTGTCCTGCATCGCGCGGATTTGTTCAGCGACCTTTTCGGTGGCGCGGCTGGTCTGCATCGCCAGTTCCTTGACCTCGCTTGCAACCACCGCAAAGCCGCGCCCGGCCTCGCCCCCGCGCGCGGCTTCGATGCTGGCGTTGAGCGCCAGCAGATTGGTGCGCTGCGCAATGGTCTGGATGAGTTCGACAATCTGGCCAACTTCCTCGGCAGAGGCCGACAGGGCCGAGATGGTTTCATCCGCTTCGCCGGTCGCCTCGCTGGCAAGGCGCGCCAATTCGCTGGATGAGGCCGCCTGACGGCTGATTTCGCTGATGGACAGGGCAAATTCATCGCTTGCGGCCGCTGCCGAAGTGGCGCCCGCATTGGCTTCTTCCATCGAGACGGCAACCTCGCCGGTGCGGCGGCTGGCTTCCTCGGCGCTCTGGGCCATTTTCGATGCCGTGGTGCTGAGCTCACCCGAAGCGCTGGCAACGCGTTCGACGACCTCACCGACAGTGCGTTCGAACTGGCGGGCGACTTCATCAAGCAGCACGGCCTTGCGTTCTTCGGCTTCCTGGCGTTCGCGTTCGCGCTCCAACTGGTCGCGGATTTCCTGTTCAGCGCGTTCGCTGCGTTCGCGCGCCCAGTTTTCAAGTTGCTTGCTGGCGCGCTTGAACAGATTAAGCGCCCGCACCATGGCGCCGATTTCGTCCTTGCGCTCAGCCCCTGCGACTTCGAAGTTGCGGTTGCCTCGGGCCAGCATCGTCATGGCTTCGGTGATTTCTGCGATGCGCCGCGAAAAATCGCGCGAGAGATAGGCAAGACCCATCAGCAGCACCGCCAGCGCAATCACGGCAAGCACCGCGATCACTTTGATCATATTGAAGAAATAAATGATCCCAGTGGCTTCGCTCTGCTTGGCGCGGGCGGTGAGTTCGGCCGCGAGGCTGCGCGCCTGAGTGAACAGCTCTTCGCCTTGAAAGGTGATTTCGGCGCGCAGCGCCGGGGGGAATGAACCTTGGCCATTGCGCGTCTCTTCTGCAGCAACCGCGCGGATAAAGCTTGCGTTGTAGGCATCAAGCCGGGTGCGCAGCATGGCAAGGCGCGGCTCAAGTTCCGGCACATCGCGCGCAATGATCGGCGCAATGATATCAACCCGTGCCGTGGTGGCGTTGAATGCGTCACCTTGCTTGCTGCGCAAGGAAGCCTCGCCTTCATAAAGATAGCGTGTGGTGAAAAAACGCAGTTCCCCGGTTGCCCCGTGCAATTCGGTAGCCGCAACCACGGCTTGCTGCACTCGGGCAGAGCTTTGATAGCGGTCCCACAAATGGCCAAGACCAAAGCCCAGCACCAGCGCTATTGCAAAGCCGATCGCAAAGAAGGAGCCGAAGGTTGCGTGGATCTTGCCCGATAGCGACAGGTCGCGGAACCAGCCGACCCGTTCGAACAGGCCATAGTTCTGCTGAGGCAGGGCGCTGTCATCGCTCGGGCCTTGTTCCTGATCAGCGGCCGCCGCTAGCTCGCGCACAAAGTCCGGAACACCTTGGCTATCCTGGCGTGTGTCACGCCGCGCTTGCTTGGCCATCATGTTCATAAGGCTGTTTCCCTGAGGTTCTGCTCAATTATTCCTGAAGGAAAATCCTTTCTAAAAGATTGCTTTCAGGCCATCTGCGCGCCGCTTTTGCGCGGTCATGTGCCCGCGTTCTTGCCCTGCATCAAAGGGGTAACGTTTGCAGGCAGCACCGGCGCATTCTGTGCGGCAATCAGCCGATCCACTTCTTGGGCGCCCATCGCCTTGTAATAGAGCCAGCCTTGAATCTGATCGCAGCCGGCAGCGCGCACCATATCGGCCTGCTCGCTGGTCTCAACGCCTTCTGCAGTCACGCTCATATTGAGCGCGCGAGCCATCGCGATGCTGGAAAGCATCATCGCGCGGCTGCCATCATCCTCGCCTGCCAGCATCACCAAAGAGCGATCAAGCTTGAGCTTTTCAAAGCGGAAACGCCGCAGAAAACCAATCGAGGCATAGCCAGTGCCGAAATCGTCCAGCACGATGCGCACACCAAAGCTGCGGATCACATCCAGCGCCCGTTCGGCCACCACCGGATCAAGCACAAGGCAGGTTTCTGTGACTTCCAGTTCAAGCAGTTCGGCCGGAAAGCCGGTTTCCTCAAGCACCTCACCCAGCTGGATCGGAAACTCCGGATTGCGCAATTGCGCGGCGGAAATATTCACCGACAAGGTTATGCCCCAGCGCCCCGCATCCTCAACCGCACGGCGTAGCGCCAGCAGGCCAAGCGTGTTGATGAGCCCGGAATCCTCGGCCACGGGGATGAAGACATTGGGGCCAATCATCTTGCCATCGCGGCGCTGCCAGCGCAGCAACGCCTCAACCGCGACAATCCGTCCACCAACCGCATTCACCAGCGGTTGATAAGCCAGGCCAAATTCGCCCGCTGCAATGCCTTCACGAATCTCGTCTTCAATGGCGCGCATGCGTTCGCGGCGGCGATCAAAGCTTTCGCTGAACCAGGTGCAGCGCATCTTGCCGCCGCGCTTGGACATATACATCGCGACATCGGCGCGGCGCAGCATTTCCGATGAACATAGCCGAACCTCGGCCGTGCTGCGGGCAAGGCCAATGCTGGCGCCCACCGAGATCGATCTTTCCCCCACATCAAGCGGTTCGCGCAGCCGGTCAATCAACGTGCGGCACATGCCTTCAAGGATCGTGCCTGCGGCTTGCCCGGCCATGACGGCGGCGAATTCATCGCCGCCCAGACGATAACAGCGCGCCTCCACCCCGCACACTTCGCGCAGCAAATTGGCGCATTGCTGGATCAACTGATCGCCCACCACATGGCCGTAGTGATCATTGACCTGTTTGAAACTGTCGAGATCGATCAAGGCAATCGCCACTTCGTCGCGACCCTGTGACGAACGCTCAATATCGACGTGCAGGGCAGACCGATTGGGCAATCGGGTCAGGGCGTCGAGCGTCCCGAGCGCTTCAAGTTCGCGCACATTGGATGAGCCAGTCCAGCCCAACACCAGCAAGGTTGCAGCATAGATCAAAATGGCTGAAATTGTCAGCTGTGCAGGCGACACGACGGTGATCTGGCCTGTCGCGATGCCAATGATCAGCATAATGCCGAACACGAGGCTGAGCACCAGCAGAGGGGCCAGCACAAGGCCAGCGATCGTCAGTCGCAGCGGTCTGGCGCTCACAGGCGGGTGCTCATCACTGGTGCCTTCAGGTTCGGCAGGGGCGATCCGGTTGCCTTCGAAGCCGCAGGCATAGGTTGGCGAGCGGCAAGATTTGCTGAAAGAAACTGGTAAACCCTTTCCTAACCCGTGGCTCAACTCACTTGCGCCAGACTGCCAAGGGGCTGGATGCTGTGGGGTTCGAACAGGCTGATCCGCCGAGGGGTGGCTGTGAAATGGTCAGTTTGTCCCGCCGCGGTCTCGCCTGCTCCCAGCATGACAAATCCATCGCTAGCGAGCGCGGCGGCAAGGCGGGCAAAGGTATGAGCCCGGGTCTGCTGGTTGAAATAGAGCAGCACATTGCGACACAAAATCAGATCAAAGCCGCGGCGCGCGGGTGGATGATCAAGAATATTGTGCTGTTCAAAGCGCACCATCTGCCGCAGGTCGGGGCGCACCTGCCAGCCTTCGGGGCATTCCTCGAAATGGTTGAGCATCTGCGTAACGCTCAGGCCGCGCTGCACTTCGAACTGGCTGTAACGCCCGCTGCGCGCCGCGGCGATGGCGCGGTGCGAGACATCCGTGCCGAGGAGTTCGATGGTCCAGCCTTCCCAGCGCGCGCGGTTTTCGGCAAACAGCATGGCAAGCGAATAGACTTCCTGCCCGGTCGAACAGCCCGCTGACCAGATCGACAGGCGACGGGTGTGCGCGCGGCGGCGGGCGAGTTCGGGCAGCACCGAGTTCGGCAATTGATCGAAAGTCGGCTTGTCGCGAAAGAAATAGGTCTCGTTGTTGAGCAGCGCCTCGACCACTTGCCGGGCGAGATCAAACGGACGTTGTCCTGCAGGGGGCTGATCGAGCAGGCACACCAGTTGATCGACATTGCTGATGCCGTGTTCACGAAACAGCGCGCTCAAGGCCGAACTGACACGCCAGCGACGGCTTTCGGCCAGTTCTTGCCCGGTGTGCATCGTCAGGAGTTCAGCAATGATCTGCAAGGCGGCGGTGCTGGGCTCCATTATGGGCGCCCCTTGCGCGGCGTGGACGAAAGGCTCGCCAGCACCGCTTGTCCCAAGGCTTGTGGCGGGGCGACCAAGCGGGCAAGCCCAGCGCGGGTCACGACACCGGGCATACCCCAAACCGCGCTGCTGGCGGCATCTTGCGCGATCACGGCGCCGCCGCTGGCAACCAGCTGCCGCGCGCCCGCAAGGCCATCGCTGCCCATGCCGGACAGGATAATTGCAAGCGCGCGCGAGCCATAGATCGCAGCCACGCTGTCGAGCATCGGATCAACCGAGGGTCGGCAACCGCTTGGCTGGGGGCGGGTGCAGATTTCGGTGACAATCTGATCGCCTGCCTGACGCAAAGTGAGGTGTCCCTCGCCGCTGGCCAAGGTGATCGAGCCGGGTGTGATGACAAGGCCATTGTCCGCAAGGCGCGCCGGGCGATTGCACATGGTCTCGATCTGGCGGGCGAACACCGTCATGAAGGATGCGGGCAAATGCTGCGTGATGAGGATCGGCACGGCAAAGCTGGCGGGCCATTGCCCGAGCAATTGGCCAAGCGCGTGGATGCCGCCGGTTGATGCTCCGATCGCGATGATGTCCGGCCGCCCCAGCGGCACGGCGGCCATTGGCGGTGGGCTGGCGGGCAGGGCTTTGGCGGGCTGGAGCGGCAAATGCACGGCCTCGCCTGCCAGCGCTGGTTCGCCGCGGCCGAGCGCGCGGATGCGAGTGACCAGCGCGCTGCGATAATCCTCGGTAAATTCACCGGGCCGCGGTTTGAGCATCGTGTCGGCAGCCCCCATGGCGAGCGCTGCAAGGGTTGCCTGTGCACCTTCCTCGGTGAGCGCCGAGACAACCAGCACGGCGCTGTGCGGGGCAAGTTCAAGGATTGCGGGCAAAGCTTTCAGCCCGCCCATTCCGGGCATTTCGAGATCGAGCAGCACCACATCGGGCGCGGATTGGCGGATTTGCGCCAGCGCGGTCTCTGCGCTGCTGGCGGTGCCGGTGACGATCAGCATGGGGTCGCTTTCGACCATCCGCTTGAGCGCGGTGCGCACAGTCAGCGAATCATCAACAATCAGCACCGAGACACAAGGCGCGCGATGCGTCTGCGGCTGGCCGCGCGCGCTGCCCGGCACCCGGTTGGGCTCTGGTCTGGGCTTTAGCGGGGCCGCGCTGGAGGTCACGCAAAGCCAACCAGTTGCAACTTGATCTGGAGGGTTTCGTGATCAAACGGTTTCATCACATATTCATCCGCGCCCGCCTGAATCGCCTGGCGAATATGCGCCACATCGTTTTCGGTGGTGCAGAACACCACCTTGGGCTTGTCCCCGCCAGGGCGTTGGCGCAGGTGGACGAGGAATTCGATGCCGGTCATCACCGGCATGTTCCAATCCAGCAGCACCACATCGGGCATTGCATCGGTGCAGGCATCGAGCGCCAATTGGCCGTTCTCGGCCTCTGTGACAACAAAACCGAGCGTTTCCAGAATGTGCCGCGACACCTTGCGGATCACGCGGGAATCATCAACGATCAGGCACGTTTTCATGAAAATCCCTCAGTCATTTGACCGCGAGCCTAGGGCGCAAGGTGTAACCATCGCCTTAAGCCGCAGCGCGGTTTGTCCGCGCGCCAGCCAGCGGCCCGGCAATCAATGGCCGCAGATCAAGCAGCAGGGCAGGGCCAATGCCGGTTTCGATCATGCCTGTGGCCGCACGCTGCCATTCGGCGCCAAAGCCGCCGGGGATGTGCCCGGGCTCGCCGAGGCTGGTGGCGATGTCTTCGATCGCATCGACCATCAGCGCGTAGGAGTGGCCCCCTGTCGCCACCACTGCGGCGCGGGTGTCGGTGGGATAGAGGCTGGCTGCTTCCAACCCCAGAGCCAGCCGGCAATCAATCACAGTAAGGGTCTGCGAACGCAGCGCAGTGATGCCCGCGATAAAGGCAGGCGCGCGCGGCACCGGGGCGATTACCCCCAGATCAATCACCGAACGCACATCTTCGGCTGCCATTGCACAGCGCCTTCCGGCGATTTGTGCCATCAACACCAGCGCGCTCATGCCCTGCCTCCTGCAGCGGCCTTGAGCGCCTTGGCCAGCCCTTCGCGGTCATAGCGGTAGATGCTGGGCGATCCTGTCGGAGCATCGGGATGATCGCGCAGGCGGATAACCGGCCCTGCCGGCAATTGGCCGAGGTGGCTGGCGACTTCATAGAGGTCTTCCATCATGATCGAAACCGCGCCTGGCGCCTTTGCGCTGTCCTCACTCACCACCTGGTAACCCGCTTCTTCCACCAGCGGGGCAAGGATTGCGCGCGCCCATTCGGTGTCGGGCAGCAGGCAGGCGGGGCGCTCGGCCGGTTCGGCAGGGCGGCCATGCGCTGCGAACAAGGCATGGCCGCTGAGCACGGCAACCGGGCGCCCGCCCTGCAGCATCAGCCCTTCGACCAGCGGATCGCCGGGGACGGGGGTTAACTCTGCGGGAAGTTCCACCGCGTCTTCCACATCGCCCACCGCGTAAAGCAATTCACTGGCGCCGTCGCTCAGGCGCAGCAGGCGCAGTTTGGGCCGGGCAAGCGGTGCATCGCCGAACCCGGCCAGCGGCAGGATCAAGCCATCAATCACCGCGCGCGGCTGTGCCAGTGACAGGTCGACAGCGCTTGCGGGGATGGTTTCAATGCGCTGCACCAGTTCAAGCCTGATGGCAGCGCGCCGTCCGTCGATAGCCGTGAACAGCATCGCGCGCGCGGTGTGCGTCGCTTGCGCGCGAGCCTCTTTCTCTGCCCCGCGCATCGTGCGCGAACGCGCTTCGGACAGCAACCCATGTTCGGCCGCAATCCGGGTCACATCAAGCAGCAGCACCGGCTGGCCATCATCAAGCAGGGCAGATCCTGCATAAAGCCCGCATTTCATCACCGCAGGGGCGAGCGGCTTGACCACCAGATCGCCGTGGCTGTGAATTCGTTCAACACACAGCGCAAACAGATCTCCGCTCGCCAGCCGCAGCAGCGCCAGCGTGTGCGTGCCGATGCGCATGTCGGGAGCCGGCAGGCCCAGCACATCGGCCAGCAGCAGGCACGGCACGCGCTCCCCCCTGAAGGTGATCAGCGCGCGCTCGCCCATCTGCGCATAGTCGAGCCGCGCGGCATCGGCCTCGATGATTTCCTCGATATAGCCCTGCGGCACGGCAAAGCGCTGGCCTGCCACCTCAACAGTCAGCCCGGCAATGATGCTGAGCGTCAAGGGGATGGTGAGGGTGAACAGCGTGCCGACGCCGGGCTGGCTCGACACCGCGATGCTGCCGCCAACCTTTTCAAGGTTCTGGCGCACCACATCCAGACCGACCCCGCGGCCCGAAACATTGCTGATGCTATCAGCCGTCGAAAAGCCCGGTTCAAAGATCAGTTGCAGGATCTTGTCGCGGCTCATTGCGGCGCCTTCAGCCTCGGTGATCAGGCCAGTGGCGATGGCCTTGGCCGCGATCTTGGCTTCATCCAAGCCGCGCCCATCATCGCTCACCACGATGGCGATGGTGTTGCCGGACTGGTGCGCTGACAGGGTGAGCATGCCGATCTCGCGCTTGCCCGCAGCACGGCGGGCCGCCGGAGCCTCGATCCCGTGATCAATCGCATTGCGGATGATATGCGTGAGCGGATCGCGGATCGTCTCGATCATCTCGCGGTCCAACTCGACATTGCCGCCTTCCAGATCGATCAGCACCTGTTTGCCGAGTTCGGCAGACAGGTCGCGCACCAAGCGGGGCAGCGCGCCGAACAGGGTTTCAATCCGCTGCATCCGCATCCGGGTGATGGCGTCGCGCACATCGGAAAGGATCGCGGTGAGGCGTTCAAACGGGCCATCAATGGTGGGCTGCGTGCCGCTTTCGCGCAGGCGGTGGGCCAGATCATTGCGCGCCAGCACCATGTCGGAAACGCCGCTCATCACCCGGTCGAGCAGTTCGACCGGCAGGCGGATGGTGCGCGGCGCCGCGAGTGCCGGGGCCGGTTCGCCGCGTTTCGCCAGCATCTGTTCGGGCAGCAGCGGGGCGGGGTCGTGAGCGAAGTCGCTCTCGGCGTCCTCCGCGCCGAGCGCGGCGATCAGCACGGCGTCGTCATCCGCACCGAAATCCTGGCCCGCCTCGATCGCGTCCACCATCGCCGCGATGCGGTCGATGATCGCGAGCACGGCTGAAACCAGCGCGGCCGAAGCCTCGCGGCGGCCGGCGCGCAGGTCGGCGAGCGCATCCTCGGCGGCGTGGCTGAGCGCGGCGAGGCGCGGGAAATCGAAAAAGCCGCAATTGCCCTTCACGGTGTGGACGAAGCGGAACACCGCATCGAGCCGCGCGCGATCTGCCGGATCGGCTTCCCAAGCGACGAGCTCGCCGCCGGTCGCCTCCAGCATCTCGCGCGTTTCCGCGATGAAATCCGCCAGCAGATCGTCCATGCGACCTGCTTTGCCCGGCGTTGGTTAATTTTGACCTAGCACGAGCGCGCTTTTCAGCCCTCGACCCAGGGGCGATGCGGGCGGGCGAGCACCCAGCGCACCAGCACGATCGCCGAGATTGCGCCGAACAGGTTGGCGGCCAGTTCCGCGGCGAAGATCGCCGAACTGCCCCAGTGCGGGCGCAGCACCAGCGCGACCGGCAGCATCACGAGGAAGACGCGGCCCACCGACTGCATCAGCGCAAGGCTCGCCCGGTCGACCGCGTTCATGATCCCGTTGCCGACGATGAGGAGGCCGAAGCCCGCATAGCCCCAGGCGGCGATCTGGAGATAGAGCGCGAATTCGGCGATCACCGCCGGATCGCGGGTGAAGAGGTAGGCGAACCATTCCCCGAAGGTGATCATGGCGAGCGCCACGAGGAGGCCGTACACGACGCAGAAGCCCCCGGCATAGAGCGCCGCCTCGCGCGAGCGGTCATAGCGGCCCGCGCCCCAGTTCTGCCCGATGATTGCCCCGATCGCGCCCGAAAGGCCGAGCAGCGGCACGATCACGAAGCTCTGGAGCCGTCCGGCCGCGCCGAAGCCTGCGACCGCCGCATCGCCCTCGAGCGCGACCAGCGCGGTCAGGATCGCAAGGCCCATCGGATTGATCGCATTGGAGAAGGCCGCGGGCAGCCCGATGCGGGTGACGGCGCGCGCGTTCTCCACGAGGTTGCAGTCCTTGAGCAGCGTGAGATCGAGCGGCAATTGCGTCGCGCGGGTGAGGTAGAGGCACATGGCGATGCCCGCTCCCCAGCCGATCACCGTCGCATAGGCCGCGCCCGCCATGCCGAAGCCCTCGATCCCGAAAGCGCCGGTGATGAGGATCGGATCGAGCACCCAGTTCGCCGCGGCATAGGTGATGCTGATGACGCTGGTGCGCCGCGCCTCGCCCTGTCCGCGCAGCACGCCGTTGAAGCCCATGATGAGGAGGATGAGCGGGAACCCGATCGCGAGCGGTTCCATGTAGAGGCGGATCAGCGGCATGAGCGCCTCGGGCGCGTTCATCGCGCCGAACAGCGGGTCGATCAGCAGATAGAGCGCTGCGCCCATTGCCGCTCCGCAGGCCAGTGCAAAGGCGACCCCGAAATTGGCGCGGCGCGCCGCCTTGGCGAAATCGCCTTCGCCCAGCGCGCGCGCGACGACCGCGTTGATCCCGACGCTGACGCCCACACCCAGCGAGGTTGTCGCAACCGAAACAGGGAAAATGAACGAGATCGCCGCCAGCGCGTCGCTGCCGAGCTGGCCAATGAAATAGGTGTCGACGAGGCCGATCGACATCACCGCCGCGACGCCGATGATCATCGGCAGGGTCTGGCCGACGAGATGGCGCGGAATGCTGCCTGTGACCAGCCGCGCCTGCGCGCCCGCGCCTGCGGCTGGCAAGGGCTGGGCTGGCGGAGAGGCGGAGGCCGTGGCGGTCATTCCCCGCATGGCTAGCGCGCCGCGCGCCCGTGGCAAAGCAATATGTTGCGCCTGCGCTCTTGCGGCGGGTCGCCAAGCGCGGTTTAAGGATACGAACATCGCCGAAAACACGCGGCACCGCGCAAGGGCGCGACAGCCGCGATCAGGGAGTCGAAGGACCATGGCAACCCAGCTTCAGGGCAACACCGGCAGCGTGCAGGAGCGGTGCAGCAAGGAGGAATGGCAGGCGCGGCTCGACCTTGCCGCCTGCTACCGCATCTTCGACCACCTCGGCTGGTCGGAATCGATCTACAACCACATCTCGGTGAAAGTGCCGGGCGAGGAGGACACCTTCCTCATCAATCCCTTCGGCCTGCTCTACGACGAGGTGACGGCGAGCAATCTCGTCAAGATCGATGTCGAGGGCAACAATGTCGGCGGCTCGCCCTACATGGTGAACAAGGCGGGCTTCACCCAGCACGCCTATTTCCACAAGCACCTCGGCGAGCGGGCGGCGGCGATCTGCCATGTCCACACCACCGCGACGATGGCGGTGTGCAGCCACAAGGACGGGCTGCTGCCGACCAATTTCTATGCCTGCAACTTCCAGGGGCAGATCGGCTATCACGATTTCGAGGGCGTGACGGTGCGCGCGGAAGAAGGCGAGCGACTGGTGCAGAATCTCGGCAATCGCAGCATCCTGAT
>MEDW01000045.1 GCA_001724215.1 Erythrobacter sp. SCN 62-14 | reverse complement strand
AGATGGAGTAACGGTCCGGGTGCCGGCGGATGACCCTATTGGTAGGGTTGGCGGCCTCCCGGTAGATGGTTGAACGGCGTCAGCAGTTGGGCTGCGCCAAGCATCTGGGGAGACCACCGTGGGCTACTATACTGGTATCGATGTTTCGTTGGAAGTCTCGCATTTCTGCGTTGTGGATGCAGCCGGCAAGGTTGTGAAGGAAGCCCGGGTGGCCAGTGAGCCTGAGGCGATCGTGGCATGGTTTGTCGGGCTTGGGCTTGAGATGGAAGCGATTGGCCTAGAGGCAGGCCCGCTGTCGCAATGGCTGTACGCAGCCATGACCGAAGCGGCATTGCCGGTGGTTTTGCTCGAGACCCGCCAAGTGCGCGATGCTTTCCGTTCAATGCCGGTGAAGACCGACCGCAAGGATGCACGTGGCATCGCGCAGCTTATGCGGCTTGGCTGGTATCGGCGCGTGCACTGCAAGTCACAGGAAGCGCAAGAGAACCGCACCCTGCTTGGAGGACGCAAGATGCTGCAGTCGCGCTATATTGATATCGAGATGTGTCTGCGCGGACTGCTGCGCGGTTATGGCCTGAAGGTGGGACCGACCAGGCCGAAGACCTTTGAGGCCCGGGTGCGCGACTTGGTGGCTACTGTGCCCGGACTGACCGAGACGATCGATGCCTTGCTCACCGCGCGCGCCTCATTGCTTGAGCAATTCCGTCGGCTCGATAGCATGGTCAACCGGAAGGCAAAGCAGGACGAACGAGCAAAATTGCTGATGAGCGTGCCGGGCGTCGGGGCATTGATCTCATTGACCTTCGTGTCAGCCATCGATGATCCTGCCAGATTTCGATCATCCAGAACCGTGGGCGCACATCTTGGCCTCACGCAGCGCAAATACCAGTCAGGTGAGACCGACGTCACAGGTCGCATATCCAAATGCGGAGATCAGGAAGTGCGCACCGCACTCTACGAGGCGGCCAACATCATCCTGACCAGACCGGTCAAGGGATCGCAGCTCAAGAGCTGGGCTACCAGGGTTGCCAATAGGGCGGGCATGAAGAAGGCCAAAGTCGCCTTGGCGCGCAAGCTGGCTGTCGTGATGCATCGCATGCTCAGCGATGGGACCTATTTCGATCCCAAGCTGGCAGCCGCATGACAGGCTTAAGGCAGAGTTGAGATAAAGGCGGGAGATAAGAGTTTCGGGCGCTAACCACGCCCGATGGCAAGGTCCCGTCGCCGGGACGCACGAACCAGGTCAGACCGTAAGACTGGCAGCAGCTCTTCGGGTGACTGCGCGTTTTTAGATTGGTCGGCCGGTTCGATGAGAACATCCATTATGCAGCGCCCTTGCGGTGACTGCGGACAGAAGCATGAAGCCGGCCACGAGACTAAACCAAATCGGGATTGACAAACGGCCCGTTACAGAAGGCCAGTCTTGCTGGCGTTTTGTCAGAAAAAGCCCGGCATTTCGTTTTGTGCAGCAGTCGGGTTGCGAGCTTCGAGCATGTCTCGCGCGCCCTCCATATGCCACATGATCCCGGTGCGGCTTACGATCGGCGTGCAGGGCCGACCGGCGATGAAATCAAGCGCGGTTCGCAGCGAAGGTTCGGCCGGATCGCCGAGCGCAAAACCGATATCATCACTGGCGCGGCAGGTGTTGGGCATGACGCTTGCGAGCCCATTGAAATAGTCTCCCTGCCCGTTGGCGTTGACAGTTTTGAAACTCACCGGGCGCAGCCGCAAATCGCAGGAGGGAACGCTGAACGCGAACTGTCCCACGGGCTTGCCAAAAGTGTTGCTGCCGATCAGCGCAATGTTGTTGCCAAGATAGGGCAGCAATCCGTTGATCACCAATTCGCTGGCTGACGCAGAGGCGCCCGTGGTGATGAAGGCGAGCCGTGTCGGGGAAATGGCATTGGCTTCTGCCCCGATAGTGCGCGGCGGCCTCTCACGGTCAATCTGGGCCTGCTTTTCGGCGCGCACCAAAGTGCGGCTCCACAATTGGCCAACGCGCCCGGCAAGCAGCAGATCGCCAAGGACATCGGCGCCCGATACCAGACCACCGCCATTATATCGCAGGTCAATCACCAGGTCAGTGACACCCTGATCACGAAACTGGCCGAAAGCCTCGCGCATCTGGCGTTCGGCATCCCGGACGATGAAGGTGCGCAGGTTGAAATAGCCCACGCGCCGTCCACCATCATTCAGCACCAGCACCCCATAGCGATCCGATACCGGATCAAGCGAGAATTGTGTCTTGGTCACGCTGCGTTCGATCACCGCCCCGCCCAGTGGGCGGAACTGCAGCACGCGGGTGACGCCCGGATCGCTCGGGCCCAGAGCGTTGGAGACCGCCTGCGACCCGCCCGATGCAAACAGACTGGCGACTGTTTGCAAGGCGCTGCCCGGCGTTCCTATGGCGAGAATCTCGGTGCCGCGATCAAGCCCTGCGGCAAAACCGGGCGTGCCTTCATATCCTTCAATCACAAACAGCCGTCCGGCGGCCGAATCAAAGCTGAGCCGCACCCCGAATCCGGAGCTTGCTCCGCTGCTTATCAACGCATCTTCCTGAGCGATCGAGGTTGCTGCGGAGAAAAAGCGATCAATCCCCTGTGCCCGCGCCGGGGCGACGCGCGCATCAATAAAGCTTTGCAGGGTGCTGAAATTGTCCGGATTGACGGTCGCCAACAGGTTGGGAAAGAGATACCATTCGTCGAGAATTTCGCTCACCACATCCTGCTGTGCGCGCAGGGAACAACTCGGCGCCGGAGTGGGCGATGGCGTTGGAGTTGGCGTAGCACCTGTTGGCGGGCCGCTGCCGCCCACGCTGGGGCTGCTGCCGTCGCCGCCGCAAGCGGCCAGCAGCAAGGCGAGCGCGCTGATCAGCGCGCGGGCAGGCGTCACAGGGGCAACTTTCATGCTGTTGTAAGCTCCCCGAAAACTGAGCGGTGCTGGTATGAATTACGCAGCTGCAATTTTGGCGGATGCGCGCGCAGTTTGGCAAGAGTGCACGCTGGCACATCCGGGGAAGCGGCAAAATTCCTCCTGCAACTGCGATTTTTTGGCCAAGTTGGGCAGTTTTCCGCAGAAACCGAACAAAAAGCGCCGATGGTCTCTCGTCTCAAGCCGAGCTTGGGACTAGCTAGGGACAGATGAAAAGACAGAATCATGCCTGATTTTCCGGAGTTTCTTGGCAAAGCCCTGCCGCCGGCCGCGCGCCATGGTGGCCTCGCGATTGCTCAGCTTGGTACAGCTGCGACCTATGGGCGCAGCGGTTTTGCGCTCACCAGTCCGGCGTTTCGTGCAGGCGAGGAACTTGATCCCAGCTTCACCGCCGAAGAAGAAGACTCGGTTGCCCCTCCCTTGGAATGGAGCGCGCCGCCGCCCGGCACGCAGGAACTCATCATCATCGTTGAGGATGCCAGCGCTTCGACATCAGAGCCGGTCTGTCACTGGCTGGTGTGGGGTCTTGCCGGACAGCGTGGCAAATTGCTCGAAGGCGAAGTTCCGCCGCGCACCGGCAAGAATGCACGCGGCAATTCGGAATGGCTGCTGCCCGCGCCTGCCGAGGGTGAAACACGCCACTATGTGTTCCAGATTTTCGCCAGCGAGCTCCCGCTCATCCTGATGCCGGGAGCCACACGCGCTGATGTCATGGCCGCTTTGCAAGGCAACATCACAGCCTGTGCACTGCTCTATGCGCCTTTCACCGGATCCTCAGAAGAAGATTGGGAGGATGACGGAGATGACTTTTAAGCTTTCGTACAAGTAGGGAGAATACCATGGCTACGAAAACCAACGCACTGCAAAAGCCGGTGCAACTGTCCGCCGATCTTGAGGCGGTGATTGGCAAGGGTCCGATGACCCGCGCCGAAGTGACTTCCAAGGTGTGGGAATACATCAAGGCCAACAGCCTGCAGGACACCAAGGACAAGCGTCAGATCAATCCTGATGCCAAGCTGGGCGCGGTGATCGGCAAGGATCAGATCTCGATGTTCAAGATGACGGCGGCGGTGTCCAAGCACCTCAGCTAAGATCGGCTTTTTTGCAGGCTAAACCGTGCGGCGCGTGATCCGGTAGGGTCCGCGCCGTTCGCTTTTGGGTCGGCCCTGCCATGAAAGCGCGATGGCTCCTTGCGCGGTAAGCGCATCGACCGCGGCGTGCACTGTGTCCATTTCTGCGCGCCAATTGCCTTGCGGCCCGGCGAGTTTTCGCGCCGCTTCGGACGGGCAGATCGTCTTGCCATCGCCGCGCGCGGCGAGCAGCGCAAGAATAGCCTCGGTTGGCGTTTCAGCCATCGCGCGATACCCACACAGCAAACCAGATAATCGCCGGCTGCGCGATCATCCGGGGGATGTGATAGGCAAGGCCCAATCCGCCGCTTTCCCGGGCCATGTCCATCATGAAGTGGTTGATATTGGCAGGCCACACGCACAGCGCATAGGCCGCCAGCCCCCATCCGGCCCAGCGCCGCAAGGCTGCCGACCACGGCTGGACCAACCCCGCCGCGCCCGCGATTTCAGCAACTCCTGTCAGCAGCACCACCGCCTCAGGCGCCGGCACCCATGGCGGCATGATCGTGAGGAACGGCGCGGGTATCACGATGTGCAGCACCCCTGCCAGCCCGTAAAAGACCGCCAGCAGCCAGCGCAAAACGGGACGAAGCCCAGGGCGGCTCACAGCACCTCGCCCGGTTCCCAGCCTGCCGGAGCAAGCTCGAACCCTGCAAAATCAAAACCGGGCACCACAACGCAGGAGACAAGGCAATAGCCTGCCATGCCGCCACTTGCAGGCCTTGCCGATTGCCACGCGCCGGTCGGGACAAGGCCTTGGAGCTGCTCGCCCGCTGCGACATCGCCGCCTAAGCGGATGGTGTCGGCAGGGCCTTCGCCACTCGCCGCAATCCGCAGATCGAGCGCATCGCCGCCCTGCCATATCCACAATTCATCGGCATCAACGCGGTGCCAGTGCGAGGCTTCATCCGACTTCAGCAGGAAGATGATCGCCGTGCCCCCTGCACGCTCGCCCCCGGCGGCAGCAGCGCGCCAGGTTTCGCGATACCAGCCGCCTTCGGGATGGGGCAAAAGCCGCAATTGTTCGATCAGGGTTTGCGCGCTATCGCTCATGGGTGTCGCTGTCCTCGGCTGATAGGCCGCTTTACCGGGAGTTTTTGCCGCCATGCAAGCCAAGCCTTTGCGCGCTGCCTTTGCGATCACTCTGGCGCTTGCGCTGGCAGCGCCCGGCTCTGCTCAGCGGATCAGTGATGAACAGGCCGAAGCCACAGCGCGCGCCGCGCTTGAAGCGGCGCCGGTGTTTGATGGCCATAATGATGTGCCCAATCAATTGCTGGCGCGCTTCAACAACCAGATCAATGATTTCGATTTCACCGATACGCTGAACACCGCCGATCCCGAGGCTGAACGCGCGATGATGCACACCGATCTTACGCGGCTGAAAGCGGGCAAGGTCGGGGCGCAGTTCTGGTCGGTCTATGTGCCGCACAACGCCAATGAAGCGGTCGCGGTGCAGCAGACCATCGAACAGATCGATGTCACCAAGCGGTTGATTGCACGCTATCCGGACGAGATGGCCTATGCCGAAACCGCCGAGCAGGTTGAAATCGCCATGGCCGAGGGGCGCATTGCCTCCTTGCTGGGGATGGAGGGCGGCTATTCGATTGGCTCAAGTCTTGGCGTGCTCCGGCAGTTTTACGCCATGGGTGCGCGCTACATGACGCTGACGCATAATTTCAACACGCCCTGGGCCGACGCTGCGACCGATAATCCCAAGCACAATGGCCTTACCGATTTTGGCAAGGATGTGGTGCGCGAGATGAATCGCATCGGCATGCTGGTCGATCTCAGCCATGTCAGCGAAAAGGTGATGCATGATGCGATCGATGTCGCACGCGCGCCAGTGATTTTCAGCCATTCAGGCGCGCGCGCGGTCACACCGCATCCGCGCAATGTGCCCGATAGCGTGCTGCGCCGATTGCCCGATAATGGCGGGGTGGTGATGGTGGTGGCGCTGCCGCGCTTCATCAACGAGGATTTGCGCCAATGGGATGCTCGCCGCGCCGCCGAAGTGGCGCGGTTGAGAGTGGTGCATCTCGGCAATCCCGAGGCCGCTGCGGCTGCCTATGATGCATGGATTGCGGCCAATCCCGAACCCTTGAGCCCGCTTACCGATGTGGCCGATCACATCGACCACATCCGCAAGGTGGCCGGCATTGAGCATATCGGCATCGGCGGGGATTATGACGGGATGCCCACTGGCCCTGTCGGCATGGAGGACGTCAGCGGCTATCCCGCGCTATTTGTGGAACTGGCTCGGCGTGGCTATTCGCAGGTGGAACTCGAACTCATCGCCAGCCGCAACATCCTGCGGGTGATGCGCGATGCGGAAAGCTATGCGCGCAATGTTTCCGATCAACCGCCGATCGAGACCTTGATCACAGAGCGCCGTGCTCAGTTTCAGTGATGGGCGTATCAACAAGTCAGTTTACGCGTGTGGTCAGTTGAGGTTGGAAAGCGCCGGAATAATCCAAAGAACACTCATAGCAATGACCGCAAGTCCGAGTCCAAAACCCAGAATATAGCGAGCCCGTCCTCCAGTGTAGCCTGCGCGAACATCTTCTGTACTGATGCGTGTTTCGTCTGAATGTTGGCTCATATCTGTTCAACCTCCCATGATTGTGTGTGTGTATAATCAATGGGAGGTTTCGTCGATTGTTCCTGCTTTACTCGCGTAATCGATGCTGTTTGTCGCAGCAAGGCACCAACCCGCCCCGTTTGACAGCGGGCAGGCTGCAGGCAATCTTTTTATATTTCAGGCCGTTGAATGCTGTTGACGACAATCAGTCGCGCAGCAGCTCGTTGATGCCGGTTTTGGAGCGGGTCTGCGCGTCAACAGTTTTGACGATCACCGCGCAATAGAGGCTGGGGCCGGGCGTTCCATCAGGAAGCGGCTTGCCGGGCAGACTGCCGGGCACAACCACGGCATAGGGCGGCACTTCGCCCATATAGACCTTGCCGGTGGCGCGGTCGATGATCTTGGTCGAGGCGCCGAGGTAAACCCCCATCGACAGCACGGCGCCTTCGCCCACGCGCACGCCTTCAGCGACTTCGGCGCGGGCCCCGATAAAGGCGCCGTCACCGATGATGACGGGTTCGGCCTGCAACGGCTCAAGCACGCCGCCAATGCCGGCGCCGCCCGAGAGGTGCACGTTCTTGCCGATCTGCGCGCAGGAGCCGACAGTGGCCCAGGTGTCCACCATGGTGCCTTCGCCGACATAGGCGCCAATGTTGACAAAGCTCGGCATCAGCACCGCGCCTTTGGCGATATGCGCGCCGCGGCGGACAACTGCGCCCGGAACCGCGCGGAAACCGGCTGCGCGGAAACGCGCATCGTCCCATCCGGCGAATTTGAGCGGAACCTTGTCAAAGGCCGGAGCTGAAGCGCAGCCGCCCGCCATCACGGCGTTATCATTGAGGCGGAAGGACAAGAGCACCGCTTTCTTGAGCCACTGGTTGACCTGCCAGCCGCCGTTCCCGTCAGGCTCGGCCACGCGCGCTGCACCAGAGTCGAGCATCGCCAGCGCCTGTTCCACGGCTTCTGCAACCTCTGTGCTGGCAGGCGTGATCTCGGCGCGGTTTTCCCAGGCGGCTTCGATGGCAGTAATGAGGCTGTCGGTCATGGTGGCTCCGTCGCGGGTGTCGATATGGCGCTGCGCCTAGCCTCCCCGAGTTAAACCGACAAGCCTTACTAATCGGCCCGTAAGGGCCGCAAGGGCGCCGTCCTCAAGCAGCGAAGCGATAGGACGATCAAAACTCCGCCCGCAGCCGCTCGCGCGGAACGCGCGAAACAGCGGCGAGGATGCACGCCCGGACGGGCGTGCGTAAAACTAAGACTCCATCCCGGCGGCCAGCGCGAATTCATAGGCGCGGTCCACCAGCGGGGCGACCCGGTCGCTCATGGCTTGGGCATGGGCGGAAGAGGCCGTGCCGTCGATCACTCGCTTCTTGATGCCCTGCATGATGCCTGCGAGGCGAAACAGGTTATAGGCAAAATACCAGTCCATCGGCGGAACGGGAAAGCCGGTGCGCGCCACGTAACGCTCCACCGCTTCGTCCTGCGAGGGGATGCCAAGTGCCTCGATGTCCAGCCCGAGCAGCCCCGCGCGGCCATCGGCCGGATTGTGCCAGTTGAGCATCAGATAGGCGAAATCGGCAATCGGATCGCCCAGGGTGGAAAGCTCCCAATCGAGCACCGCAATCACGCGCGGCTCGGTCTTATGGAAGATCACATTGTCGAGCCGGTAATCGCCATGCACCACGCTGGAATGGTGCTGCGGCGGGATGGTCTCAGGCAGCCATTCGATCAGCCGCTCCATCTTGGGCATATGCTCGGTTTCGGACAGCTTGTATTGCTTGGTCCAGCGGGTGATCTGGCGCGCGCAATAATCGGTCGGCTTGCCGTAATCGCCCATGCCGATTTCATCAGGCTTGCGCAGGTGAAGCTCGGCCATGGTGTCGATCAGCGCGTGATAGAGCGCGCGGCGTTCGGCCGGCTCGACACCCGGCAGCGCGCCGTTCCACAAGCTGCGGCCATCGGCCATGCTCATCACAAAGAATTTGGAGCCGATCACCTCGGGGTCCTCGCACAGGCCATAGGTGCGCGGCACGGGAAAGCCGGTGGGGTAAAGCCCCGTCATCGCGGCATATTCCCGGTCCACCGCGTGGGCGCTGGGGAGCAATTTACCGAAAGGCTGGCGGCGCAGCACATAGGATGCGCCCGGCGTGTCGATGCGGTAGGTGGGGTTGGATTGCCCGCCCTTGAACTTGGAATAGGAAATCGGGCCTTCGAACCCCTCGACATGGGCTTCGAACCATGTGGTCAGGGCAGGCAGATCAAGCTTGTCCTTGTCCTCCACCGCGACTGTGCCGACCATTTCCTTGTCGAAATCGATTTGATCTGTCTGTGTCATCAATCGAACACCACCACAGAGCGCGCGGTGTGGCCACTGCGCATCTTGTTAAAACCCTCGTTCACCTCCTCAAGGCCGATGCGTTCGGCAATGATGGTGTCGAGATCGAGCAGGCCGCGCATGTAGAAATCGACGAGGCGCGGCAGATCAACCGGAAACTGGTTCATCCCCATCAGCGCGCCCATCAATTTCTTGCCGCCGAGCAAGTCCATCGCAGACAGGCCGACCTTGCAATCCAAGGGCATCATGCCGAGCACCACGGCGGTCCCGCCGCGCCTGAGGCTCGCGACCGCGAGATCAGCCGAAGCTTGCCGTCCCACCGCCTCAATCCCCCAATGCACTCCGCCGCGTGAAATCGCGATGATCTGCTTGGCCGCATCAGGATCAAGCGCATCGACAGTGTGGGTTGCGCCGAGGGTTTCGGCCAGCGCGCGCTTTTCGGGCAGGGGATCAGCCGCGATGATCTGGCCAGCGCCTGCGATCTTGGCCGCGTTGATGGCAGCAAGCCCCACGCCGCCGCAGCCGACCACCAGCACGCTTTCCCCCGGCACGACCTTGCACGCATTGAAAATCGTGCCGGCCCCGGTTGTCACCGCGCAGCCGATCACGGCCGCACGGTCCAGCGGCATATCCTTGTCGATGGCGACACAGGCGTGCTCGTGGATCAGCATCTGTTCGGACAGGGCCGAGAGGTTGAGCATCTGCGCCACCGGCGAACCATCAGCGCGCATCATGCGGGGCTGCTCTCCCTTGGCGCGGCGGGTGTCGCCGCCAAGGCACAGCGCCAGCCTGCCGCTCACACAGAATTCGCAATGCCCGCAAAAGGCCGAAAGACAGGTGACGACGTGATCGCCGGGCTTCACAGTTTTCACCTCAGAGCCAACCGCGCGCACCACGCCAGCTGCCTCATGCCCCGGAATAGCGGGCAGGGCGTGCGGATAATGCCCGTCGATGAAGTGCAGATCGGAATGGCACAGCCCGCACGCTTTGGTGTCGATCAGCACTTCATGCGGAGCAGGATCGGCGAAGGTCACATCGCCAATGGTCAGGCCTTGGCCCGGTTGTTCGAGAATGGCGGCTCTTGCCATAGATTTTCCCCCTCCCTGCGCGCGAGCACGCAGGGGTAGCGAGGCTTGGGCCTGCCTCGCCCGTCCTGATTGCCATAAGGGGGCGGGCCCTTGCAGGCCCGTGCCCACCCCCAAGCCCCCGTCTAAAAGGGGCAGTCAGATGTTAGCGCGCAACGCCCATGTCGCCCGAGCTGAAGCTCGCTGCGTCATTGGCAGACGCGCGGCCATGATCGCCGCGCAGGGCATTCGCCGTCGGACCCGGAACAGGGGCGTGCTTGGCAAATTCCATGTGGGCGATGGAGCGCGCGTGGACTTCGTCCGGCCCGTCGGCCAGCCGCAAGGTGCGCTGGTGAGCGTAGGCCGAGGCAAGCCCGTAATCTTCCGACACCCCGCCGCCGCCGTGGGCCTGAATGGCATCATCGATGATCTTCAGTGCCATGTTCGGCGCCTGCACCTTGATCATCGCGATTTCCTGCTTGGCCGCCTTGTTGCCGACCTTGTCCATCATGTCGGCCGCCTTGAGGCAGAGCAGGCGGGTCATGTCGATATCAATGCGGGCGCGCGCCACGCGCTCTTCCCAGACCGAATGCTTGTAAACAGGCTTGCCGAAAGCCTCGCGCTCCTGCAGGCGGCGGCACATCTTGGCGAGCGCTTCTTCGGCAACGCCAATCGTGCGCATACAGTGGTGGATGCGGCCCGGCCCCAAGCGGCCTTGCGCGATTTCGAACCCGCGCCCTTCGCCCAAAAGCATATTGGTGACAGGAACGCGCACGTCCTTCATTTCCACTTCCATGTGGCCGTGGGGGGCATCATCATAGCCGAACACCGGCAGGTGCCGCAGGATGGTGACACCGGGGGTGTCGATCGGCATCAAGACCATGGATTGCTGGGCATGGCGGCGCGCGGTGAAATCGGTTTTGCCCATGACAATCGCGATTTTGCAGCGCGGATCGCCAAGGCCCGAAGACCACCACTTGCGCCCGTTGATCACATAGTGATCGCCGTCGCGCTCAATGCGGGTTTCGATGTTGGTTGCGTCGGACGAGGCCGTATAGGGCTCGGTCATCAGGAAGGCGGAACGGATTTCGCCGTTCATGATCGGGCGCAGCCATTGCTCCTTCTGCTCGCGCGTGCCGTAGCGGTGAAACACTTCCATATTGCCGGTGTCAGGCGCGGAGCAGTTGAAGACTTCCGAAGCCCAGCCGATGCGGCCCATTTCTTCCGCGCACAGCGCATATTCGAGATTGGTAAGGCCCGGGCCTTCGAATTCGAAGGTTTCATCGACATGATGGTGACTGTCATTGCGCGGCGGCATGAACAGGTTCCAGATGCCTTCGGCCTTGGCCTTCGCCTTCATCTCCTCGATGATCGGGATCACCTTCCACCGCTCGCCCTCGTGTTCCTGTTTCAGGAAGGTGGCGTGGTTGGGGCGAATATTCGCCTCGATGAAATTGCGCACGCGGTCGCGCCAATAGGCCTGCCGCTCGGTGGGCTCAAAATCCATGCGGATGTCCTCTCTCTCGTCCTGAATCGAAACTGGTTTGCCGGTTCACGTTGGCAGAGCGCGGCTCGTGCGCCAAGCCTTGATTTGCTCGTGCGAGCCACTCATGCGGTGATCCCCCGCGCGGCGCGGGCGCGGCGTTCAGCAAGCCGGGCGATGCGCGCTTCGTGTTCGGCGCGGCTGATCGGAAAGCGCGCCAGCCACCATGCCGACACCACCGCCAGCGCCAGCATTGACCCGCCATAGCCAAAGATCAGCGTTGTTAGCACCTCTTGCGGCACTTCGCCCGGCGTTGCATCCGAGGCGAGCTCAGAGAGCGCGATGATCTGCCCGGACAGGAAAATGCCTGCGCCGGTTGCGCATTTCTGCACCAGCCAATTGCCCGAATAGAACGATCCTTCCGCGCGCCTGCCGGTGCGTTCCTCAAAAGCCTCGACAATTTCGGCAATCATCGAGGTGGCCGAGACCAGCGAAATGATGCCCAGCCCGATGGCGATCATGGCAAAGGCAAAGAACAGCACGGCTGACAGCGTGCTTCCCGGTGTCGGCCACAACCCTGTCAGCAGCAATGTGTAGGGCACGATCCCGGTAGCCGTGCCAAGGATCATACCAAGCCCTGCCGCCTTGGCCTTGCCGAGCCGCGCGTGGAGCGGGCCAATCGTGACAAACATCAACAAGACGCCGCCAAACAGCACCAGCGGGAAGAACATCAACTGCGCGCGGGTGAGCTGCAAGACAAACAGATTGAGGTAATTCGTCATCGAGAAATTGAGCCCCTGATGGACGTAAGCCGCCAATCCTCCGACCGCGAAAATCAGGAAAGCGCGCTCGGAAAAAGCCTCGCGGATTTCGGCAAAGGCGCCCTTGATGGTGAAGGGGGCGGGTTTGACTGCAGGCAGGCGGGCCACCAGCCGGTGCTGACCAAGGGCAGACCCCATCACCGAAACCGCCATCAGCACCGCGCCAAACACCCCGAACGCGGCATAGCCTTCGCGCTGTAGCAGGCCTTCAGGGCCGGCCATGAACACGGTGTAGGCCAGCACCATCATGCCCAGCCCGCCAATCCATCCGCCCATCGCGCGGTAGCGGAACAAGGTGGTGCGTTCATCATAATCAGCGGTGATTTCGGGCACGAGGCTGACCGACGGCACTTCGCAGGCCGAGAGCAGCACGCGCACTGCAATCGCAATCGCCACCAGCCCGCCAAAACTCGGCGGCTCGCCTGCTGGCGGGCTCCACATTATCACCCAGGCAAAGGCGAGCGGAATGGGCGCTGCGTAAAGCCACGGCAGGCGGCGGCCCCATTTGGTGTAAGTGCGATCCGACAGGTTGCCGAGGATCGGATCAATCACCGCATCAACGAGCAACGCGATCAGCAGCGCAAGGCTCACAAGGCTCGCATCCATGCCGAGCACTTGATTGTAGAAAATCAGCAGGAAGAAGGAAAAACCATTATCCTTTACCCCAAAAGCCACCGCGCCAAAGCCCTGAATGAGCTTCAGGCGCATCGGCAGCGGGCCTTTTATCAATCCTGCGCCATCACTCATACGTGCGCGCTTCGGCAGGGCTGTGGCCCGGCGATTCCCGACAAGTTTTCTCTCCCAATTCGCGTTGCAAACCTAGACTGATTGCCTTGCTCGTCAATCGCGCTTGTGCTGACGCTACGGCATCTTGGGCTTGGGGTGCGCTTGGGATAGGACCACGCCACGGTGCTTGCATCGGCCCTTGCAGCGCAACCGCAAATGTCTTTAACGTTAGCGTTAAGTGAGGGATCAAAGAGAGAGGAGAATCGGCTGATGGCTGATCTGGAGACGTTCCGCGCCGAAACCCGCAGCTGGCTTGAGGCGAACTGCCCGCCTGAAATGCGCGAACCCGTGCGCGATGAGGATGATGTCTATTGGGGCGGGCGCCGCGCGACCTTCAAAAACGACGCGCAAAAGGCGTGGTTCGAGGCCTGCGTCGCCAAGGGCTACACCGTGCCCGCATGGCCCAAGGAATATGGCGGCGCGGGGCTCAACCCTGACGAAGCCAAGGTGCTGCGCGAGGAAATGAGCCGCATCAATGCGCGCCTGCCGCTGTCATCTTTCGGTATCTGGATGCTTGGCCCGGCGCTTTTGCACTTTGGCACCGAAGGGCAGAAACAGCGGTTCTTGAATGAAATCGCGCGCGGCGAAATCCGCTGGTGTCAGGGCTATTCCGAACCGGGTTCGGGCTCTGATCTCGTCTCCTTGCAGACCTTTGGCGAGGACAAGGGCGATAGCTGGGTGGTGAATGGCCAGAAAATCTGGACGAGCTACGCCGATCATGCTGACTGGATTTTCTGCCTCGTGCGCACCGACAAGGCTGATAAGTACAAGGGCATCACTTTCATGCTCTTCGACATGGCCAGCACCGGGGTGACGACCAAGCCGATCCTGCTCATCAGCGGCAATTCGCCCTTCTGCGAAACCTTCTTCGACAATGTCGAAGTGCCCAAATCCTATGGGGAGGATTGCCCCGCTTATGTCGGCGAAGTGAACCGCGGCTGGGATGTGGCGAAATATCTGCTGGGCCACGAACGCGAGATGATCTCGGGCGCGGGCGGGGGCGAACGCTCCGCCGCGATCGGTGCGATGATGAAGCGCGCTGCCGCCAAGACCGGCGACGAGATTGATCCGGTGCTGCGCGCGGAACTGGCGATGTTCGATGTCGATGCGCTCGCCTACACCGCGATGGGCGAGAAGTTCCTCGATGAAATCAAAGTTGGCAAGGCGCATCCCGCACAGCCCAACATGATGAAATATGTCGGCACGGAATTGAACAAGCGCCGTCATGAGCTGATGATGGCCGTGGGCGGCAGCCGCGCGCTCGAATGGGAGAGCGAGGCCACCAGCGGCGGCAAGGGCGCGCGCACTTGGCTGCGCACCAAGGCCAATTCGATCGAGGGCGGCACATCCGAAGTGATGCTCAACGTTATCGCCAAGCGCATCCTCGATCTGCCGGGGGCCTGACCCACATCGGATCATTCGGCGGGCCGCTCCTGCATATCGGGAGCGGCCCGCAGCATAAATTTTCGGGAGGAACAAGGCAGCCATGCCCCTATATCACAACGAAGATCAGGCGATGCTCGCCGACACCGCCGCCGGCTTCATGGCCGAGGAAGGCAATATCGCCAAACAGCTGCGCCACTGGCGCGACCGCAATTGCAAGGACGGCTTTGGCCACGGCCTGTGGAAGCAGATGGCCGAGATGGGCTTTACCGGGATGCGGGCTCGGCATGGGCCATGTTGAGGCCGGCATTGTGCTGGAAGAGATTGGCCGCAATCTCACCCCGTCGCCCTTCCTCACTTCATCCGTGCTGGCCGCGACTGCGCTGAAACACGGCTCGGATGACATGAAGGGCCGCTACCTGCCGGGGCTTATCGCGGGCGATGCCGTGTTTGCGGTCGCGATTGATGAAACCGCCAAGCACCGCCCGAGCCGCATTGCCACCCGCGCCGAACGTTCGGGCAATGGCTTCAAGCTGACAGGCTCGAAAAGCTTTGTCGTCTATGGCGCGAGCGCCGATATGATCGTGGTCGCCGCGCGCACTTCCGGCAGCGACGAGGATGCTGACGGTATTACGCTGTTTGCCGTGCCCAAGTATGCTGGCGGGATGAGCCATGACGCGGTGCGCCTCGTTGATAGCTCGATGGCGACCCACACCAAGTTTGACGGCGTGGAGCTTGATGGTGATGCGGTGATCGGCGAGATTGACGGCGGGCGCGCGGTGCTCGACGCGATGCTGATGGCGGGCCGCGTGGGCGCGGCAGCCGAGGGCGTGGGCGTTGCGCGCGGGGCGATGGATATGACGGTCGATTACCTCAAACAGCGCAAACAATTCGGGAAATTGATCGGCGAGTTTCAGGCGCTGCAACACCGCGCCAGCCACCTCTATTCCGAAGTCGAAATCGCCCGCGCCGTCACCATCAAGGCGCAGCAATTGCTCGATGCCGGGGCCGAAAGCGCCGATCTGATGGCGAGCGTTGCCAAGGCCAAGGTGGCGAAAGCCGCGCGCCTTGCGGTGCAGGAAGGCGTGCAGATGCACGGCGGCATCGGCATGACCGACGAATATGACATCGGCCTTTATATGAAGCGCGACCGCGCTCTGGCCGAATTCCTTGGTGATGCCAGCTTCCACGCCAATCGCGTCGCGGAGATGAGCGGCTATTGAGCTGGTTATCAGCCCACCTCGTCACCCCAGCGTAAGCTGGGGTCTCCCCCGGCCGCTCAATGCGGCGACTTTGGCCTGAGATCCCGGCTTTCGCCGGGATGACGGCGGAGAGAAAAAATGGACATTCAATCCCTTTTCAACCTCGATGGGCGTATCGCGCTCGTCACCGGCGGCAGCCGCGGCATTGGCAAGATGTTTGTCGAAGGTCTGCTTTCAGCAGGCGCTGCGCGGGTCTATATCTCGGCGCGCAAGATCGAACAGATGCAGGCGACCATTGATGAAATGAACGCCCAGTTCGGCGCCGACAAGGTTATCGGCATTTCCGCTGATCTGTCCCAGATGGATGGCATCATGGCGCTGGTGGGCGAACTCAAGGCGCGCGAGAGCCACCTTGATATCCTCATCAACAATGCAGGCGCGGCATGGGGCCAGCCCTATCTCGAATTCACGGAAGCCGGCTGGCACCGCACCATGGATTTGAACGTGAAAACCCCGTTCTTCCTCACGCAAAAGCTGCATGATCTCTTGGTTGAAGGCGGCAAGCAGGGGCGTCCTGCCAAGGTGATCCATGTGTCCTCAATCGATGGCCAGCGCATCAATCCGTGGGAAACCTACGCCTATCAGGCATCCAAGGCAGGTGTGATCCAACTGACCCGCCGCATGGCCGCGCGGCTTATTCAGGATAACATCGTGGTCACCTCGATCGCTCCGGGCGCTTTCCCGTCGGAGATGAACAAGGCCGCCAAGGACGCGCCCGATGCCAGCGCAGCCGGCATTCCGGCAGGCCGCATCGGCGTTGCCGAGGACATGGCCGCAGCCGCCATCTACCTGTGCAGCCGCGCCGGCGATTATGTCGTGGGCGATACCATCACCGTCGATGGCGGTGTGGTTAACGCGCTGCTTCCCAATCACTTTGCCGATCCGGCGGGGAAAGGCTAAGCCCTCCACCGAACCATAGTTGCAAATGGGGTGAGAGGATGGCGCTGAGCAGGATGGGCGTGGTGCGAGGCGCAGAATGACCGCGCGCCTGTTTGCCACTGTCATGGGCGCCGGCATCATGGCGGATAATCTGGCAGGCGGGAATGTGGCTGTCGCGGTGATCGGCACGACCTTACCGATCGGCGCCATCCTTTATGTGATCATCGACATGTTTGCGCCGTTTCGGGCGCGCATTTCAACCCGGCGGTGACTTTGGTGTTTCGCCTGCGCGGCGAGATCGAGAGCGGCGCAGCGCTGGCTTATGTCGCGGTGCAGATTGCGAGCGGGATTTTCGCCGCCTTTGCGGTGCATCTGATGTTTGATCTGCCGATTGTGCAGATTTCCACGGTGGCGCGCACCGGATTGGGGCAATGGGCGGGTGAGGGCGTGGCGACCTTTGGCCTCATCCTCACTATCCTTGCCACGCTGCGCGCCCGGCCCGAGGCAATCCCTGCCAGCGTTGCGCTGTATATTTTTGCGGCCTGCTGGTTCACATCATCAACCAGCTTCGCCAATCCGGCAATCACGATTGCGCGAAGCTTCACCAACACCTTCACCGGCATTTCGCCGGTTGATATTCCCGGCTTCGTGATCGCGCAAATTGCAGGCGCGCTGGCGGCGATGGGGGCGGCGCGGGTGCTGTTTGCGGCTGCGCAAGAGAGCGGCCCGCGACCCTAGCGCAGGCTGGCCAGGTCTGCTTCTTCCAGCTTGAGGCGCACTCCCAGCGAGCCTGTGCCGCCCAGAACCGGGGTTTTGCGCAAGGCAATCTCCACTGCGCGGATTGCCCGATAGCTTGCACAAAGGCGCGCAATGCCGCTGATCAGATATTCCTGCGTCGCGTAATGCTGCGCGCGGGCGAGCCTATCAATCTCGGCAATCAGCGGATCATAATCGAACACGCAGGCCATATCATCGGCGGCAATCTGCACCAGATCAGGCGAAATGGTGAGATCAAGGTCAAGCAGGTGCGCATCTGGCACAACATCGTCTGGTCCATAGGTGCCGATTGCACAGCCAATCACCAGATCGCGCAGTTCGATTGTCGCCGTGCGGGCCATGTGCCTAACCCATCAATTCGCGCACGAACGGAATAAGGCCGGTCTGGCGGGCGCGTTTCATGCGTTCCGCTTCAAGGATCGCGCGCACCTTGGCAAAGCACACTTCGATGTCGTCGTTGATGATGACATAATCATAGCCGTCCCAGTGGCTGATTTCTGCGCGGGCGCGTTCCATCCGGGCGGCGATCACCTCTTCGCTGTCGGTGGCACGGCCCTTCAAGCGGCGATGCAATTCGTCAATCGAAGGCGGCAGGATGAAGACCCGCACCACGTCCTGCTGGTCTTTCTGGTAAAGCTGCTGCGTGCCCTGCCAGTCGATATCGAACAGGAAATCCTGCCCCTGTTTCAGCGCGGCGCGGATTGCCCCTTTGGGCGTGCCATAGCGATTGCCGAACACCTCGGCCCATTCGTAGAAATCATCTTCGGCGACCATCGCATCGAATTGTGCGTTCGAGACGAAAGTGTAATGCACCCCGTCAATCTCGCCGGGCCGAGGCGGGCGGGTGGTGACAGAAACCGACAGCTTGATTTCGTGATCGGCTTCGAGAAGCTTGCGCGAAAGCGTGGTCTTGCCCGCGCCCGATGGCGAGGACAGGATGAACATCAGACCCCGGCGGTGGAGGGTATCGCCAGAGGCGTGCAGGTTGCTGTGATTGGTGTCGCCCATGCGTCCGCGTTGCAGCCAAGGGGGCAGCAAATCAAGCGCGCGGTTACTTTTTATTCGGTAGGCGCGGCAGTTTGACCTTGGGAAGCACGCTTTGCCCGCGCGCCTCCATGCTCTTGCCGCGATCATAGAGCGCTTTCAAAACCAGCCCGCCTGTCACCAGCGCAAGGCCCACTGGCGAGCGGGTGGCAATGCGCGTGATGCCATAAAGCGCGATGGTCTTGGCGATGGATTGGCTGCTGACGAGTTCCTCGGCCTTGTCGCGATCATAGGTCTGGGCGAGCGTCTTTTTCTCAATCGCCTCACGCGCGAAATCACCGGCTGCGCGAAGGATGATATCGGCGATCAGGAAATTGGTGGCCGGATCAGTGCTGGGCAGCGGCAGGCCGCCGATGCCAGTGTCAGGCGTGGCTTGGCCCGCTTCAGGCGGGCTGGCGTCTTTCACGCTGTGCTTGGGGGAGCGTTTAAAGGGGCGTCTCACCAGCTGCGAGCCGCCTATTTCTTGCGCCCGAAATCAATGCTGACGACATTGGAATCGCCCTCGGCCGAGCCTTGCGGCGAATCGCCGTCATTTTCGGCATCATCATGGGCTTCGGGCTCAAGCTCGCTGACAGCGGCCTGAAACTGCAGGCCAAAATCCACCGCCGGATCAACAAAGGCGGTGATCGCGCTAAAGGGGATTTGCAGCTTGGCCGGAACCTGATTGAACGACAGGCTGACGTTGAAGCCGGCCTCGTGCACCTCAAGATCCCAGAACTTGTTCTGCAGCACGATCGTCATTTCATCGGGGAAACGTTCGCGCAGGTGAGGGGGGATGTTCACCCCCGGCGCGCCCGTTTTGAAGGTGATGTAGAAATGATGCGCACCCGGCAATGTGCCGCCGCCCGAAACAATCGAGCCGAGCACCCGGCCAACCACTGCGCGCAGGGCCTCCTGCACGATTTCATCATAGGGAATAAGGCTGTCGGGCGTGTCGTCTGTCATGGCTTGACGATAGGTGACGGGACGCGCCGCGCTGGTCAAGCCCTTTGCGGCGCATTACGCCCTGCTTGATATGGCCGCGCGGCGGTCTATAGCGCGGCCTATGGCTGAGATTCACGACACCACGCCGCGCACCGGACAGGTGGAGCGCAACACCGCAGAAACGCGCATCGCGATTGCGGTTAATCTGGATGGCACGGGCGCTTACAAGGTATCGACGGGCATCGGTTTTCTCGATCACATGGTCGAACAATTCAGCCGCCATTCGCTGATTGATGTGACGATGGATGTGACAGGCGATCTCCACGTCGATCAGCACCACACCACCGAGGATTCGGCGATTGCGCTGGGGCAGGCGATTGCTCAGGCGCTGGGCGATAAGGCCGGGATCGGGCGCTATGGCAGCGCCTATTCGCCGATGGACGAGACGCTTTCACGGGTGGCGCTGGATATTTCGGGGCGGCCTTTTCTGGTGTGGAAGGCGCGCTTCACGCAGGAAAAGCTCGGCGAATGGGACACCGAATTGATCGAACACTGGTTCCATTCGGTGGCGCAGTCAGCAGGGCTCACGCTGCATATCGAGTTGCTTTACGGCACGAATAATCACCACATCTGCGAGAGCATCTACAAAGGCTTTGCCCGAGCGATGCGTCAGGCGGTGGAACGCGATGCGAGAAAGGGCAGCGCGATCCCCAGCACTAAGGGGCAATTGGGTGGGTAAGCAAAACCATTCGGCTGCATTGCAGCCGCAAGGGCGCCAGAGGTCCTTGGCGGCCGCCCGCAGCGTGGGCAGCTTTGCTGCGCGTCTAGCGAGGAGCGCGCGTCCGGATGGGCGTGCGGGAAACCAGAATGTCTGAAGTTGTCGCTCTCGTCGATTATGGCGCGGGCAATCTGCATTCGGTGCACAATGCGCTTAAGGCAGCGGGCGCGAGCGTGACAGTGACTGCCGATCCCTATGTGGTGCGCGCGGCTGATCGGATTGTGCTGCCGGGTGTCGGCAGTTTCAAGGCGTGCGCTGAAGGTCTTGCCGCGATCCCCCACATGATCGAGGCCATGACCGAGCGCGTTCATGTCGGGGCTGCGCCTTTTCTGGGCATTTGTGTGGGGATGCAATTGCTTGCAGACAGGGGCCTTGAACATGGCGCGACCAAGGGGCTCGGGTGGGTGCCGGGCGAAGTGCGGCTGATCGAGCCTTCGGATGCCAGCATCAAAGTTCCGCACATGGGCTGGAATGATGTGGCGATGATGCCGCACGCGAGGGATCACGCGGTGATTGACGAGGGCGAGGCCTATTTCCTCCACTCCTATCACTTTGCCGCCGAAAATCCGCAGGATGTCGCGGCCATGACCGATCACGGCGAGGGGTTGGTGGCAGCGGTCGCCCGGGGCAACATCATCGGCGTGCAATTTCACCCGGAAAAGAGCCAGGCATACGGGATTGCAACGCTGCGGCGTTTTCTGGAGTGGTATCCGTGATTATCTTTCCTGCGATTGACCTCAAAGGCGGCCAGGTGGTGCGCCTTGCCGAAGGCGATATGGCGCGCGCGACGGTCTATGGTGACAATCCGGCAGCCCAAGCCATGATCTTTGCTGACGCTGGGGCGGAATATCTCCACGTTGTCGATCTTGACGGCAGCTTTGCCGGCGAAAGCCGCAATCGCGCCGCGGTCGAAGCGATTGTCGAGGCCTTCCCCGGCTATGTGCAACTGGGCGGGGGCATCCGCGATGCGGCCGCCGTTGAGAGCTGGTTCAACCTCGGCGTTGCGCGCGTGGTGATGGGGTCTGCCGCACTGAAAAACCCCGAATTCGTGAAAGACATGGCCCGCGAATGGGAAAACGGCATCGTTGTCGCGGTGGATGCGCGCCACGGGATGGTTGCCACCGAAGGCTGGGCCGAGGTTTCAGACGTGCCGGTGGTCGATTTGGCCCGCCGGTTCGAAGATGCAGGCGTTGCCAGCCTGCTGTTCACCGATATTGGCCGCGATGGGCTGCTTAAAGGTGTCAACATCGAGGCCACAGTTGATCTGGCCCGCCGGGTCGACATCCCGGTGATCGCCAGCGGCGGGGTGAAAGGGCTCGATGATATTCATGTCCTTGCGCTCCATGCCAATGAAGGGATCGAAGGCGTGATTACTGGCCGCGCGCTCTATGAAGGGCGGCTTGATCTCGCCGCTGCCATCGCCATTGGGGACAAGGCGAAAGTGCGATGCGCCTGATGGGTTTCCTCTTTCTGTGCCTCACCTTCCTTGCGGGGGTGACGGTGGGCACGGTGGAGATTGCGCTGATTAATGTAGTGGTGTTTCTGGGGCTGGCTCTGCTGGCGGTGCGCCTGCTTGAGCCGCGCTATGGCAAGAATGGGTTGGTTTTCGGCATGGCGGGCGCGTTTTTCGCAAGTTTTCTGTGGCCGGTGGTGGTCTATGCCACGCGCCCGGCGACCCCGGAAAGCGAAGTTGCTGTCCTGCTGTTTGAAATGAGCGCGCCATGACTGTCCGTATCCGCGTGATCCCCTGCCTTGATGTCGCCAATGGCCGGGTGGTGAAGGGTGTCAATTTCGTTGACCTTAAAGACGCAGGCGATCCGGTGGAACAGGCGCGCGCTTATGATGCGGCCGGCGCGGATGAATTGTGTTTCCTAGATATTTCCGCCAGCCACGAAGGGCGCGGGACGCTGCTTGATATGGTGCGGCGCACGGCCGAGGTGTGCTTCATGCCGCTGACAGTCGGCGGCGGGGTGCGCAGTGCTGAGGATGCGCGCGCGCTGCTCTTGGCGGGCGCGGATAAGGTCGCGGTGAATTCTGCCGCTGTGGCGCGGCCCGAGTTGGTCGCGGAAATCGCCGCCAAATTCGGCAGCCAGTGTGTTGTCGCCAGTGTGGACGCGCGCCGCACCGCGCCGCACACATGGGAAATCTTCACCCATGGCGGCAGGAGGCCCACGGGCATTGATGCGCTCGAATATGCCCGAAAGGTCGCCGATCTTGGCGCAGGCGAATTGCTCGTCACCAGCATGGATGGCGATGGGACCAAGGCGGGCTATGATCTGGAACTCACCCGCACCATTGCCGACAGCGTGAGCATCCCTGTGATTGCGAGCGGCGGGGTGGGCAATCTCGATCATCTGGTGGCAGGCGTGCGCGAAGGCCATGCTAGCGCGGTGCTGGCCGCCAGCATCTTCCATTTCGGCCAGCATACCATCGCCGAGGCGCACAAGGCGCTGCGCGATGCCGGCTTGCCCGCGCGCGGTGTTTGAAGGACAAGGCGCGCATGGACACTCTCACCCGCCTCGAAGCCGCGATTGCCGCGCGCCGCAATGCCTCGCCTGAGACAAGCTATGTCGCGCACCTCCATGCCAAGGGCATCAAAAAGATCGCGCAAAAGCTGGGCGAGGAAGCGACCGAAGCGGTGATCGCAGCCCTTGCCGGAGACGAGGCCGAACTGGTGGGCGAGGCGGCGGATGTCCTGTTCCACCTCCTTGTTCTGCTGGGCGCCAAAGGGATCAGCCTCGATCAGGTCATGGCCGAACTGGACCGGCGCGAAGGCACATCGGGCCTCGTCGAAAAAGCATCACGGAGCGAATAATGCCGATTGATCCGACCCTGCCTTATGATGACAACAACATCTTCGCCAAAATCCTGCGCGGCGAAATCCCCTCCACCAAGGTTTACGAGGATGATTGGGCCTATGCCTTTGAAGACATCAACCCGCAGGCGGAAATCCACACGCTGGTGATCCCCAAGGGCCGCTATGTCAGCTGGGACGATTTTTCCGCCAAGGCAAGCGATGCGGAAATTGGCGGTTTCATCCGCGCGGTGGGCGAAGTGGCGCGCATGAAAGGGCTCGTCGAACCCGGCTACCGCCTGCTTGCCAATGTCGGATATCATGCAGGCCAGGAAGTCCCGCATCTCCACGTCCATATCTTTGGCGGCGAACCCTTGGGGGTGATGATCGCGCGAAAATAGGCGTTTGCTTGGGCTCAATTCGGCGCTAATGCAGCACCGTTCATCGCTGCTTCACGAGGAGGCGGCTGTGACGCAAGGGATGCAATCGAGCCGTGCTGTCATGATTCTGCCTTCACCGCCCGATGGCGTGCTCGATGGGTCGCGCCACCTTTATGCGGTGCGTGTCTATTACGAGGACACCGACCTGTCGGGCATCACCTACCACGCCAATTACCTGCGCTGGTTTGAACGCGCGCGCTCCGATTTGTTGCGCCTTCTGGCAATCGATCAACGCGCAGCGATTGAAGCGGGTGAAGGCGCCTGGGCGGTGGCGGAGGTGAACCTCAAATACATCAAGCCTGCCCGGCTGGATGATGACATCGTGATCACCACCACCTGCACCGAACTGGGGGCTGCCTCATGCAGGATGCATCAGGTCGCAAACCGGCTTGGAAGCGCAGGGCCAGAGCCGCTATGCGAGGCGCGTCTGAGGGTAGGCTTTATCTCGCTCGAAGGCCGCCCGCGCCGTCAGCCTGCCAAATGGCAGGCGGCATTCGCCAAGTTTATGAATAGTGAAGGATAATTGCCCCAGTGCTGCTTCCTCTCCTCGCCGTCATGGCCCCTGATCTGACAACTGCTGCACCGCTCGGCGCATCCACCCGGCTCGATCCGGTCGAATTGTTCCTGCAGGCCGATATCATCGTGCAAGGCGTGATGGTGGGCCTGATCCTGGCGAGCATCTGGACGTGGATGATTATCGTCTCGTTCAATCTCAAGATCGGCAAGCTGAACACCGTGTCGCGCGATTATGAGGCGGAATTCTGGGAAGGCGAGGGCACGGACAAGGCCCTGTCCAAACAGCAGCGCCGCGAAATTCCCGCCGCCCGGGTGGCAGCCGCAGGGCTTGAGGAGTGGCGCAAATCCACCGCCAAGGCTCCGGTTGATCGCAGCGGCGCGCGCGAACGGATTGCCGCTGCGATGGAAAGCCAGGTGGCCGAAGAAGCCGATACGCTTTCGGCTCGGCTCAATTTCCTCGCCACCACGGGCTCTGTCGCACCTTTCGTCGGCTTGTTCGGCACGGTGTGGGGCATCATGAACAGCTTTTTCCAGATCGGCGCGCAGCAGAGCGCAAGCCTCGCCGTGGTCGCCCCCGGCATTGCCGAGGCGCTGTTTGCCACCGCCATCGGCCTGTTTGCGGCCATCCCTGCGGTGATCGCCTACAACGCTTTCAGCAACCGTGTGAACCTGTTCGAAGCGCGCCTGCAACGCTTTGCCGACAAGGTGCACGCCGGGCTGAGCCGGGAGCTTGATCGGGTATGAAGGTTTTTTGTCTTCTGCACGCCCATCCGGGCGCGCGATCCTCGCTAGGCGCGCAGCAAAGCTGCGCCCGCTGCGGGCGGGCGGTTGCCCTTGCGGCGGCTGCGCCGCCGATGGGGGCTAGCAAATGGGCATGAACCTTGCCTCATCGGGCGGGCGCGGGCGGCGCGGGCGCAGGCGCGGCGCGATGGCCGAAATCAACGTGACGCCGCTGGTCGATGTCATGCTGGTGCTGCTCATCATCTTCATGGTGACGGTGACTTTGCCCGCGGTTGGCGTGCCGCTCGAACTGCCTGAAAGCCGCGCCAAGCCGGTGGAGGAAACCCCCAATCAGGTGACGATCTCGATCGACGCATCGGGCGCGATCTTCATCGAGGATGAACGCGTCGCGCAAGGCGGCTTTGCCGATGCGCTGGCCGCGCTTGATCGCGGCGGGGATGGCAAGCCGCCGCTGATCGTGCTGCGCGGCGATAAGAGCCTCGATTATGGCCGGGTGATGCAGGTGATGGGCGAACTTGGCCGCGCGGGCTTCACCTCGATCTCGCTGGTCACCAGCGGTTCAGTGACGGCGCCCTAGGTTGCAAGGCTGATCATGGCAGAGCGCGCCCTTCAGCAAGAGGAAAAGATCGGCCTCGCCGTTGCCGTGCTGCTGCACGGCGCACTGGTGGCGGTGCTCTTGCAACAGGCGCTGCGGCAAGAAGTGCTGACTTTCCCTGAACGCATGGAAGTGAGCTTGGTGGGCGAGGTTGGCCTTGAGGCGTCCGCGCGCGAACCCGTGCCCGAAAGCCGTCAATCCATCGCGCCCGAAATGGGCGAACAGGCCCCGCCGCCTGCCGAAGTGGCCCCCGCGCCGCCGCCGCCCGAGCGTGTTCAGGTCACCCCGCCGCCGCCGCAGCCCCAGCCGCGCCCCAGCCCAACGCCCGCCGCGCGGCCGAGCCCTACTCCTTCGGCAAAGCCTTCGCCCACGCCGAGCCCGCGCGCCACGAGCACGCCCGCCCCGCGCAGCGCCAGCACGCCTGCGCCGCGCGCCACCCCCACCACGGCAGCGCGCACCGGGGGCAGCCGCATCGGGGATGATTTCCTCTCGGGCCAAGGCTCCTCCACCCGCACCGATGAAACGCGCGCGCCCGCTGCCGCCTTCGGCGCGTCAGATCGCGCCGCGCTGTCTTCGGCGATCACCCGCCAGATCCGCCCGCATTGGAACGCGCCTTCGGGGGCGGATGCGGAGCGGCTGGTGTCTATCGTGAACTGGGACTTGAACCGCGACGGAACTTTGCGCGGAATCCCGCGCTGCCGGGTGGAGCCATCGAGCATCACCGACAGCAACCGCCCGCAGGCAAGCCTTCATTGCGAACGGGCCATCCGCGCGGTGCAACTGGCTGCGCCCTTTAATCTCCCCGAACAATTCTACGACCGCTGGAAAGCGCTCGAATGGCAATTCGACAGAAGGCTGTGACGATGAAACGCATGATTTGGCTCGCCCCCTTGGCTTTGGTGTTCAGCATCGCCGTACAGGCGCAGGACCTTGGCGCGCCGGTGGGCGAGGGCGGCCGGGTGGAGCGCATTCAGGTCGCCCCGACAGACGCAACTGATGGCCCCTTGCGTGGCACTGTCACCGACGAATCCGATTGGTCGGATATCGGCATTGCGATCCCCGCCTTTGCCACCGATCGCAACCGCGAAACCCCTGCCAATGCCGAAGGGACAGGCGCATTGGGCCGCGAGATTGCCCGCGTCATCACCGCCAACCTGCGCAATAATGGCTTGTTCAAGCCGGTTGGTCCCGACAGCCTGCCATCGCCCACTTTCCCGCAGATCACCTCGCCTGCATGGACCAGTTGGCGCGGGCGCAGCGCCGAAATGCTGGTGCATGGCTATGTCCAAGCGCGCGATGATGGCCGGCTGGTGGTGGGCTGCTATCTTTATGATGTCTCGCTGCAAAGCGAGCTGATCCGCGAAGGCTGGATTGTGCCCCCTGCCGATTGGCGGCGCGCGGCGCATAAATGTTCGGACGTGATCTTTGCCCGGCTGACCGGGGAAAGCCCGTTCTTTGACAGCCGCATTGCCTATATCGCCGAAACCGGGCCAAAGGACGCGCGGGTCAAGCGGCTGGCGATCATGGATTCGGACGGGGCGAACCACCGCTTCCTGACGCTAGGCAGCGCGACCGCGCTCACCCCGCGCTTTTCGCCCGATTATTCGAAGATCCTCTATCTGTCTTACGTCGATGGCAACCCGCGCATCTATGTCTATGACATCGGCACGGGCCAACAAACGCTGGTGACGGAAAACCGCAACCCCACCATCGCGCCGCGCTGGTCGCCTGATGGCCGCAGCATCCTTTATTCGATGTCGGTTGCCGGCAACACCGACATCTACATCGTGCCCGCAACCGGCGGCACGTCCAAGCGTTTGACCGATGCGCCGGGCATTGATGTTGGCGGCAGCTTCTCGCCCGATGGCACGAAAATCGTGTTTGAAAGCGACCGCTCCGGCTCGCAGCAATGCTACATCATGAATGTCGACGGCTCGAACCAGCGCCGCATCAGCTTTTTCGGCGGTCGCTGCGCCACGCCGGAATGGAGCCCGCGCGGCGATCAGATCGCCTTCACGCGCATTGCCGGTGATTTTAACATCGCGGTGATGAACACCAATGGCGGCGGGATGCGCGTGCTGACGCGCGGCTGGCAGGATGAAGCGCCAACCTGGGCGCCCAATGGCCGCATCATCCAGTTCTTCCGCACCGAGCGCGGGTCGGGCCGTTCGGGCATCTGGCAGGTTGATCTGACGGGTCGCAATGAACGCCGCCTGCCCACCCCGGTGGATGGGTCAGACCCGGCATGGGGCCCGATCCGTCCGTGATTGTGTTTGATTTTTTTGGTAAGTAAATGTCTTGCAAGTGTGAAAGGAAAACTCCGATGAATACTAAGCTTGCTACTGTGTTGTTGCTCGCATCGGCCACCACTCTGGCCGCCTGCGGCAAGAAGGCGCCCGAACAATTGCCGCCGCCGCCGGTCGACACCGCACCGCCGGCCGCTCCTGCGCCAACCACGCCGATGGGCCCGCAGGTTGGCAGTCAGGAGCATTTCAGCAATGCGGTGAACGGGCAGACGGTGATCTACTTCGACACCGATCGGTTCAACATCTCGACCGCTTCGGCCGCCACCCTGCAGGCGCAGGCGCAGTATTTCGCGCAATATCCGCAGCTTACCTTCACCATTGAAGGCCATGCCGACGAACGCGGCACCCGTGAATACAACCTTGCGCTGGGCGAACGCCGCGCCAATGCGGCCAAGAACTACCTCGTCAGCCTTGGCATTGCGCCCAACCGCATCGCAGTGGTCAGCTATGGCAAGGAACGCCCGGTGGCGCTGGGTTCGGATGAACAATCCTGGGCGCAGAACCGCCGCGCAGCCAGCGTGATGATCCGTTAAGCGGTCAGATGATTTAAGGCAGCAGGCCGGGCAGCGGCTCGGCCTGCACCTTGACCAGCGAAGGCGCAGCAAAGGCGCTGTCGCCACCGCTCAGATCGCGGGCGCTGGCGACAACACACAAGGCCGCCAGCGCAAGCGCGGAAAAGAGGCTCGAAAGGGTCAATTGCGGGCTCATGGCGGGACTCGATTGGCGGGTTTGTTGCTATGCAACATTTCAATTAAAAACTGGTTCCCGGTAATCTCACCGCTTTGATTTAGCCGCCACCTCGCCTAGACTGAGCGCATCATGCGCCCGACCAACGACATTAAGCCCCCCTTGGCATGAGCCGCGCGCGCCGATCCATGGATTGGGGCTTTCCGCGCTGGCGCGGCTATGGCTCCTCGCAAGAGGCGGCCAATGTGCGCATCTGCGACCGGCATGGCTGCAACGAGCCGGGGGATTGTCCCGCACCCAAAGCGCCGAACAGTCGTGAACGCTGGTATTTCTGCCAGAAACACGCGGCGGAATACAATTCCAAGTGGGACTATTTCGAAGGCCTCGAAAAGGCCGAGGCCGCCGAACGTGCGCGGGCCGAACAAGCGGAAAGCGCCGGCTATGCCGAAGCTTCGCATTATGGCTGGGCCGGATCAGGCGATGGCTCGCGCAGCGCCGATGAAATGCGCGCGCTCGAAGTTTTGGGGCTCGAATCCGACGCCGATTTCGCCGCGATCAAGAAGGCCTACCGCGCCCGCGCCAAGCTGGTGCACCCCGATGTGAAACCCGGCGATGCCGAAGCGGCCAAGCAGTTTCAGGCGATCCAGCTTGCCTATGAAGTGCTGCGCGCGGCCGAAGAACGCCGCGAATGGCGGGGGTAGGGTGCGCGCTTACAGCGCCTCCTTGTAAACCCGCCCGCCTTTCATCACCAGTTTGAGGTTGGCTGCCGCATCGCCGAGGAAATCGAGGCTTTTGGTCGGATCGCCTTCCCACACCAGCATATCGGCATGGGCGCCGACTTCGATCACACCGAGCTTTCCCGGATAGGGCGAGCGCTCGCCCGACAGGCTGAGCAATTCGCCCGCTTGGCCCGTTGCCATGCGCAGGGCCTCCAAAGGCGCCATGAAACGGGTGAGTTTGGCGAGTTGCCGACCCTGACTTTGCGAACCGCCGGGGTTCATCAGGATGTCGGTTCCAAACGCCATCTTGATCCCTTCGGCGCGCCCTTTCTCGAAAGCGCGCACTGTGCCGCGCGACACCTGTTCTTGCTTGGCGATCTGGATTGGATCGCTCTTGGGGTTGGAATCCTCGTCGGCCAGAAAGGGCTGGATCGACCACCACGCGCCTTCGGCCTTCATCATGCGGATGGTGGCATCATCGGCCAGTTGGCCATGCTCGATCGACCGCACACCGGCACGCAAAGCCCGTTGGATGGCCTCTGACGTATAGACGTGGCTGCACACATAGGTGCCCCAATCCGCCGCCGCGCGCACCGCCATGCGCATTTCTTCTTCAAGGAATTGCGCGGTGTCGAGCGGATCATAAAGCGAGGACACGCCGCCGCCTGCCATGATCTTGATTTGCGATGCGCCCTTCATCAATTGTTCGCGCGTGCGGCGCAGCACTTCGGCCTCACCATCGGCGATGGCGGCGACCCCAGTGCGCTCGGTGTAATCGGCGGGGTCTGAATCCATCCGGGGCAGGGCGTGGAGCATGCGGAAATCGCCGTGGCCCGAGGTTTGCGAGATCATGGCTCCGCTCGGGAAAATGCGCGGGCCTGCCAGAATGCCGCGATCAGCCGCCAGCTTGAGGCCGAAGGCCGGCCCGCCGGTGTCGCGCACTGTGGTAAAGCCCCGCATCAGGGTTGCGCCCGCTTCTTGGCCTGCGATGAGGTGAATGAGCGCGATGTCCTGTGTGAGGGCTGCCAGTTGGCTGACGCTCACCAGCGTCGAATGCCAATGGCAATCGATCAGCCCCGGCGTGACGCTGCGCCCGCCGCAATCAATGCGGGTGGCATCCTGCGGCCCTTGGCCTTGGCCCACAATCGCGGTGATTTTCCCGCCTTCTACGACAATCTCGCGGCCCGTTTGCATGGCGAGGCGAGTCCCGTCGAAATAGCTCAGATTGGTGAGCACCGTGGGTCGCCCCGGCGTCTGGGCGCGGGCGAACTGCGGGGCGAGGGCAAAGCCTGCAAACATCCCCAGCACCGCCGCGCTGCCGCCCACTGCCTCGCGCCGCGTGAGATCCGCCTCGATGCGGGCGAAGGCCTGTTGCGTTAAAGGTGAGCCGCACAGGCAGGGGTTAATCCAAGCCACCCCGGCTTGCGCGTCGGCGGGCGCGTGCCCGCAACATTCATGGCCCATGATTTCCCCCTTTGGCTCGGTATTAAGGCGCACAATGGCAGGAAATCGCAGGAAAACCTAATCCTTTGGCCCGGCAAAACCTTTTCCGCGGGCGTCAATCTGCGGATCGGGATTGTCGTTCCACCACGCGACATCGCGCCACGGCCGCACATCGATCTCGTGGCTCCAGCAATTCCTTGGCTGATGGGCAAGATGCCAATAGGTTTCAGCCAGCACAGCGGGATTGATCACACCGTCTGGGCCTTTGTGCGCCTTAAAGGCTTCGTATTTATCGCCCAGCAGCTTGCCCAGAGTGTCGGGCGCATCAACCGCTCCGTCCACCACCACATGGGCCACATGCACACCCTTGGGCGCATATTCGGCATAGAGCGTCTGGCACAGCATCCGCCGCCCGCCCATGGCGCTCGCATGGCTGTGCTGCCCGGCATTGCCGCGCATCGCAGCCGTGGCCGAAGTCACCAGCAATGTGCCATGCGGGCCATGATCGCGGGCGCGTTCCACCATCGCGGGAAACAGCGCATGGGCGAGGCGGAACACCCCATAGGTGCCAAGCCGCCAGCCCAGTTCGAAAATGCGGTGCGGCGTATCAGGCAGGCTGCGATTGCCGATCTGCGCGCCCAGATTATAGAGCGCTGTATGGATGGGGCCAATCTCCGCCTCGGTGCGCGCGACCAGCTCCTCGATCGCGCCGTCTTCTGCCGCGTTCATCAAAGTGCCGCTGGCCGATCCGCCTGCGGACTCAATCTCGGCTACCATGGCTTGCAAGCCCGCCGCGTCCGAGCGGCGCGCCAGCACCGCGTGATAGCCCCCACTCGCAAAGCGCCGCGCAGCGCTGCCGCCAATCCCGGCGCCTGCCCCGATCACCAGAAACACTGGTTTGCGATTATCCTTCATGGCATTCTCCCGCAGCGCCTATCCGCTATGCCATAAAGCCTGTGATTGCCCACACTACTGCGACAATCAGCAGCATTCCGGCAATATCAAGCGCAAAGCCTGCGCCCACCATGCGTTCGATGCGGATGCGGCCGGTTGCCCATGCAATCGCGTTGGGACCGGTGCCCGCAGGCAACATGAAGCCAAGGCTGGCAGCGAGCGCTGCGGGCAGGGCCAGCATCATCGGATCAACCCCCATCGCGATGCTGAGCGCAGCGACCACCGGCATCATCGCAGAAGCCGTGGCAACGTTGCTCGCAAATTCGGTGACAATCACAACCAAGCCCACCACCGCCAGCACCACCAGCATGATCGGCAGCGCTTCCAATGGCAGCAATGCTGTGCCGAGCCATTCGGCAAGGCCAGAGGTCTGCATCCCGTCAGCCAGCGCAAGACTGCCGCCGAACATCATGATAACGCCCCACGGCGCGCGGTCAGCCTCGCGCCATACCAGCAGCGGCCGGCCCGTCCCATCGGGCAGCAGGAACAGCGCAATCCCGGCGATGATCGCAATCGTGCCATCGGTCCAAGCGCCGGCGGGCAGCAGCGGGACGACGAGCGGCTTTGTCATCCATGCCAGAAAGGTGATCGCAACCAGCGGGACAAGGCGGCCCTCGGGCGCGGTCCAGCGCGCATGGGTATCAATCGCAGCGCGCGCAGCGGCCAGATCAAAGGGGTGGGCAGAAATGCGCTGCACCTTGCCAACAATCCACGCCGCCAGCGGTATGCCCAAGGCGACAACCGGCAGGCCATAAAGCGACCACTGGGCAAAGCTTATCTGGGTTCCGGTGATCGAGGCAATCAGCCCCACCGAAATCGCATTGGTGGGCGAGCCGACAATCGTGCCCAACCCGCCAATGCTGGCGGCAAAGGCAATGCCCATCGGCAGCGCCCCCGAGAGGCCTTCCTTGTGCCCTATCGCGTCGCTACTTGAGGGCGGGAGCCCCCCTTGCAAGACCGCCAGCGCCATCGGCATCATGATCAGCGTGGTTGAGGTGTTGGAAATCACCATTGAAAGCAGCGCTGCTGCAATCATGAAGGCCAAGAGCAACCGGCCTTGCCCGCCCTGCGTCCCGATCAGCCGCAGGATCGCAAGGCTGAGGCGCCGATGCAGCCCGGTGCGCTCAATCGCCAGCGCAATGAAAGCCCCGCCCAAAAGCAGGAACAGGATCGGCGAGTAATAGGAGCGCGCTGTCTCCTCGGCGCTGGCCACTCCGGCAAAGGGCAGGATCACAAAAGGCAACAGCGCCGTGACAGTCAGCGGCACGGCCTCGGTCATCCACCAGGCGGCCATCCACACTACCAGCCCTGCCACCAGCCATGCGCCCGGCGCCATGCCATCAGGCGGAGCGGTAAGCGCGGCAAGCGCAAAGACCAGCGGGCCAAAGGCAAGCCCGATGCGGCGCGCGGTCATGGTGCTGGCGGTCCCCCTTGCATGGCGATCAGAGGACTATCGGGGGGCGGCAAAGGGGGCAAGCAAAACGGCGGGTCAGCACTAGGCCGGCCCGCCGTTTGATACCCTGTCAGACAGCCGCGCCGGGATGTTGGCGCAGCCTGCCGGGAATTAAGGGCCCGCCAAGCCGGATTAGCGCGAATTAAGCGGGCCGGTGATTCTGTCTGTGCGCGGCGCGTTATTTCGGCGCCAGCACCATCAGCATCTGGCGACCTTCCAGACGAGGGAAAGCCTCAACCTTGGCGATTTCTGCGACATCCTCCTGCACCTTCTTGAGCAAGTCCATGCCGAGATGCTGGTGTGCCATTTCGCGCCCGCGAAAGCGCAAGGTGATCTTCACCTTATCGCCATGCTCGATGAACTTGTTCACGTTGCGCATCTTCACGTCATAGTCATGCGTGTCGATGTTTGGACGCATTTTGACTTCTTTGATGTCCTGTGTTTTCTGAGTCTTGCGCGCCGCGTTGGCCTTTTTCTGAGCCTCGTAG
>MEDW01000044.1 GCA_001724215.1 Erythrobacter sp. SCN 62-14 | reverse complement strand
AAATCAGCTCGCCATAATGTTCGCCGGGCGCTTCGACGCCTGACTATATCTGAAAACCGCATGGGACCGTTCAGATACACAGAGTTTCAGACACTCCCCCAGACCGAGCCAGGCACCCAGGTCTCGCGCTTTGGCGAAGCTGCTGGCGTTGCCTACGGCGGCGATCAAGGCTGTTGCGTTGAGCACGCCAACACCGGGGATGGATGTGAGCCGCCGGGCCGCCGCGTCATTGCGCGCCAGCTCGACAAACTCGCCATTCAGCGCTTCCACTCTGGTATCAAGTTCGCGCCATTCGGCACGCAGTTCACCCACCAACTGGCGCAGACGCGGTGACAACGTCGTATCCTCTTCGGCTAGCAGGGCATCGATGCCGAGTTCCAGCTTGCGCCGCCCAACTGGGAAGACAGTCCCTCGCTCCAGCAAGATCGCGCGCAACTGATTGATCAGGCTCCTGCGCTCAGCAACCAATCGGGACCGGACACGGTGAAGAGTCTGGATATCCAATTGCTCTTGGGTCTTGAGTTCGACGAAGCGCATCGTTGGACGCGAGGCCGCCTCAGCAATCCCTTCAGCGTCGCGATCATCGTTCTTTTGCGCCTTCACATAAGGGCGCACATACTCAGGCGACATAAGCCGGATCTCGTGTCCATGCGAGGCGAACAAGCGACCCAGATGATGCGCGCCGCAGCACGCCTCCATAGCCACGACACATGGCGGAAGCTTGGCAACATAATCGATCAGGGTTTGGCGACGCATCGATCGGCGCACAACGACAGCACCGGCGGCATCGATACCAACCACGCTGCAAACGTTCTTGCCCAGATCAATCCCGAGGATCACAATATTCATTGGTCCGTTCCTTTCCTTCTCAAACACCGACATCATAACCGATGCCGGGGAAAAGGGGCGGGCCATCCCATAAAGGCGACCCCGTCGGGTCGCCTTCCCTCGTTGCGAGCCTTGCGGCCCACGCAGCTTGTAAGACGAGATCCCCGGATAAACTCCAGAATAACCCCGCGAGCGGGCGCGCCTTGCGGCGCTGCCCGAACCTTGCATCACTTCTTGAGGCTGAGACCGCCGAAACGCTTGTTGAACGCAGCCACCCGGCCACCTTCCTGCACCTGCTGACGGCCGCCGGTCCATGCCGGGTGGCTGAGCGGGTCGATTTCGAGCGACATCACGTCGCCTTCCTTGCCCCAGGTCGAGCGGGTCTGATATTCGGTCCCATCAGTCATCTTGATGGTGATCATGTGGTATTCGGGGTGACCTTCGGCCTTCATGACTTTATCCTTTGGCAGCTTGGGCCGGTTCCGACCGGCCGTGCTATAAATGAAGAAGCGCGCGCTTAGTCGGGATTGCCATGAATGGCAACCCCGACTTCGCTATCTGCGTTGTCTGCACGGCATCCGACGTGCGGTCCTCGGCGCTGTTCCTGCGCTCCGCGCCGGACGCCTGCGGGCGGCCAGTCGGCCTTGCGGGTGCTGGAGCGAGCGGAATCAGTGCCAAAAATACGACCGCTTGCCGCGGATCAAACAAGGACGCGCGCCCGGACGGGCGCCCGCACAAATCAGATCGCGTCCGTCATCATCGCGGTGAATTCGACCTCACATGTAACCTTGCCTTCAACGCTCGCCTTGCCGGCGAACTTATAGACGCGGCTGCGCTTCTGAGTGAATTCGACGTTGAGATCGAGCAGGCAACCAGGCAGCACGGGTGCGCGGAACTTGGCGTTCTCGATGCCCATGAAGATCACCAGCTTTCCCGTCCCGGCCAGTTCCATCGTCTCGATACCGAGAATGCCCGCAGCCTGGGCGAGCGCTTCGATCTGGAGCACCCCGGGCATGATTGGGGCGTCGGGGAAGTGCCCCTGGAAGAACTGTTCGTTCATGCTGACCGCCTTGACCGCATGGATGCGCTCACCAAGGGTCAGCGACTTGACGCGGTCGACCAGCAAGAGCGGATAGCGATGGGGCAAGGCCTTGAGGATCTTTCGGATATCGTAATCAACGACACCCGCTTCCACACTGGCGGTATCACTCATGTCCTTGCCCTCTCGCGTGTCATGCCAAGCGTTTCGCGCTCAAGCGTTAACGCCCCACCGGCGCTTCATCATTGCCCTGCGCCGGTGCAGCGCCCGACTGCGCCTGCTGCTGACGCTGCTGAAGCGCGGCCAGCACGCGCAGGCGCTGCTCGACTTCCTGAAGCATCTGGGCGGAACGCTGGCTCGGCTGCCAATCAGCCGGCGGCACCACGGTGACGGTCGGGAGGCGAGCGTTGAGAGCGTTGATCACGTCCTGCGTGATATCAATGGTGGTTGGAGCAAACACGACTGCCGAAGGCTGCAGCACGATTTCCACCTTCTTCTGCTTGGCAGCTTGCTCAATGGCCGGACGCATCTGGCCCATGATCTGCTCAACCGCAAACATCAGCCCAGCTTCGACCTGCGCGCTGAGCTGGGAGATTTCCTGCTCGAGCGCCTGCGCACGCGGATATTGCGGCAGCTTCTGAGCAGCAGCGAGTTCCGCATCATCAATCTGGTTGTCCTTGTTCTTATCGAAAATCTTGTAGATTTCCTGCAATTCCGCGCTCTTGGTGCGCTCGGCCTCGATCTGGGTGGCGTAGGTGGTCGGCACCTGATTATAGGCAGCGGCGCGAGCGTTGGAGGCAACGATCACGTTCGTCATATCGACAGTGGCAATCGGACCTTGCACCTGTGCCGCGGCAGGCGCAGCAAAGGCAATGCTGGCGGCCAGTACGGCCGGGATGGCAAATGGCTTGAGAGTTTTCATCAGAATGCAGTTCCCACGTTGAATGTAAAGACTTGATCATCATCGCCTTCGACCTTGCGAATAGTCTGTGCGATGTCGATGCGGAACGGCCCGAATGGCGAGTTCCAGTTGATGCCCACCCCGGCAGTTATGCGTGGGCTGGGGGTGTTCCCAAAAAAGAATTCGCGGAAGTTGCTACCCGGCTGGATTGCCAGTGGGTTAGGCGTGCCATCAGGGAGCGTCGGTTCGGTCGTGACAATGTTTGTCCCGGCGATGACGAACAAGGGATTGCCGTCATCATCAAACAGACGCGTGCCGTTGGTGTTGTCGGTAAGAAGCGGGGTCGTCAGGCCCCACAAGGCGCCAACATCGACCCAGATCGAAGGCCGCAGCCCCAGTTCACGCGCACCCGAGCCAAGCGGGATTTCCAGTTCCGCGCGGCCAAGGTAGTAGTTCCGCCCGCCGATCGCATCGTCACGCAACTGGCGGCGCTCTTCAATATATACGACATTGCCGTTGGAATCGAGCACCGGACGATTGAATTCATCCAGTTCGGAGCGCTTGGTCAGAACACGCGGGCCAACCCCGCGAATACGGAAGCCACGGATCTGCGGTTCACCAAGGAAGAAGCGGTCGTTGAGGAAAACGTCATCCACGCCCTCGCCGCCGCGACTGGTGAGCGGCTGGATGGTTCCCCCTTCAGCCAGCAGCGAGAAGATAAAGCCCGAGCGGCCCAAACCCCAGAACTTCTGGGCCCGGCCACGGAATCGGGCATAGCGCACATCACCGCCAAGGCCTGCAAATTCGCCGCCAACATTGACATTGGCCCCGCGCGTCGGGCGAATTCGCGAATTGAGCGAGTTATAATTGAGGTTGAGCCCGACAATCGAGCTCAAGCGGCGACCAATCGCGTCGCACAAGAAGCGCCCAGCCAGCAAGGGGTCGCAAAAGCGTTCGCCATCAGGACCGGTCGAGAAAAACAGATCCTCATCAAGCGTCACATTTTCGTTGTTCAGCGTGTAACTGCCGATCAGCGACATATATTCAGTAAGCGGCACACCAAGGCGCGCGGAAAAGCCGGTAGTGGCCTGTTCAAAGGTGTTGCCACGCTGACGATTGGTGAAGTTAAAGCTGCGGAAATCGCGGCGATAGATGTCAATACCGGCCGAGATGTTGCGATCAAACACATAGGGCTCGGTGAAACTGATTTGCGCCGCCCGCGAGAACTGCGAATAGTTAAGGCTCAGGCCAATGGTTTGGCCGCGCCCGCGAAAATTGTTCTGGCGAATGCTGCCTGCCAGAATGAATTGTTCGATCGATGAGAAACCCGCCGAGAACTGCAATTCTCCCGTCGGCATTTCTTCGACATTGGCTTCGAGCACAATGCGATCCGGCGCGCTGCCTTCGACCTGTTTGACCTCAAAGTTTTCCTGGAAATAGCCCAGCGAATTGATGCGTGCGGTGCTGCGCGCGACCCCCAGCGAGTTGAACGCATCCCCTTCCACCAGGCGGAATTCGCGCCGGATCACCTTGTCTTGAGTGAGCGTGTTGCCGTTGACATCAACCCGTTCGACATAAACGCGCGGCGCCTGACGCAGCACGAATGTCACACTCATGGTTTGTTCGTCAGGGTTGCGCTTGAAGCGGGGTTGCACGTCGGCAAAGGCGTAACCGAACCGGCCAGCCAGCTCGGTAAGCTGTTCAACCGTGTCCTCCACCGTCTTGGCATTATACCAATCGCCGGCTTTGACGGGCAAGAGCGCCTTCATGGCATCGCTGTCAAAATCGCGCAGCTGACTATCGACGTCGACCTCGCCGAATTTGTAGCGCTCACCTTCCTCCACCACATAGGTGATGATGAAATCGCGTTGATCAGGCGTGAGTTCGGCCACCGCAGAGACCACACGAAAATCGGCATAGCCTTGCGTGAGATAGAACTGGCGCAACTTTTGCTGGTCAAAGGCGAGCCGGTCGGGATCATAGCTGGTGTTGGAGCTCAGGAACCGGGTTGGGCGCGCCTGCTTGGTCACCATCTGGCTGCGCAATTCGCCGGCTGAGAATTTCTCATTGCCCAGAATGTTAATCTGGCGAACCTTGGACTTGGGGCCTTCGTTGATCTCAAACACGACATCGACGCGGTTCTGCGGCAATTGCACCATCTTGGGCTCAACCGTCGCGGCAAAGCGGCCTTGCCGTTTGTAGAGTTCGATGATGCGGGCGACGTCAGCGCGCACCTTGGAACGGGTGAAGATCTGGCGCGGGGCAAGCTTGATTTCAGGAAGGATCTTGTCCTCCTTGATGCGCTTGTTGCCTTCAAGCACGATGCGATTGATCACCGGACTTTCAACCACGTTGATCACCACATTGCCGTTTTCATTGCGAATGGTGGTGTTGGCAAACAGCTCGGTAGCGCCAAGATCCTTCAAAGCCTCGTCTGCGGCAGCAGCGCTGTACTCGTCACCCACGCGCAAACGGATATAGCTCAGGATAGTGGTCGGCTCGAGCCGTTCGGCGCCGGTCACGCTGATCGAGCGGATGACTGTGCGAGCCGGCGCTGCGGGCGCGGCCTCACCTGTCGCGCTTTGCGCAAGGGGGATGGGCACGGGCACAGGTTGAGCCTGCGCAAAAGCCGCAGCAGGCAAAGTCAGCAGTGCGCTGCTGCACGACAAAGCCAGCATCAGGCGGCGGCGCGGCAAGAGCTGGCATGAGGCAGGCGCGATCCCTGCCACAGGAATATCAATCATGCTGCAAAAAGTCCTGTCCAACCCACTGTGTCACGCCCATGTGCAAGGCACGCCCCATGATGCCGCTGACCAAAGCGCCAGCCGCCCCGTTTCGCCTCTGCCCGATGCAGGCAGCGCAATCAAGCGGCGATCCCCTCCAAACACGGCGAAGCACCCGGCTTTCCCCAGCCTGCTCCGTTTGCAGAGCCTGTTGTCAGCGCGCGAAAATAGGCAGGGAGACAACATCGTTCACCGTCACCACCACCATAAACATGAGCACCAAAGCAATTCCGGTGCGATAAGCCCACTCTGTTGCCTGAGGTCCAAGCGGTTTGCGCCGGACTGCCTCAGCGGCATAAAACATCAGATGCCCACCATCCAATGCGGGGATTGGCAGGAAGTTGATGAATGCCAAATTAAGCGAGATCAGCGCTGCAAAATTGACGAAGGCCAGAACGCCAAGGCTCATCTGTTCGCCGGAATATTTTGCGATCTTGATCGGTCCGCCCAATTCCTTGACTGAACGCTCGCCGGTAACGATTTGCTTGATGCCGGTCAGCATCATGCCCATCAAATCCCAGCTTTGCCGCGCGGCGAGCGGTACGGACCGCAATAACCCCACTTCTTCAAGCACATAACGCCCACCAGCCGGCGCAACCCCGATCTGGCCAATGGCTGAGGCATTGCCGAACTGATCGGTTTCAGTCCTGCGCGCGATTGTGAGCGGATAGTCGAGCCTCTCGCCTCCACGATCAACCGTCAGGGTGATCGTCTTGTCGGGATTGAGCATCACCGAGCGGCGCAAATGTTCAAAATCGGATATCGGGGCGCCATCAATTGCCAGAATCGTATCGCCCACCTCAAGCCCCGCGGCGCGGGCCACACTGGTTTGCGAAAAGCCGCCTATGGTGCGTGAGTCTTCCGAACCCTCGATGGTCGGCTTGCCGTAAATCGCAAAGAAGGCGGCAAAGATCGCGATTGCGACCAACAGATTGGTGACTGGCCCGGCCGCAACGATCAGCGCGCGTTTCCACAGGGCTGCGTTCTGAAAATTCCCATCTTGCGGCGGTGCATGATGATCCGGCACCGATGCCGGGTTCATATCGCCTGCAAATTGCACATAGCCGCCCAAAGGCAGCACTGAAAGCTTCCAGCGCGTGCCGCGCTTGTCAGTAAACCCTGCAATTTCCTTGCCAAAGCCGACAGAAAAGGCTTCTGCCTTCACGCCGAACCAGCGCCCGACCAGCAGATGACCAAGCTCATGCAGCGTAACCAGCGGGCCAAGCAGCAGGAGGAAGCCTGCAAAATACATCCAGAACGGGGGGGCATCAAACAAGGGCGGTGTTCTCCAACAGGCTCATGGCCTCAGCCCGCGCGGCTTTATCAACGGCGAGCACTTCTTCAAGGCTCGCAGGGCGCGGGGCGTTGTTGCTGCGCGCAAGGGTCTCCTCGACCACTGCCGCAATACGGGTGAACCGAATCTGACCAGAAAGGAACGCGGCCACGGCCACTTCATTGGCGGCATTAAGGATAGCAGGCGCGCTGCCGCCGGCGCGGATCGCCTCACGCGCAAGGCGGGTGGCGGGGAAACGTTCCTCATCGGGCTGGAAGAAGGTGAGTTCGCCGATAGCCGCCAGATCGAGGGGGCCAAGCGGGGTGTCCATCCGTTCAGGCCAAGCAAGGCATGACGCAATCGGCACCCGCATATCCGAAGGTCCAAGCTGAGCAAGCGTCGAACGATCGCGGAATTCAACCATCGAGTGAATCACGCTCTGCGGGTGAACGACGATAGCAAGCTTTTCGAGCCCGACAGGGAAGAGGTGATAGGCCTCGATATATTCGAGACCCTTGTTCATCATCGTGGCGCTATCGACGCTGATTTTGGCGCCCATCGACCAATTGGGATGGGCGACAGCCTGAGCGGGCGTTGCCACATCAAGCTGGGCCTGCGACCAGGTGCGCAAAGGCCCGCCGCTTGCCGTAAGCGTGATGCGCGCCACATCCTCAATCCGGCCAGCAGACAGGCATTGGAAGATCGCGTTGTGTTCAGAATCCGTGGGCAGCAGCGTCGCTCCGTGACGCGCCACCGCCGCCATCAGCACTTCGCCTGCCGACACCAGCGCTTCCTTGTTGGCAAGGGCAATCGTGCCGCCGCGCTCCACCGCCGCCATGACAGGGGCAAGTCCCGCGCAGCCGACAATCGCCGCGACAGTCATATCAACCGGCCGGGCGGCTGCCTCAACCAGAGCGGCTGCGCCGCCCGCTGCCTCAATCCCGCTGCCCGCCAGCGCCTCGCGCAATTCGGGCAGGCAAGCCTCATCGCCCACCACCGCAATCCGCGCGCCGAATTCGCGGGCCAGCGCCGCCAGTTCCACTGCGCTGCAATTGGCGGTGAGTGCTTCCACCTGCCATTCGCCCGGATTGCGCCGCACCAGATCAAGCGTCGATGCACCGATCGAACCAGTCGCTCCAAGCAGGGTGAGTGTGCGCGCCATAGCCTCTCTTATCCCAGCAATTTGCCTAAAGCATCAACCACAAACAGCACAAAAAACACGGCGAGGAACCCGTCGAGCCGATCAAACAGCCCGCCATGCCCGGGAATAAGCGCGCTGGAATCCTTCACCCCTGCGCGCCGTTTCATCCAGCTTTCGAAGAAATCGCCGCTCTGCGCGATCACCGCGATCACAAGGCCGGTGAGCAAGGCAAGTGCCAGCTCGCCCATGCCAAAGCCCGCTGCATTAGCGCCGGGGCCGATATCGGCGATCTCAACCGCAACGCCCACCAGCCCTGCGCCAAGCGCTCCGCCGCCCAGCCCTGCCCAGGTTTTGGACGGGCTGATGCGGGGCGCGATTTTGGGTCCGCCGATCGCGCGGCCGGCAAAATAGGCGCCGACATCCACCGCGATGATCGGCGCGATGAAAGCGGCGAGCACCACCGGCGCTGCAAAATTAAAACGCACCTGGATCATGGCGAGCGCGGCGGCTGTCACATAAATCGCGCCTGCAAACAGCCACGCAACCTCGCCCATAGGCGCAATGCCGAAGCCGCCAACCAGCCGGTTCCACTCCCACAAGACCCCGCAGGCGAGCACCGCGACAAAGCCGATCCAGAACCACCCGCCAAGCCACAAGGCACTGGCAGCCACCACCACCATCACCACCGCAGAAGCCGCGCGCACGGCCAGCTCGCGCCCGAACAGAACGGGCCTTGGCGCCTCAGCGTCCGCCATAGCGCCGCTCCCGCCGGGCAAAATCATCGAGCGCCTGCTTCAAGTGCGCAGGCTCAAAATCGGGCCACAAGGTGTCAACAAACAGCATTTCGGCATAGGCCGATTGCCACAAGAGGAAGTTCGAAAGGCGAATCTCGCCGCTCGTGCGAATGAGCAGATCAAGCGGCGGCAGATCGGCCGTGTCGAGATGGGCGGCGATGCTTTCAACGCTCACCTCACCCTTGGCAGCGGCCTTGGCCGCCGCGCGCGCGATTTCATGCTGGCCGCCATAATTGAGCGCAACCGCAAGCGTCTGTTTGCCCTTGGCCGTTTGCGCTAGCGCATCTTCAAGCATCGCGACAATATCGGGCGCGAGGCTTTGCCAGTCGCCGATGATCTTCAGCTTCACATCATTGGCGATAAATTCGGGCAAGTCCGATTTGATGAACTTGCGCATCAGGTTCATCAAATCATCGACTTCGTCTTCGGAACGCTTCCAGTTTTCAGACGAAAACGCATAGAGCGTCAGGCATTCCAACTCCATCGGCTCCAGCGCGCGAACCAACCGGCGCACCGCCTCAACCCCGCGCTGATGGCCGATGGCGCGCGGAAGGGCGCGCTTTTTGGCCCAGCGCCCATTGCCATCCATGATGATGGCGACATGTCTGGCGCGGCCTGTGTCCAATCGGTCCCCCATCCAACCGCAAACGCTTACTGCGTCAGGATTTCCTGTTCCTTCTTGGCCGCAGCCTCATCCGCTTCGGCGACATATTTGTCGGTCAGCTTCTGGACTTCGTCCTCACCGCGCTTGCGATCATCTTCCGAGATGTCTTTCTTCTTCTCGTCGGTCTTGAGCGCTTCCATCCCGTCGCGGCGCACATTGCGGATCGCGATCTTGGCCTTTTCGGCATATTGCCCGGCAAGCTTGGCGAGTTCCTTGCGGCGTTCTTGCGTCAGATCAGGGATCGGCAGGCGCAGGGTCTGGCCATCAATGATCGGGTTCAAACCGAGATTGGCGTGGGCAATGCCCTTTTCCACCGCGATGAGGTTCGATTTGTCCCACACCTGCACGCTCAGCATCCGGGGTTCGGGCGCCGACACGGTCGCCACCTGGTTGAGCGGCATCATCGCGCCGTAAACTTCGACCACCACCGGATCAAGCAGGCTGGTGTTGGCACGGCCCGTGCGCAGACCCTGCAGATCGCTTTTGAGCGACTCCACTGCGCCTTTCATCCGGCGCTCGATATCGGCCTTGTCATATTGCGGCATGGCTTAGGCTTCCTTCTTCACTATCGTCTGCACGCCCTCGCCTGCGAGCACGCGTGCAACATTGCCCTTTTGACGGATCGAGAACACCACGATCGGGATCGAATTTTCCCGGCAAAGCGCCACGGCGGTCGCGTCCATCACCTTGAGATTATCGGCAAGCACCTGATCATAGGAGATGGTGTCGAACCGCACGGCATTGGGATTATGCTTGGGATCACTGTCATAGACCCCATCCACGCTGGTGCCTTTGAGCAGCGCATCACACCCCATTTCAGCCGCACGCAGGGCTGCGCCTGTGTCGGTGGTGAAAAACGGGTTGCCCGTGCCAGCAGCAAAAATCACAATCCGGCCTTTTTCAAGGTGCCGCTCGGCGCGCCTGCGAATGTAAGGCTCACATACGCTGGCCATGGGAATGGCGGACTGAACGCGGGTTTCGACGCCAAGACGCTCAAGCGCGTTCTGCATGGCCAGCGCGTTCATCACTGTTGCCAGCATTCCCATGTAATCGCCAGTGGTGCGATCAAGCCCCTTGGCCGCGCCCGAAATGCCGCGAAAAATGTTACCCCCGCCGATCACCAGGCACATTTCAAGGCCGGTTTCCTTGGCCGCTTTCACTTCTTCGGCAAGGCGCGTCACATAGGCCGGATCAATCCCGTATTCCTGTTCGCCCATCAGGACTTCGCCTGAAAGCTTCAGAAGCACGCGTTTGATGGGAGGCAAGGACATGGGGCGGAAGGCTCCGGGGTAACGAGGCTGGGAATCTGGATTGCACGCGCACTTAGCGACCAAGCAGCCGAAGCGCAAAGGCTAAGGCAATCGCCGTGTCGCAAAACGGACAGGAAAGCGGATAAGCGAAAGCCGCCGCAGCCCTCTTTCAGGGCCGCGGCGGCTTCTCGCGTTTTTCGATTGGCTGAAAGATCAGCCAGCGACCGCTGCTGCAACTTCGGCAGCGAAATCGGTTTCTTCCTTCTCGATGCCTTCGCCGAGCTGGAAGCGGACATAGTCAGTGAGCTTGACCGAGCCGCCGTTGTCCTTGGCGAACTTGGCAACCACCGCTTCAACGCTCGACTTGTTGTCCATCACGAACATCTGGCTGAGCAGCGCGTTTTCCTTGGCGAACTTGGCAATTGCGCCATCGACCATCTTGGCCTGCACTTCAGCGGGCTTGCCGCTTTCGGCAGCCTTTTCAGCAGCGATCTTGCGCTCGCGCTCGATCACATCGGCGTCGAGCTGGTCAGCCGAAAGCGCCATCGGGAACATCGAGGCGATGTGCATCGCAACCTGCTTGCCAAAAGGCTCCAGCACGTCGGCGGCCAGATCGCTTTCCAGCGCGACGAGCACGCCGATCTTGCCAAGGCCTTCAGCGGCCGCATTGTGCATGTAAGACACGATCGCGCCCTGCCCGACCGACACATTCTTGATGCGGCGGATCTGCTGGTTCTCGCCAATGGTCGCAACGTTATCGGTCAGCTTGTCAGCCACAGTGCCGCCATCGGGATAGGCCGCCGCCTTGAGCGCATCGACATCATCGCTGCCGAGTTCCAGCGCGACAGCCGTGGTCTTGCGAACGAAATCCTGAAACTTGTCGTTCTTGGCGACGAAATCGGTTTCCGAGTTCACTTCGACCGCCACGCCGCGCGTGCCTGCAACGGCAATGCCGACGAGGCCTTCGGCTGCCGTGCGGCTCGACTTCTTCTGGGCGGTGGCAAGGCCCTTGGCCCGCAGCGCGTCAACCGCAGCTTCGATATCGCCGCCCGCTTCGGACAGGGCCTTCTTGGCATCCATCATGCCTGCGCCGGTCATTTCGCGCAGCTTCTTCACATCGGCAACGGAGAAATCGGCCATTGCTTGGGTTCCTTCTTGATTGTGTGCACCTGCCGGGCACCACGTAAGTGATGCCCGGCGCGCTAAGGGGGGAATGTGACGCGCGATTGACGCGCGACGGGTAAAAGTGAGGGCGCGGCCGCTTAGGCTGCTTCGCCTTCCGATTCGAGAGCTGCTTCGGCAGGCGGTGCATCCATCGCGCCGATGTCCACGCCGCTGTCAGCCATTTTGCCGCCGCGACCAGCCAAAGCTGCATCAGCTACTGCCTGACAGTAAAGCTGCACCGCACGGCTCGCATCGTCGTTGCCCGGAACCGGGAAAGCGATGTTGGAGGGATCGACGTTGGTGTCGAGGATCGCGATCACCGGGATACCGAGCACAGCCGCTTCCTTGATGGCGAGATCTTCCTTGTTGGCGTCGATCACGAACATCACGTCCGGGATACCGCCCATGTCGCGGATGCCGCCGAGCGAAAGCTCCAGCTTCTCGCGCTCGCGGGTAAGCTGCAACACTTCCTTCTTGGTGAGGCCGCTGGTGTCGCCCGAAAGCTGCTCTTCAAGGCTCTTCAGCCGCTTGATCGAACCCGAAATCGTCTTCCAGTTGGTGAGCATCCCGCCCAGCCAGCGGTGGTTGACGAAATGCTGGCCGCAAGCGCGCGCGGCCTGAGCAATCGGCTCCTGCGCCTGACGCTTGGTGCCGACGAACAGCACCTTGCCGCCCGAACGCACGGTCGCTTCGACAAAGTCGAGCGCGCGGGCAAACAGCGGAACAGTCTGCGAGAGGTCGATGATGTGGACGCCGTTGCGCGCGCCGAAGATATACGGCTTCATGCGCGGGTTCCAGCGGTGGGTCTGGTGGCCGAAGTGAGCGCCGGCCTCGATCAATGCTTGCATGGTGACGACTGGAGCCGCCATAGGTATTTCCTTTCCGGTTGTTCCTCTGGCAGGCTGGAACCTGTGGGCGGAGTTCCCGCCAAGTGGCACCGGTATGTGCGCCTGCCATGTGAATTACGTTCGGACACATGCCGAACGCGAGCGCGCCCTTAGCCGTCTCGCAGCCCAGAATCCAGCCCCGATTTCACAACATCCGACGCAAATGCGCATTCGATGTGAGGAATCACGCTTGACTTAGTGGAACATATTATGAACAAAGGGCGAGAACAAAGATTGAACATTCGAATCAGGGGAAATCGCTATGCTACCCACTCTTGCCACAGCCGCCTTCGTGCTTGCGATGATTGCTGCACTGCTCGCTTTGGTGGATTCTTCGCTGGTGGCGCGTGATGCGGCCGAACAATTGTCGCGTGAACGGGCGCTGGCGCGGATGGGCTTTGTTCCGCAAGTGGCGCCGCAGGACATGCGCCAGCGCCCAGCAGGGCGCCGTCCGGGCAACCTGACTATTCTGCAGGCGTCACGCGCGCGGGCGTTGCCGCTGCGGTTTTCGCTTCGGCAATCCGACGCAGCTTGATGCGGCGATATTTGACAAGGGCGTAAGGAATCAGAGCAAGATATGTGATACAAATCGCGCTCAGCATCCACCACGGCTCCATCAGCAGCCCTGCAAAGGCAAGCGCGACGAAAGCAATAACACCCAGCCGGATCCCATGACGCGGCCTTAAGGACCCCCAACTCAAGGTAGCCATGTTCGAGATCATCAGGGCAGCGATCAGCCCAAGCCAAATCGCCAGCAGCACCGGATTACGCAACACTTCCGCTCCGGTTTCAAACCACAGATAGACCGGCGTGAAGGCAAGCCCCGCTCCAACTGGGGCAGGAACTCCCGTGAGAAAGCCGGCAGATTTGTGAGGCTGGTCATCGGTATCAATCCGGGCATTGAACCGAGCCAGCCGCAAAGCGCAGCACACCGCAAAGGCGAGCGCTGCAAGCCACCCGACAGTCGGCAAGTCTTTAAGTGCCCACAGGAACAGGATCAGCGCCGGGGCGACGCCGAAAGAAAGCGAATCTGCCAGACTGTCGAGTTCCGCCCCGAACCGCGACTGCGCATTGAGCAGCCGGGCAATACGACCATCAATTCCATCGAGCACCCCTGCCAGCACAACAGCCAGAACCGCAAATTTCCACTCACCCTCAATCGCAAAACGAATCCCGGTGAGCCCTGCACACAGCGCTGCTGCTGTGATCGCATTAGGCAGCATCGCACGCAGCGTTAGTCGGCTCGCACCAATGTTCGCGCCGTCCTCATCTTCAGCCGCTTTCGGGCCAAGCCGTGCAGGCAGGAACCCGGGCGCACGACGGCGCGGCATACGGCTCATTGAACGATGCCTTCAATCAAAATGCGCTGGCCAATTTCGGCCAACACTGTCTCTCCTGCGACTATGCGCTGTCCAACCATCACGCGCGCATCGGTTCCAGCAGGCAGATAAACATCAACCCGACTGCCGAAACGGATCAATCCGACCCGCTGCCCCTTGGCGACAATGTCGCCCGGCTTCACGAACGGCACAATGCGCCGCGCCACCAGCCCTGCAATCTGGGTAAAACCCAATTTCAAACCATCCCCGCGCTCAATCAGGATGTGCTGGCGTTCATTATCCTCGCTTGCCTTGTCGAGCTCTGCATTCATGAAGCGGCCAGGCACATAGACCACCCGCCTCACCGTACCCCCCACTGGCGCGCGATTGATGTGAACATCAAAAACGCTCATGAAAATGGAGATGCGGATGACTGGTCCGCCCGGCAGACCCGCCTCTCCCGCAGCGTCCTCAACCTGCAGCTCAAGCGGGGGCTCAACCTCGCTGATCGCAGTCACCAAGCCATCAGCAGGTGCGATAATGGCCGCTTCATACTGCGGCACAACGCGCTCGGGATCACGAAAGAATGCGAAAATACCCGCCGCCAAAGCCATAATGGGCCAGCCGACCAACGGCCAGCCCACGAACAGCAGGAAGAACAGGCTCACACCAACTGCGATCAACCCGAAGCGGCGCCCTTCAGGATGCACCGAAGGCCAGTTCCACGCCGCCTCACCGCGCCCGCGATTGTCAAGAATTTCGCCTGCCATGCTTATGCATCTAGGGCGCACAGCGCCTACCCGCAAGCAAGTCTGCCACCCGAGCAAGACCTTTGCACTGCTGTTGCTAGCCAACCTTGCGCACGAACACAGTCCCAGCCGAATAGCCCGCTCCGAACGAACAGATCAGCCCGGCGTCACCGATGGCCAGATCATCGCTGTGCTTGTGGAAGGCGATGATCGAGCCCGCACTCGAGGTGTTGCCATAGGTGTCGAGCACTGTCGGGCTCTCGTCCTCACTTGCCTCATGGCCCAAAACCTTATGCGCAATCAGGCGGTTCATGCCGGCATTGGCCTGATGCAGCCACAGGCGGCGCAAGCCTGTCGGATCAATCCCCAATCGCGCCGCTTCATCGAGGATCATCTGCGCCACCATTGGCACGACTTCCTTGAAGACCTTGCGCCCCTCCTGCACGAACAGCTTGTCAGCAGCCTCAGCGGTTTCGGGATGGGCGTGGTTGAGAAAGCCAAAATTGTTGCGGATATTGTTGGAGAACACCGTCTTCAACTTCGTCCCCACGATTTCCCAATGCTGCGCGGGCGCAATCGCTGCATCCTCCACCAGCACGGCGGTTGCCACATCACCAAAGATGAAATGGCTGTCGCGGTCGCGCCAGTTGAGGTGCCCTGAGGTGATTTCCGGGCTTACCACAAGCACGCTCTTGGCATGGCCTGCCCGCACATAATCGGCAGCGGTCTGAATGCCGAAAGTGGCAGATGAGCACGCCACATTCATGTCAAAACCGAAACCAACAATTCCAAGCGCTTGTTGAATCTCGATCGCCATCGCCGGGTAAGCGCGCTGCATATTCGAGGCCGCGCACAGAACCGCATCGACATCGCTTGCCTCGCGCCCGGCCCGCGCCATCGCCTCACGCGCAGCCGCTACGCCGATTTCGGCCATAATCGACAATTCATCATTACCGCGTTCCGGCCAGCGCGGCGCCATGATCTCGGGATCAAGCACTGGCGCCTTGGCCATCACATGACGTGCCTTGATCCCGCTTGCCTTTTCAATGAATTCCACCGACGAATAGGCGAGCGCTTCGACCTCTCCGGCAGCAATCGCTGCAGCGTGGGCAGCATTGTGACGGTCCACGAATGCATTGAAGCTTGCGACCAATTCTGCATTTGTGATGCTTTCAGGGGGCGTGAAAAGGCCCGTGGCTGAAATCACCGGTCGGCCGGTCAGAGCATGCGGGTAAAGTTGCGAATCTTGCATCATGGCCTCGTCAAAGATGGCCCGCGGCATTACTCACCGCCCGAAGGCCCTGCAAGCCCGGCGCGCGCGCACTCCCCTATCGCAGATATTAGGCGGCCGTCAGATTTAGCGGATCAAAGAGCCGGAATGCGCGCCTTGCAAAGGCCGTTACCAATCCTGATCGGCACAATCGCGGCCAGCCAGCTGCAGCCAGCCAACCACGTTCCTAGCAATCCTGAGTTCGCCATCACGCGCGCGGCAAATCCGCGCTGACGCGGTATCCCGGACGCATCAGCCATGAACGTTCGCGCCCGTTTGTGAAAAGGTCAGAAATAATACTTGCTCAAGTGGCAATTTGATATGATCCTTCAGAAAAAAAGCGGCAATTCGAATTGGTCCGAATGAACATTATAAATTCATTGGCATCTTATTTTGAAAAATTTTCTGATACAGGCGTATTTTTTCTGATCTCTAAAGCAGACGTGATCATGATAAATTTGTTGAACTGTGGCCGTCGCAATGTTGATGAAAGCACAGGCGGGCTGACATAATCGTTTTGCCGTGGGGGCGCGCATGACTGAATATATTGCAACTCACAGACGGCCTGGCCGGGTCGCAATTTTGATTTTGCTCAGTCTCGTGTGGTTGGTCGGAGGCGTGTGGACTGCCATCGAACCTCGAAATGAGGACGCAGTCGATGACATTATGATCATCGCTCTGGTTGGCGCCTTGTTTGGTATCTGCCTCGCCTTGTTACAGGGATTTCGCCGCCATGCCTGGCGTCTCGGAACAGATGGTATCCATATTCAAGAACGACCAATACTGCCACTAACCGGGCTGACGAGACGTGGGTTTGTAGCATGGCCTGCTGTCGCGGCGCTGGAAAGTTCAGGGCAAAACTCGGTGGCGCAGTTGCATTTGATCACAGACAAGGATGAGCGCTGGAGCATTACCCAGCGCGCCGTGTCGAGCGCACAATCGCGGTTCCAGATCGCCGATCCGACGGCGTTGCTGGATGAACTGGAGGCGGGGATCCGCGCACAGGTCGCGCAGCATCGCCCAGCACTTGGTCCAACGCTCAGGTCGCTTGCCTTTCTGGAAACAGCTCCCGGGATTGCTGTGCTGGCCTGCGGCTTTTTGATGTCGATCGTTGTGGCTGGAGCGACCTTCTGGGCGCTGTGGGAAGGGCAACGGATGACGACAGGGACACGAGCCAGTTACGACGCCTTGGCTTTATTCCTCTTTGGTCCAATTCTGACAGCTTGGGGCTTGCTTGCCAGCTTGCGCCGGCGCCGCGCAATCCTGCGCGCGCGGCAACAGAGCGCAGGCCACAGCTCCCAAGACTGATCAGCAAACACGCCGCTTCGACGAACAAGGAGCAAACCCACCGCCACACCACACGGGGTCAAGAGGCACCTGTGCAAAGTGGCCGAAACATCGGGCAAGGCAAGGCGCAGCAGCCACCTGCACGCTGCGCAGCCTGACGATCATCACTGATACGCTGCTGTGGTCACCTGTTCTTGTGCTCAAGATCCAGACCCGCAAACCGCATCAGTGCCGTGTCGATGCTGGCGACCTGGCGTTCAGCGGGCCAGGCCTCAGGATCAAAGATCGCCTGCGTAACCGTGCCCATCAGCGCAGCCAGCAGCGCGCTGGCAGCGGCGGGGCGTTCGTCTGGGGAAAGATGCGCGCAAGCCGGATCAGCCGCGAGAATCGCTGCGATCTGAGCGACAAAAGCGCGCATCCGCTCGCGCTGTTCAGCCGCAAATTCAGGATCGGCAATGGCAATCCCCCAGAACGAGAACCATACGCGCCAATCACGCTCCACCTTGGGAGCGATCGGCAGCAGGGCGTATAGCAAGGCTGCCACATCGGCGCCGCCGGGAGGCTGCGAGGCATCGGTGCGCGCCTGCGAGCTGAGGGCCGCGTGGCGATAGGTCAGCAACATCAGGGAGCGTTTGTCCGGAAAGTAATGGGTGACAGCCTTGGTGCTGAACCCCGCAGCCGCCGCCACCGCACGCACGGTTGCCGCCTCAGCGCCGCCGGTCGCCACAAGCTCGGCCGCCACCTCGGCAAGCGCGGTGCGGCGGGCCTCGTGGTCGATTAAGGCTGGCATGGCGCTGAAAGCAGGCCGGCAAGAGTGGCGTCGTCTGCCGCGATCACCTTATCAAGCCAGCGATGGAAGTGTTGCAGTCCGCCCTCGTTACGGCCGAAACGCACCTCACCGACAAGACCCGTTGCCATCACTTGCTGCTGGAAGGCCGAGGTCGGCAGATCCTCTTTGCCAACAACATGGGCAAGAAAGGCGCACATCTCGCGCATCGCGGCATGGGTCGGCTCATCAGGGGCAGTCTCGGCGAGGAAGGTCTGGGTGGTGGTGGACATACCCACTTCAGCGCCCGGCAAGACGATAGAGAGCAGGACACCGCGTATCCCGCCAATG
>MEDW01000043.1 GCA_001724215.1 Erythrobacter sp. SCN 62-14 | reverse complement strand
CAATGTTCTCATCCTGTCAAGCCTTGCCCCATCAACACAACCATCCAAATTGCATAGGGCCGAGCAGATCCGACAAGAATTTGGGCAAACTTCGGAAACCTGTGCGAGGCCGGGTAGGCGAATCTGACGATATTCTGAGATTCGCCTGATACCCCACTTCCAGTCCCGACGCGCGACGATCGTGCGGTTGGTTCTGTTGAATAGGTGATGTGGGTGATGTCGCTTAATGTCCGGGCAAAGAACCATGCTGGCCCCTTGGCCGCGGCGAGCCCTTCGCACGCTGTGTCATTTAACGTTAGCATGGACACGGGTCGGATTTGGACAAGCACCGAGACGGGCTTGGGCCATTCGTCGCCGGCTGTTTCGTCTGCCTATTTGACACGGGATGCGCGCTTGATCGATCCGGACCCCCCAATGCCGCCGAAGCCGTTGCTTTCAAAGATCGGACGCCGCGCAGCGCCGCGCCTGCGGTTGAGCCGTCCGGGGCAACTGGTTGCGGTTGAACGAGTGCACCGCTGCATTCTGCTTAACTTGTCGCGCACCGGAGCGCAGGTGGCGATCCTTGATGCGCTGCGCGAGGGTGAAGGTGCGATCCTGAAATGCGGGGTGATTGATCATTTCGCTGTGGTCACACGTAGTGAATTTGGGCTTAATGCCCTGGAATTCGAAGAACCGCTGACCGATGCTCAGGTGATTGAAATCCGTCATTATCACGAGAATTTCGAGGAGCGTGAGCGCCGTGCTCTGGTTGAGACCGCCCGCAAGTGGGTCAATGGTGATATTGACGACGACCGGGCAATCTAGGCGTGTAGTTTACCCGGCACTGCTAAGGTGCCGCGCGGTGCGTGACTGACCCTCGTAGTTATCCCTATTGAACCCGCGCGGCTTGTTTCAGCATTTTGCCCCATAGGTGGGGTATCATGCGACCGGTTCCCGCTTCGTCTTTGCCCACTTTTGCTGACATGCTTGGTCGCCGTGGAGCGGCTCGGCTGCGTGTTGTGGTTCCGGCCAAACTTATCAGCGTCTATGAAACGCAAAATTGCATGTTGCTCGATATTTCGCAGACTGGCGCGCGGCTTGAGCTGGAGCGCCCGCTGGGCGTGAACGCCAGCGGTTATCTGCGCGTCGGCCCGATTGAAGTGTTCGCGACAGCGGTGCGCTTACGAATGGGCGAGGAAACTGGCGGCGTTAACGGGCTGGAATTTGATATCAGACTGACCAAGTCGCAGGTGTTGGCCGTGCGCGCCTATGCGGAAAATTACGAGATGGCCGAAAGGCGCGCATTCCTGATGCATGCGCGCGACTGGGTCATGGGGGGCGCGTGATGCGCTTTGCCCTTGCCAAAAGGCATGACTTGACCTAACAGCGCAACCATCCCGACATTGTCGTGACAAGGTTTGGATGCTGGCGCCGCGAGGGGCCGGCACGATTGGCCTTTTGCGGCACGGCCGGGGCCTGTGTTTTGTTTGTGGAGCCGACTTGGCCGATATTGCGCGCCTGACCCGATTGATCGAACCTGAAGCTGCCGCTTTGGGTTTCGAACTCGTGCGCGTCGCGATGATGCCCTCCGAAGCCGGTGACGGGGCGCAATCGCTCCAGATCATGGCGGAAGATCCGGCCACCGGGCAATTGGTGCTGGATCAGTGCGCTGCACTGTCGCGCCGGGTTTCGGATGCCATTGATGCTGCCGAGGAAGCAGGCGAAGTCCTGATCGAGGAGGCCTATCATCTGGAGGTGTCCTCGCCCGGGATTGACCGGCCGCTGACGAGGCCCAAGGATTTTGCCAATTGGGCAGGTTTCGACGCGCGCATTGTCATGGAAAAAGGCTACGCTGGCCAGCGCGTCAACAAGGGCGTGCTTGGCGGGCTTGAGGATGATTTTGTTCTGATCACCGAGGCCAAGGCCGGGGCGGTCAAGCTGCCTCTGGCTGAAATCCATTCTGCGCGGCTGGTGCTCACCGATGCACTGATCGCTGCGACCCGCCCGCTTGACACCAGCGGCGCCGAAGAATTGCTTGAAGACAACACCACTCACGACGAAGAAGAAAAGGCAGACGACTGATGGCCAGTGCCATTTCCGCCAACAAGGCAGAACTGCTCGCGATCGCCAATGCGGTTGCTTCGGAAAAGATGATCGACAAGGCGATCGTCATCGAGGCGATGGAAGAGGCGATCCAGAAGAGTGCGCGCAACCGCTATGGCGCCGAAAACGACATTCGCGCCAAGCTTGATCCGCTGACCGGCGATCTGACGCTGTGGCGCGTGGTCGAAGTGGTTGAGGTGGTGGAAGACTACTTCAAGCAGGTTGATCTGAAGCAGGCCGAAAAGCTGCAGGCTGGCGCCAAGATTGGCGATTTCATCGTCGATCCGCTGCCCCCGGTTGATTTGGGCCGTATCGATGCGCAGTCGGCCAAGCAGGTGATCTTCCAGAAGGTTCGCGATGCCGAGCGCGAACGCCAGTACGAAGAATTCAAGGATCGTCAGGGCGAAGTCATCACCGGCGTGATCAAGTCGGTCGAATTCGGCCATGTGATCGTGAACCTCGGCCGCGCCGAAGGCGTGATCCGCCGCGATCAGCAGATCCCGCGCGAAGCTGCCCGCGTGGGCGAGCGCGTGCGTGCGCTCATCACCAAGGTGGAACGCAACAATCGCGGCCCGCAGATTTTCCTCAGCCGCGCGCATCCTGAATTCATGAAAAAGCTGTTTGCGCAGGAAGTGCCCGAAATCTACGATGGCATCATCGAGATCAAGGCCGCCGCCCGCGATCCCGGTAGCCGTGCCAAGATCGGGGTGATCAGCCGCGATTCGAGCATTGATCCGGTTGGCGCCTGTGTCGGCATGAAGGGCAGCCGCGTGCAGGCGGTGGTGCAGGAACTGCAGGGCGAAAAGATCGACATCATCCCGTGGAGCGAAGACACCGCGACTTTCGTCGTGAACGCGCTTCAGCCGGCGACTGTCGCCCGCGTGGTGCTTGACGAAGAAGATGGCCGCATTGAAGTGGTTGTGCCCGACGATCAGCTCAGCCTTGCGATTGGCCGCCGCGGCCAGAACGTGCGGCTGGCCAGCCAGCTCACCGGCCACCAGATCGATATCATGACCGAGGAAGAGGCTTCCGAGAAGCGTTCGAAGGAATTTGCCGAGCGTTCCAAGATGTTCGAGGAAGAACTCGACGTTGACGAAACCCTCTCGCAGTTGCTCGTGGCCGAAGGATTCGCGGAACTCGAAGAAGTCGCCTATGTCGATCTTGCCGAACTCGCCAGCATCGAAGGCTTTGACGAAGAACTCGCCGAAGAACTCCAGAGCCGCGCTTTGGAAGCGCTTGAGCGTCAGGAAGAAGGCCACCGCCAGGTGCGCCGCGAATTGGGCGTGGAAGATGCGCTTGCGGACATACCGCACCTCACCGAAGCCATGCTGGTGACGCTGGGCAAGGCGGGGATCAAGACGCTGGATGATCTGGCGGATCTCGCCACCGACGAACTTATCGCCAAGAAGCGTGAAGCGCCGCGTCGCCGCAACAACGCCGATGGCCCGCCGCAGCGCCGTCCGCAGCGCGAAACCGACAAGGGCGGTGTGCTGGGCGAATATGGCCTTTCCGAAGAGCAGGGCAACGAGATCATCATGGCTGCCCGCGCGCATTGGTTCGAAGACGAGGACGCTGCGGCGCCGACCGAGGAGGCCGCCCATGCGGACTCCACACAATGAGCGCCTGACGCCCGACATCACTGAACAAGCGAACTCCCGCACCCGCGGGAGCGAGCGGCGCTGTGTGCTCACCGGCGATACCTCGGGGCGCGCTGCGTTGCTGCGCCTTGCGATTTCGCCTGATGGCTTGGTGCTGCCCGATGCAGGGGCCAAGGCTCCAGGGCGGGGCGCGTGGGTTGGCGTGAGCCGCGCAGCGCTCGAAAATGCTGTGGCCGATGGCAGCTTGAAGCGGGCGCTGCTGCGTTCGTTCAAGGGGGCAAAGCTGACAATTCCCGATGATCTGGCGGCCATGGCTGAGGCGGCGCTGACCCGCAGCTTTACCGACAGGCTGGGACTGGAACTGCGTTCAGGCCACATCGTGCTGGGCTCTGCCCGGATCGCCGAACAGGCGCGCAGCGGGCGCGTTGCCCTGCTGCTCCATGCCAGCGACAGCAGCGAGGATGGGCGGCGCAAGCTCGATCAGGCTTGGCGAGTGGGGATGGATGCCGAAGGCTCGGGCCTGACGGGTGTGACCTTGCCTCTGGACCGGGCGGCGCTGTCTGTGGCATTGGGCCGCGACAATGTTGTCCACCTTGGCGTTGCCGGGCATGCGGGCGACCAGCGGGCCGCAGGGCGAGTGCGTGATGCGCTCGCGCGGCTGATCGCGTTTGCGAAAGATGATGACCGGGATACGCCCGGCGAGGTGGGGGCGCTTCACAGCGCTTCCGATATGATGTGAATTTGGATCGAAGGACGTAATTGCAGTAATGAGCGACGACGAAAACCAGCGCACCCGCAAGCCTCTTGGCCTCAAGCGGTCGGTTGATGCGGGCGAGGTCAAGCAGACCTTCAGCCATGGCCGCACCAACAAGGTCGTGGTCGAGGTGAAGCGCCGCCGCGTGCTCGGCAAGCCGGGCAGCGAGGCCGCCGCTCCGCCACCGCCTCCTCCTCCTCCGCCTGCGCCGCCGCCGCCCGCGCCGACGCGTCCTGCTGCGCCTGCCAAGCGTGCCGCTCCGGCGGGCGAAACCCCGCAAGAGCGCGTCAAGCGCCTCCAGCTCGAAGCCGAGGAAGAGCGCCTGCGTCTCGCGGAAGAAGCGCGCAAGCGCGAGGAAGCCGAAGCGCGCGCCCGCGAGGAAGAGGAACGCCGCCGCGCTGAGGAAAAGCGCGCCGAGGAAGAGGCTGCGCGCGCTCGCGAAGCTGCTGCGTCCGCTCCGGCAGCACCGGCTGAGCCTGAAGCTGCCGCTCCTGCGGAACCAGCGCCTGAGGCCCCGGCTGAAGCGCCCGCCGCTGCTCCCAAGGGCGACACCGCGCCCTCACCGCGCCGCTTTACTCCGGTTGAGCGCCCTGAGCCCAAGAAGCCCGAAGTCAAGAAGAAGAAGGAAGAAAAGCGCGCCGCTCCCAGCGACGAAGGCAAGGACAACCGCCGTTCGGGCAAGCTGACTGTCACCCGCGCGCTCAACGAGGACGAAGGCCGCCGTGCGCGCAGCCTTGCGGCCTTGAAGCGCGCTCGTGAAAAGGAACGCCGCGGACAGGGCGGGCCGTCGAAGCCGCGTGAAAAGCAGGTGCGCGATGTGGTCGTGCCCGAGGCGATCACTGTCAGCGAACTGGCCAACCGCATGGCCGAAAAGGGCGCCGATCTGGTGAAGGCCCTGTTCAACATGGGCATGATGGTCACCGTCAACCAGACGATCGATCAGGACACCGCCGAACTGCTGGTTGAGGAATTTGGCCACAACATCACGCGGGTGTCGGCCAGCGATGTCGATATCGACACCAGCACTGATGAAGACCCCATCGAGACGCAAAAGCCGCGTCCGCCGGTGGTCACCATCATGGGCCACGTCGATCACGGCAAGACCAGCTTGCTCGATGCTCTGCGCGGCACGGATGTGGTGAAGGGCGAGGCCGGCGGCATCACCCAGCACATCGGCGCCTATCAGATCACCGCAAAACTGCCCTCTGGGGACAAGCAGAAGATCACCTTCCTTGACACCCCCGGCCACGCCGCTTTCACCGAAATGCGGATGCGCGGGGCCAATGTCACCGATATCGTGATCCTTGCGGTGGCCGGCGATGATGGCTTGATGCCGCAGACCATTGAGGCGATCAATCACACCAAGGCTGCAGGCGTGCCGATGATCGTGGCGATCACCAAATCGGACAAGCCTGAATACAACCCGCAAAAGATCCGCGAGCGTCTGCTTGAACACGAAGTCATCGTTGAAGCGATGAGCGGCGATGTGCAGGATGTGGAATTGTCGGCCAAGACGGGCGACGGGCTCGACAAGCTGCTCGAAGCGATTGCGCTGCAGGCTGAATTGCTGGAGCTCAAGGCTCGCCCCGATCGCGATGCTGAGGCCAAGGTGATCGAAGCCCAGCTTGATAAGGGCCGCGGCCCGGTCGCCACTGTGCTGGTTACACGAGGCACGCTGAAGCGCGGCGACAATTTCGTGGTCGGCACGCAGTCGGGCCGGGTTCGCGCGATTGTCGATGACAAGGGCCAGCAGCTGAAGGAAGCAGGCCCCTCGATGCCGGTCGAAGTGCTTGGCCTTGGCGGCGTGCCGTCTGCGGGCGACACGCTCACCGTGGTCGAGAACGAACAGCGCGCGCGCGAAGTGGCCAAGTATCGTCAGGAACAGGCGAACGAAAAGCGCACCACGCTGGCTCCCACCAATTTCGACACGATGTTCAACAACCTTGCATCCAACGTCATCGAATATCCGGTGGTGGTGAAGGCCGATGTGCAAGGCAGCGTCGAGGCGATCGTCAATGCGCTCCACGCCATTTCGAATGATGAGATCAAGGTCCGCGTGCTTAATGCAGGCGTGGGTGCGATCACTGAAAGCGATGTGATGCTGGCGGCAGGTTCGAAGGCTCCGATCATCGGCTTCAACGTGCGTCCCAACGCCAAGGCGCGCGATCTGGTGAAGCGCGATGGGGTGCGGATGATGTATTATGATGTCATCTACCACCTCACCGATGCGGTCGCCAAGGAAATGGCGGGCGAGCTTGGGCCAGAGCGGATCGAAACCGTGGTTGGCCGCGCGGAAGTCAAGCAGGTCTTCCCCGCTGGCAAGCGCGACAAGGCCGCTGGTCTGCTCGTGCTCGAAGGGGCGATCCGGAAAGGGCTGTTTGCGCGTCTTACCCGTCAGGACGTTATCGTCTCGGCGACCAAGATCGCATCGCTGCGCCGGTTCAAGGACGATGTCGACGAAGTGCGCGCAGGGCTAGAATGCGGCGTGGTGCTCGAAGACACCAACGACATCAAGCCGGGCGACAACCTCGAAGTCTTCTCGGTCGAGGAGCGTGAGCGGACGTTGTGAGCGAGGCTGGATATTTTCCCGAAGATGCCGGGCAGTCGCCGCATACGGCGCTGCTCGGCAGCGAGTTTGTCGGCTGGGACGAAGCTTCCCAGACGGCCACGATGCGCTTTACTGTCAAGCGCGAGATGACCACCTGGCGCGGCGGCGTGCAGGGGGGGCTGGTTGCAGGCTATCTCGATGATGTGATGGGCTATGCCTATGTCGCCTCCACTGGTGGTGAGGCGGCGCCGCTCAATCTCGATATTTCCATGAGCCTCATTCGCCTTATCCCCGCAGGCGCAGTCATTATCGGCAAAGGCCGTGTGGTGAAGGCGGGACGGCGCGTGGTGTTTCTTGAAGGCGAATTGCTGGGCGAGGACGGCACGCTTTATGCGCGCTCCACCTCCACCGCGATCCCCACACCGCGCCCTACACCCAGCAACACAGGCATGGCGTGATGGGCAAGCGCGAGACCCACAACGCCGAACAGCAATCGGTGCGCGTCCTCAAGGTGGGCGAGCGGGTGCGGCATATCCTGTCCGAATTGCTGGCGCGCGGCGAAGTGCATGATGATGTGGTGAGCGCTGCGCATATTTCCGTCACCGAGGTGCGCATGACGCCCGATCTGCGCCACGCAACCGCCTACATCAAACCCTTGATGGGCGCAGGCGAGGATGAGGTTGTTCACGCCCTGCGGCAGAACACCGCGTTTCTGCAGCGCGAGGTTGCGCAGCGTCTGGGCCTCAAATTCGCGCCCAAGCTGAAATTTCGCAAGGATGAAAGCTTTGCCGAGGCGGACCGGATCGAGGCCCTGCTGCGCGATCCCAAAGTGGCCAGAGACCTTTCCGACGACCCGGATGAGGGCGCGCGCGAAGAAATTTAGCGCGGCACCATGCGCGCTTTCAGCGTGATATCTACCTTGCTGCCGACAATCATCGGATAGGCTTTCATCCCGTAATCGCGCCGGTCGATCGTGGTGCTGCCGGTGAAGCGGATCGGCTTTCCGGGGCTTGTCACGGGATCTTCTTCGAATGTGACTTCAAGCACTTGCGGACGGGTGATGCCGCGCGCTGTCAACTCCCCTTCGACCTTGCCCTGTGTTGGGCTGGTGAGTTTCAGGGACCGACCGACAAATCGCACTGTGGGATAATTTTCCACATCAAAGAACTTCTCGCCGCGCAGCCGTGCCAAGGTCACGCGGTCGGGCGCTTCAAGCGCGGTGGCATCGAAAGTTACATCGATCACCGCGCGTTCGGGCGCGCCGGGGGTGATGCTGACCATGCCCTGCATCTTGGGAAAGCGCGCGGTTTTGCTCGCAAGGCCGAAAAAGGGCACCTTGGCGGCCACCTCGCTGGCGCGTGCATCGAGCGTGTAGCGCATCGGCGAGGCGGCTGTGTTGCCCAGCGTCAGCAGCGCAAGCAGTGACAGCAAAAACATCCTGACAAGGGTGGTTGGCGCGCGCATCATAAAGACACTACGCATCAACCGGGCAAAAGGTTCAACGGCCACCTCGCCGCATGATCGCAGAACGGCTAGTTACACCTCTATGGCCAAGCTCTATTTCTACTACGCCAGCATGAACGCGGGCAAATCCTCGAGCCTGTTGCAGGCCGATTTCAACTATCGTGAACGCGGTATGCGCACGATGGTGTGGACGGCCGCGCTCGATACGCGCTCGGCCGGCATGGTGCAAAGCCGCATCGGGCTTGAGGCAGGCGCGCATCTCTATGCGCCCGAAACTGATCTGTGGGCCGATGTGATGGCCGAGCACCTCACCGCGCCGCTAGATTGCGTGCTGGTGGATGAAGCGCAGTTCCTGTCGCCTCAACAGGTGTGGCAATTGGCGCGGCTGGCGGACGAGGGCGGCATTCCGGTGCTGTGCTATGGCCTGCGCACCGATTTTCAGGGTGAGTTGTTCCCCGGCTCGGCGGTGCTGCTGGGGATTGCCGATGCGCTCGTGGAATTGAAGGCCGTGTGCCATTGCGGGCGCAAGGCAACCATGAACCTGCGGGTGGACGAGGCGGGCAAGCCGGTCAGGCAGGGCGAGCAGACCGAAATCGGCGGCAATGATCGCTATGTTGCGCTGTGCCGCAAGCATTTCAGCGCAGCGCTTAGCCAATGAAAAGCGCGTTGCTGCGCTCTGGCTTTATCGCCTCGCGCTCCCTATCTCCACGCTCATGAGCGAAACCTTGACCCTTGCCCTGGTGCTGATCCCTGCGCTGGTGTTTGCCATTGTCTTTCACGAAGTCGCGCATGGCTATGCCGCAAAGCTGCTGGGCGATCCCACCGCGAGCGAGCGCGGGCGGTTGACGCTGAACCCGATTGCTCATGTCGATCCGGTTGGGACGCTGGTGGTTCCCGGCGCGCTGGCGCTGCTGGGGGCTCCGGTGTTCGGCTGGGCTAAGCCCGTTCCCGTTAACAAGTGGCGGCTGGATAATCCGCGATTTGGCATGATGGCGGTGGCGGCCGCCGGGCCGGGCAGCAATTTTGTGCTGGCGCTGGTGGGCGCGGTGATCCTCGGGCTGACCATGCCGGCAGGGCTCGGTTTTGGCGATGGCACGGCAACGGGCGCGTCGTTCCTGGTCGATGGCACGGGCGAGGTCGCTTGGCTCTCGACAGGGCTGTTCTATTTCCTCCTCGTCAACATATTCCTCGGCCTGTTCAACCTTCTGCCGATCCCGCCCTTTGATGGTTCGCACATTGTTGGCGGATTGCTCCCTGAACGTTTGCGCGCCGGGTGGGAGCGGTTGCAGGGCGTGGGCATGGCGCTGCTCTTACTGGTGATCGGCGCAAGCTGGGTGTTCGGCACAGGGTGGCTCGGCGCAATCCTTGGCCCGCCGGTGCAATTTGCGATGCAGTTCTTTTTGGGCCTTGCCGATAGCGTTGCGCGGCTGGTCGGCTAAGCGCGATGATGGAAGAAACCGGCACACCCGCGCCGCTTTCGGGCTGGCTGATCCTTGATAAGCCGCGCGGACTGGGCTCGACCCAAGGCGTGAGCGCGGTCAAGCGCGTGCTGCGTACACATGGCTATGCCAAGACCAAGGTCGGCCACGGCGGCACGCTTGATCCGCTGGCCGAAGGCGTGCTGCCGATTGCGCTGGGCGAGGCGACCAAGCTGGCCGGGCGGATGCTCGATGCCAGCAAAATCTATGAATTCACTGTCCAGTTCGGCGAGCAGACTGACACGCTCGACACCGAAGGCGAGGTTGTGGTGACCAGCGCTGTGCGGCCCACTTTGGCCGAGTTGGAAGCCGCGCTGCCCCGCTTCACCGGTCCGATTGAGCAAGTCCCGCCCGCCTATTCTGCGCTCAAGGTTGACGGCGCGCGCGCCTATGATCTGGCGCGGGCAGGGGAGGCGGTGGCGCTGAAGGCGCGCAGCGTGACGATCCACGCGCTCCAACTTCGTCATGCTGAATTTGTTTCAGCATCCATCGCACCGCAAGCACTGGCTGCGCGGGACGAGGAATGGACCCTGGACCAAGTTCAGGGTGACGACGTGTTGATTGAAGTGACCCTCATCGCCCATGTTTCCAAAGGCACTTACATCCGCTCGCTTGCTCGCGACATCGCCTTGATGCTGGGCACTTGCGGCCACGTCACCTACCTGCGCCGGACCAAAGCAGGCCCTTTCACTGAGGCCCAAGCGATTTCGCTGGACAAACTGGAGGAAGCGGCTAAGGCGCGCAGCCTTGAATACCTACTCCTGCCGCTGGAGGCAGGGCTGGACGACATCCCGGCCCTTCACCTCGATCAGACAAGCGCGCAGGCGGTCCGACAGGGCCGGGTGCTGTCTGACATGCCCCAATCATCCGGGCTTTATCTGGCGAAACTGGGCACGGTCCCGGTCGCGCTGATGGAAGTGACGGATGGCACGGCCAAGGTCGTGCGCGGGTTCAACCTTCCCGATGTCGCTGAGTAAGAGAGAATTGATATGTCGGTTACCGCCGAAAAGAAGCAGGAAATCATTGCTGACAACGCCCGTGATCCCAAGGACACCGGCAGTCCCGAAGTGCAGGTTGCAATCCTCACCGAGCGCATCCGCAACCTGACCGAACACTTCAAGGATCACCACAAGGACAACCATTCGCGTCGCGGTCTTCTGATGATGGTGAACAAGCGTCGCACGCTGCTTGCCTATCTCAAGAAGAAGGACGTGGAGCGTTACAACGCATTGATCCAGAAACTGGGTCTGCGTAAGTAATCTGACGATTTCGGCCCGCCCCACCCGGCGGGCCGTTTTGCATCTGGGACATTGCGCATTCAGGCAGCGCTGCGACGGATTGTAACAATCTGGCGCTAAAGCCCGAAATTTACCGCGCCGCTGCATTCGTGTATGACTGGCGCGCAACCAGTTTGGCTATCCTTTGCAATTCGGTGAAGGGGCCAGGGGCTCAATCGGCCCCGCACCGCGCCGGAGCGGCTTTTTCCGGCATAAGAGGCCCCGCACGCAATAGGGCGCGCGGGTCAAAAGGAATATCCATGTTTGACACCAAGACTGTATCGCTGGAGTGGGGCGGAAAGACCCTCACTCTGGAAACGGGCCGTATTGCCCGTCAGGCCGATGGCGCCGTGCTGGCGACCTATGGCGAAACCGTTGTGCTGTGCGCTGTCACGGCTGCGAAATCGGTGAAAGAGGGCCAGGATTTCTTCCCGCTTACCGTCCACTATCAGGAAAAGTTTTCGGCTGCTGGCCGTATCCCCGGCGGCTTCTTCAAGCGTGAACGCGGCGCGACCGAGAAGGAAACGCTCACCAGCCGCCTGATCGACCGTCCGATCCGCCCGCTGTTCCCCGAAGGTTTCTACAACGAAATCAACGTCATTGCGCAGGTTCTCTCGTTCGACGGCGAAACCGAGGCTGATATCGTTGCGATGATCGCGGCCTCGGCTGCGCTCACCATTTCGGGCGTGCCCTTCATGGGCCCGATTGGCGCTGCGCGCGTTGGCTACATCGATGGCGAATATGTCCTCAATCCCAAACAGGACAAGGCGCTCGCCGAAGGTCGCCTCGACCTCGTCGTGGCCGCCACTGATTCAGCGGTGATGATGGTCGAATCCGAGGCCAAGGAACTCACCGAAGACGAAATGCTCGGCGCGGTGATGTTTGCCCATGACGAGATCCGCAAGGTGATCGGCGCGATCATCAGCCTCGCTGAACAGGCCGCCAAGGATCCGTGGGACGTCGATATCTCCGACAACACCGCCGACATCAAGGCGAAGCTCAAGGACCTCGTCGGCGCGGATATTGCCGCGGCTTACAAGCTCACCGACAAGTCGGCGCGTTCCAATGCGCTGAACGAAGCGCGGGCCAAGGCCAAGGAAGCCTTTGCGGAAGAAACCCCGCAGACCCAGATGGTCGCGATCAAGACCATGAAGAAGGTCGAAGCCGACATCGTGCGCACCGCGATCCTGAAAGAAGGCGCGCGTATTGACGGGCGCAAGCTCGATCAGGTCCGCCCGATCGAAGCCATTGTGGGCTTCCTCCCGCGCACCCACGGCTCGTCGCTGTTCACACGCGGTGAAACGCAGGCAATCTGCACCACCACGCTCGGCACTAAGGATGCCGAGCAGATGATCGACGGGCTCGAAGGCCTTTCGTATTCCAGCTTCATGCTGCACTACAACTTCCCGCCCTATTCGGTCGGTGAAGTGGGCCGCTTCGGCGCGCCGGGTCGCCGCGAAGTCGGCCACGGCAAGCTTGCATGGCGCGCGCTCAATCCCGTGCTGCCGAGCAAGGAAGACTTCCCCTACACCATCCGTGTTCTGTCGGACATCACCGAGTCGAACGGCTCGTCCTCGATGGCCACTGTGTGCGGCGGGTGCTTGTCGATGATGGACGCGGGCGTGCCGATCAAGGCTCCCGTCAGCGGCATCGCCATGGGCCTGATCCTCGAAGGTGATGAATTCGCCGTCCTTTCGGACATTCTGGGCGATGAAGATCACCTCGGCGACATGGACTTCAAGGTTGCAGGCACGGAAAACGGCATCACCACGATGCAGATGGACATCAAGATTGCCGGCATCACGCAGGAAATCATGGCCAAGGCTCTGGAACAGGCGAAGGCCGGCCGGATGCACATCCTTGGCGAAATGGCCAAGGCGCTGACGGGTGCGCGCACCGAAGTTTCCAAGCACGCACCGCGTATCGAAACGATCCAGATCGACAAGTCGAAGATCCGTGACGTCATCGGCACCGGCGGCAAGGTGATCCGCGAGATCGTGGCTGAAACCGGCGCCAAGGTCGACATCGACGATGAAGGCGTGATCAAGATCTCGTCCTCGAACCTTGATGAGATTGAGGCCGCGAAGAAGTGGATCCTCGGCATCGTCGAGGAAGCCGAAGTCGGCAAGATCTACACCGGCAAGGTTGTCAACATCGTCGATTTCGGCGCTTTTGTGAACTTCATGGGCGGCAAGGATGGTCTCGTCCACGTCAGCGAAATGAAGAACGAGCGCGTTGAAAAGCCGACCGATGTCGTGTCGGAAGGCATGGAAGTGAAGGTCAAAGTGCTCGAAATCGACCAGCGCGGCAAGGTTCGCCTGTCGATGCGCGTGGTTGATCAGGAAACCGGCGAAGAGCTGGAAGATACCCGTCCGCCGCGCGAACCGCGTGAACCGCGCGGTGATCGTGGTGACCGCGGTGATCGTCGCGGTCCGCGCGGCGGCGGTGATCGTGGCCGCGGCGGCGATCGCGGTGGCCGTGGTGGTGATCGTGGTGGCCGTGAGCGTGACAGCGCGCCTGCCGGCCTGCCCGACTTCCTCAAGGACTAAGCCAGTCCTCAAACACAAACAAAACACCCGCCGGGAGCAATTCCGGCGGGTTTTTTGCGCGCGGCTGAGATAAGGGGGCCCCATGCTGAAACGTGAACTGATTGACACCGCCGAAATCGACGACGTCGAAACGCTTGAACTCTACAGTCACGGGCGCGATTTCATGATCGTGCTCGGGCGCAATGAGCTGATGAGCACCCGGATGCGCTTTTCCGAAGAACAGCTTGCTGAATTGACGCTCCAACGGCTCGCCAAGGAAAACCCGCGCATCCTGATCGGCGGCTATGGCATGGGCTTCACCTACCGCATGGCGCTCAGCAAAGCAGGCGCGCGGGCTGAGATTGTGGTGGCGGAAATCTCCGACAAGATCATCGAATGGGCGCAAGGCCCGATGGCAGAGCTGACCGGCGATAGCCTCAACGATCCGCGCCTTGATCTCAAGATCTGCGATGTCGCTGCGCTGATTGATGACGCCAATGACGACACCTGCGCCAAATATGACGCAATCCTGCTCGATGTCGATAATGGCCCCGATGGGCTGGTGCGCTGGGAGAACAACCGGCTCTATTCGCGCACCGGCCTTGCCAAGGCGCGCGATGCTCTCAAACCCGGCGGGATCCTTGCCGTATGGTCAGCCGCGCCTGATCCGGCCTTCCGCAAGCGTTTGAAAGATGCAGGGCTGGACGTGGAGGAGCGCAAGGTGCGTTCGCGCCCCAATAACAAGGGCGCGCATCATGTGATCTGGTTTGCCCAAAAGGCCTAAATCAGAAATCGTAGATCAACGTTACGCGGCTCAGCATATCGGTATTGACCGCGCCCACCGGCGGCTGGGTGTTGTATTCAACCGTGTGCGACAATCGCACCGACAGCTTGCTCGCGACCTTCGCCAGCGCCCCGTTCTGGCTCACCAGCGTGCTGTTGCTGTTCTGCAGGATGAGGTTGCTGTTGCTGGTCAGTGTGATGTTGTCAGTCAGCTTCCAGCTCAGATCCAGCGCACCGAGCGCGGCCAATTCGTTGAGATTGGTGCCATCGACAAAATTGGTGCTCCGCCATGCGGGGCCAACCTTGGCGGAGAGGGTCACTGCACCATCATCGACCAGTTCGTAACGCAAGCCGGACGACAGCGTGTATCGGCCGGTAAAGCCCTGAAAGCGGTCCTGTTCATACTGGCCGAACCCGAAGGCGAAGACCCGCTCGGAGAGTTTGAGATTGGGTTCGTAGGTCGCCAGATACTGCTCGCGCCGCACCACGCTGTTGGTCTGTTGATAGTCAGCCCGTCCAGTGAGGCGATGACGCCAGTTGTAACCGCGTTTGTTCAAAGTGAGCGCGGCGGTAAATCCGATCACTTCGGCATTGCCCGTCGACTGGAACGCGCCAAGTTCGCCGCGCCCATCCCAGTTTTCCAGCATTCCCGCAGTGCGCAGGGCTTCGACCTTCTGCGCTTCGGCAACCTGCTTGTCGGCGGCGAGTTTTTCGCGATAGGCGGTGCGGATCGCGGTGATCTCGTCTTCGCTGCCGGGATTGGTCTTGCGTGCCAATTCGAGCACCGCCAGCACCGTTGCCTCCTTTTCATCCTCGATCGCGGCCTCGATCATCGCGCGCACCGCTTCGGGCAAGGTCGGATTGGCCTCAGGTGCAGCCGCCGCCAGCGCATCGGTCTGGGCATCATCGGCTGCCTGTTGCGCGTCCTTGATTGGCAGGGCTTCAGGTGCCGCCGCCGTCGGGTCTTCGGGCGCACCATTAAGGGGCAGCACAGGTTCAGGCGGCGCGGGGTTTTCGGGCTCTTGCGGAATCAGTTGCGGCTGCGCTTGATCATGCGGCGCACTCGGAAATGGCGCAGCGGCTTGTTGCGCATGGGCCGGACTGATTTGTGTTGCCCACAGCGCCGCCACCAGCAGACCAGCGGCTGAAGGGATGCCGGACAGATTGGGCAGATTGGGTGAACCAGCAGGCACGCCGCACGCGCCGCTTAGCGCACGCGCGGCCCGCCAAAGGGCAGCGGTGGAGGCGGGCGGCGCACACCGCGCGGCAATTGCGCCTGATAGGCGCGCCCGCAATGTTCGACGCAATAGGGAAAGCCCGGGTTTACCGGGGCACCGCAGAAATGGAAATCGGGCTCACCCGGATGGCCCATCGGCCAGCGGCACACCTTGTCCGACAGATCGAGCAGGCTGGTCTTGTCAGCGATTTCCGGGCTGGGCTTGGCCGGAACCAGCCGGCGCGGCGGGGCAGGGGGGATCGGAGCCTGTTGATCACCGGGCCCCTGACGCAGGAACCCGCCCGGCCCAACCGAGACGATCTTGGGCAAATCGGCCGAAGGACCGGGGATGGGCTGTGACGGCGTGGCGCTGGTGGCAGCGGGCCGCGCAGGCTCGGGCACCGGCGCGCTGCTGCTGGCTGCGGGACGAGCGGGCTCTTCGGCGGCAGCAGGCTTTGGAGCGGGGGCTGGCTTGGCCTCGGCAGGCGCGCGCGGGGGCGAAGGAGGCTTTTTGGCGGCAGGCGCAGCAGCGCTTGCGGCCTTCTTCTCGTTGGTCTTGACGGGAGAGGGGCGCGACTTGAGCCCCAGCCGGTGTGCCTTGCCGATTACGGCATTGCGGCTGACCCCGCCCAGCTCTTCGGCAATCTGGCTGGCGGTGGCACCGCCTTCCCACATTTTCTTGAGCGTTGCGATGCGCTCGTCTGTCCAGCTCATAGTATCTACCTGCTCTTGATGTGCGCGCGGGCGCGTGGCCAATCGGCGCACCGGCGGGGCAGCTTGTCAACACCCCGTCAAGCGCCTAGGCGAGGCGCCATGTCCGAGCAAGCTTTCCCGCCTGAGAAAACGTCTGATTTGTCCGTGGCGCAAAAGCCGCAGCATGACAAGCCTGCTCAAGGCTCGACCACGCCTCCCAAGCCCTTTCCCCAACGCGGCGTTCCCATCATTACCGGCATCAACCGGGTGGGCCTCGCTGCGCTCTATATGAAGGAGGTGCGGCGGTTTCTCAAGGTGCAGACCCAGACAATCTGGGCGCCTGCGGTCACCACGCTGCTGTTTCTGGTGATCTTCACTGTCGCCTTGGGGCGCGAGGGCCGCATGGTGCTGGGCGTGCCCTTTGCCAGCTTCGTCGCGCCGGGGCTCATCATGATGGGCATGATGCAGAACGCCTTTGCCAATTCGTCGTTTTCGCTGCTGGCAGGCAAGATGCAGGGCACGATCATCGATCTGTTGATGCCGCCCTTGTCTCCCGGCGAATTGATGGCGGGGATCGTGATGGCCGCTGTCACCCGGGCGATTGGCGTGGGTCTGGCGGTGGCGCTGGCAATGGTGTTGTGGCCGGGCGTGTCGCTGGCCATGGCAGAGCCTTGGGCGGTCTTGTGGTTCGGCCTGATGGGATCGGTGATGCTGGCGCTGATCGGGCTTGCCACTTCGGTGTGGGCGGAGAAATTCGATCACAACGCAGCCGTGACCAATTTCGTGATTGCGCCCTTGTCGCTCTTGTCGGGCACTTTCTATGTGATTGATAATCTCGCGCCGGCCTTTCAGGCGGTGAGCCGCGCAAATCCGTTTTTCTATGTGATTTCAGGCTTCCGCTATGGCTTTCTGGGGCAAAGCGACATCGGCAGCGCGGGTGCGGTCTGGACAGCGGCGCTGGGCGTTGGCCTGTTTAATGGGGTGCTGGCGGTTGCGGTTTATGCGCTGCTGCGTTCAGGCTGGAAGCTGAAGAACTGACGAACCCCGGCCCATCAGGGCCGCAAGGGCGACCGCCCGCCCGAGCCTTTGCGAGGAACAACCAGCCGCAAGGCTGGTCAACAAATCAGTGCATCAGCGCGCGCCGCATCTTGTAGCGGCCATCCTTGAACGGGCCGAACAATTGCGAGACGTTGGGATGATCGACCGGCCCACCAGCCGCATCGCCAACCAGATTGCCTTGGCTGACATAGGCGACATAGCTCGAATCGTCGTTTTCCGCGAGCAAGTGATAGAATGGCTGGTCGCGCGAGGGACGCATTTCTTCGGGAATGGATTGGTACCACTCCTCGGAATTGGCGAAGACCGGATCAATATCGAAAACCACACCGCGAAAGCCGAACAGGCGGTGGCGCACCACGTCGCCAATGCTGAAACGGGCGCGGGTCTGACGCGGGGCGATGATGGTGCGGCCCGCTTGACTGGAGAAGAACTCTGCTCGGTCCATGGCTCTTATTATGGGCCTTCGCAGATGCAAAACAAGCATTCCCTTCGGCAAGTGCGACGATATGCCCGCATTTTGTGGTGGGAAGGCTCTTGGCAAGCCAGCGGGCCTGCGCTAACGGGCGCGCTCATTTTGTGCAGGGCTCCTCCATCGACCGGGGGATGAAAGCCGCCAGAATGCCTGCGGAGAGGTGGCAGAGTGGTCGAATGCGCCGCACTCGAAATGCGGTTTACCGGCAACGGTAACGTGGGTTCGAATCCCACCCTCTCCGCCAGATTTATTCTGAGCTACTGGTTGACGCTGCGCTTAGGCCGCTTGCGATATCTGGTTCACTTCGAGGCCGAGCAAACCACAGCTCAAATCCCATAGACGAGCCGAACGCCGCGCGTTTTCCGCCTTGGCCGAGAGAGGTTGAGCAAAGGCCTCGGCGCCCGGTTTCTGGCGATTGCCCCAGCTCCAGTGGACGCCTGAGCGGGTAAAGCCGGGGTCTGCCACCACCTGCGCCACGCGTTCACCCGATAGGGGCTGCGAGACATAGCCCTTGGTGATGTTCTTCTGGAACCAGGGAAAGATCGTCTGGAACGCCTTGGGAGCATGGCGGAACAGTGGGGTGTCGGCGACGCAGCCGGGATAGAGCGTGGCAAAGA